>NZ_DATJWR010000069.1:0-147594 GCF_035501035.1 Paraburkholderia sp.
GCTTCGGCGCTCGCGCGTTGGCTCCAGTAGCCCGAATTCACATAGGCGGGCGGCGCCCAGACGCGGGTCGCGAAGTTCATCGGTATCGTCGCGAACAGCAGGCTGCTGCCGCCCTGGAGAAAAGTCACCGCATAGCGGTCAGGCAAGCCGAGCAACGCGCGGATGTTCTGCTCCGCTTCGTCCAGGATCGAGAGGAACCACTCCGAGCGATGACTCATGCCCAGCACCGAAAGACCGGTATCGGGCAGCGCGACGATCGCGTCGCGCGTCTGTTCGAGCACCACGGCCGGCAGCGCGCCGGGGCCGCCGGAGAAATTCAGGGTGTTTGACTTCATCGATCGTCGTGCGAAAAGACGCCTGCCGCATTCACGGATTGCCCGGTGCGCGACGTTGCGGCGAGTGACGACAGATTAGCAACACGCCAGCCACGGCATGGCCGCGAAAAAAGGGTGGAACAGGCGTCAGTTCGCAGAACGCAGATTTCTGGCGGCTTTCAGCAGCCGCAATGCCAACAAGGGCGACCGGACTCGTCAGCGCGCTGCCGTGAGCCGGAGAGTAGAAACGATCAGAGGAATCGAAATGCTTCGAAGGAGACCGCGCGGATACGATATTCGCTACAGCGTTGGCCGCACGGTTTATGACGGCACGTCTGGCGTCGCCGTCGCTACCTCGCTGGCGCAAGCTGACAAGGCATGTACAGCCGCAAACGCATGTCGACATAGCAGAAGGGCCGCAGCAGCGCTCGCCTGCCAGTTCGCCGCGAGCGCAGCCACCCCATCAAAACCCCTGCGCTGTGCCCGTGGAGTGCGCGACCAGCATCACCACGCCCCAAATGCAGGCGCCGATGAGCGCGGCCAGCCCTACTGCCACGAACGGCAGCCAACTGAAGTTCACGTTGGCGAAGTCGGCCTCGTGGTCCGCGCTCTTGCGCACGCCGAAGAAGCTCCAGAGAACAAGCCGTACCATGCGGATGAGTTCCATCATTTCCTCCGTTTCACTCGATTACATGGGCTCATGTTCAAACTTCCCCGAGGACGGGAAAAGCAGCAGTTGCGGACTATTTGACGGATGCAGCCGGTACGTTTATTTGCAGACATGAAAAATGCCCCGGCACTCGCGTGCCGGGGCCAAATGCTTGCCACGCTACAGGCAATAAGAGCCGCAAGCTCTGCGGGTTTAGGTGATGATCCAGGCACTCGCGCAGTAATCCCGACGCATCCCGGGAGAACAGACCCGGACTTCGATGCGCGCTGGGTGCAATGATCCGCCCCTACGAAGCCACCGTACAGCAGCAGGCGGCGAAAAAAACACCGCAGCAGTCGCTTCTCAAGGCCGTCGAGACATACGAAAATCGAACCGCCTCGCGGCATAAGCCCCCCATAACGTCATCCGAAGAACGAAAGCGCATGACACGCTACGAACTCCTGGCGCAAAGCATGGCGGCCGAGATTCGGTCCGGCAACGTCGCGCCCGGCTCCCGCATGCCGTCACTGCGGCAAATCATCGCGCAGCACGGCGTAAGCCAGTCCACCGCGACGCGTGCTTACTATCTGCTCGAACAGTGGGGCCTGGTACGCGCCGAGGAACGCTCGGGCTACTATGTCGCGCCGCCCTCGAAGCCCGCCGGCGCCGCATCGCGCGCCACAATGGGCGAATCCGCAACCGTCGATATCAGCGAGCTCGTCTTCTCGGTGCTCGACGCCGCCAAACGGCCCGGTATCGTGCCGCTCGGCTCCGCCTTCCCTTCGCCTTTGCTCTTCCCGCTATCGCGCCTCGCCAAATCGCTGGGGCAGGCCGCGCGCAGCGTGAGCCCGTGGAGCACCGTCGTCGACCTGCCGCCTGGCAACGAAAGCCTGAGGCGGCAGATCGCGCTGCGCTACATGCGCGTGGGCATCTCGCAGCCGGCCGAGGACATCATCGTCACCAACGGCGCGCTCGAAGCACTCAATCTTTGCCTGATGGCGGTCACTCAGCCCGGCGACATCGTCGCCGTCGAATCGCCGGGTTTCTACGCCGCCCTTCAGGCGATCGAGCGGCTCGGCCTGCGCGCCGTCGAAATTCCCGTGGACACGGCCACGGGACTCGACCTCGAAGCGCTGGCACAAGCGCTCGACAGGCACCCCATCCGCGCCTGCTGGTTCATGACGAACTTCCAGAACCCCACGGGCGTCACGTTGTCGGCGGCGAAGAAAGAGGCGCTCGTCGAACTGCTCGCGAAACACGAGGTCCCGCTCATCGAAGACGATGTATACGGCGAGTTGCACTACGCGCCGAACTATCCGCCGCCGGCCATGGCCTTCGACCGGCACGGCCTCGTCATGCATTGCGGCTCGTTTTCGAAGAACCTCGCGCCGGGCTACCGCGTCGGCTGGGCGAGCGCGGGGCGTTTCGCCGCGCGCGTGCAGCGCCTGAAGCTCATGACGACCATTTCGGCGAGCATCCCCGTGCAGGCCGGCATTGCCGACTACCTGGAGCACGGCGGCTACGAGCGCCACCTGAAGAAGATCCGCCTCGCCATGCAGCACCAGCGCGACGCGATGATCGAAGCGATCCGCCGCTGGCTACCGGAAGGCACGCAATACACGCGCCCTGAAGGCGGCTATTTTCTCTGGCTCACGTTCCGCGAGCCCATCGACGCCATGGCGCTGCATCGCCTCGCCATCGAACGCGGGATCAGCGTGGCGCCCGGCCCGCTGTTCTCTGCGTCCCACGCATTCGAGAATTGCATCAGGCTGAATTATGGCCACCCGTGGTCGCCGCGCATCGACGAGGCGATCCGCACGCTCGCAGAACTGCTCGCCCATCCCGACGTGCGGGCGCGATCCTGAACGATGCGTGCATGCAGCATCGGCTGCGCTTTTTTACACGTCATCTGCTGCTTGAGGTGGCTTGGGGCGCTTGGGGCGGCTTGGGGTGCCGAGAGCGGCACGCCGCGTCAGGACTTGTCTGCCGGGTCGCGCCGCGAGCCATGCTGGCCCAGCGCCTCGGTGAATCTGGCCGGCGCCCAGTCCTCGCGAAGCGCGCGCTGCATGAGCGCCTGCTGGCTTTGAGGCGCGAGTCCGCCCACAGGCGGGTCGCGGTCGAGATTGGTGGGAAACGGGTAGCCCTCCGCGCACGACGCGATTGCGGCAAGCAAGGCGGCTTCGCTGAGCCGACCTTCTGCCCACTGCTCGCGCAGCACGGGATAAATCGCTTCGCACATGCGTGCGCGGTCGAGCGTTTCCATCGCGCGCCCCATTGCCGATGAAACCTGCAGCAGATTCGCCATGCGCTGGACGCTGGCAGTCTGGTTCGTACCGGCCGCATGAAAGAGCGCGGGATTGAAGAATACGGCGTCGCCTCTGGCAAGCGGCAATTGCACGAAATGCGACTCGAAATACTCGCGGAAATCGGCGCGCCGCCATGCGAGGTAGCCCTCGGCATAGCGCTGCGAGTAAGGCAAGAGCCGGGTCGGTCCGCTCTCGACCGGCATGTCGCTGTGCGCCACCGCGCCCTGGAGCGTGAGATACGGGGAAAGCCGGTGCACATGCGCCGGATAGCATTCGGCCTCTTCAACCGTCAGGAATCCCAGGTGATAATCACGATGCGCCTGCTGAGCCGCGCCTCCCGGCCGCACGACGTTGACCTGTGAAGTCATTTGATAGCACGGGCCGAGCCACGCCTCGCACACGGCCATCAACGGCAGATTCGCGAAGTAGTCGACGAATACGGCCGGCGCCTGGAGGCAAAGCTTCTGCTGCGCGTTCCAGATGCGGTCGTTCGCACCGGCCTGCGCGAAATGGTCCGCGCCGGTCGAGCCCCGCTCCCGCTCCGCGCGGATGATGGCCTCGAACACGGCCGTCGCTTCGTCCACGGGCCGCGTATCCGCGTATGCGTGTTCGAGCACCAGCACGCCAGCGCCGTCGCGCAGCACGTGCGCCCATTCGGCCTGTAACTGCGCTAGTTGGGGCGCGTCGTGGAGTATGGCCTCCAGCTGCCGGCAGTCGTATACGGGAATGCGTTGCCTCACATCGGCTGCAAAACGCAACGGGCTGCCGTCACCGTGCAACTGGTTCACGAACGCGTCCAGCGAGCACTCGCGCTCGCGATACCATTGCCGCCCCAATTCCGCTGCGCGTGCCTCGTCCTGATCCATGTGCCTGCCTCCGAATTTCCTTGAGAACCGGAAAGCTCACTCCAGCGGGAAGCCATCCTTGAAGGTTTGCCGCAGGAACTCCGCAAAACGCTTCACCGCGCGCGGCACTTGTGCCCCGTACGGCCGCACCACGTGCAACTGCGAAGCGTACGCGCCCACCGGTCGCCAGTTGGGCAGCAGCACGACGAGCTTGCCCGCCTGCAACGCGGCCTGCGCGCTGAAATCGGGCAGCAGCGCAATGCCCAGATGTTCCAGCGCGGCGTCGCGCAACGCCTCGCTATTATTCGCCGAGAACGGGCCGTTCACGCTCACGCTCTCACGCGGGCCGTCCGCGCGGCGGCCCGTCTTCTCGAACGACCACACGGCCGCCCCGAGCGTGCGCGGATAGAACAGGCAGTCGTGCTGCGCGAGATCGGCGGGCGTTTGCGGCGTGCCGCGCTGCTTGAGGTAAGCACGGGTGGCGACGATCACCGAGCGCGTATCGCAGAGCTTCCACGCCACGTGCGTTTCGGGCACCTGCGCACTATGGCGAATCGCGAGATCGAACCCCTCGCTGGCAATCGAGGTGAGCCGGTCGGAAAGCTCGAGTTGCACGCGCACCTCGGGATGAGCCCGCGAAAACTCGGCGAGACGCGGTACCAGTTGCTGGCGCGCGAACGCGACGGGCGCGGTCACACGCACCGTGCCGCGCGCGACGTCGGCCATCTCGCGCACGCTCGCGAAGCTCGCGGCGATGCGCTCGAACTCCGCGCGCGTGTCCTCCACGAGCCGCCGCCCTGCTTCCGTGAAGCGCACGCTGCGCGTGGTGCGCTGCACCAGAGGCACGCCCGCCACGCGCTCCAGCTCGGCGATGCGCTGGCTCATGGCCGCCTTGCTCACGCCCAGACGCGCTGCGGCGGCCGTGTAGCTGCCCTGCGCGGCGAGCACATTCAGCCAGTGCAAATGTGTCCAGAGTGCCTCGACTCGCTGCGTATCCATCGATGAAAAGTCCGCGTCAACCTCGTGATCCGTGCGCCGATACTAGCACGGCGCTCGCGCATCTTTCACGGTCTACACGGCGGATTGTTCACAATCGAGAACAATCAATTCAGCGCCAGAGCCTTTGCGGGCCCCTGCGGGCTTCGTACACTGGGCGTCACGTACACAGCTGACCAGGAGATGACATGCAGGCCTATACCGATTCCGCAGACGTGATCCACTTCATCGGCGGCAAAGCCGAGCGCGGCGCGGGCGACCGCACGCAGGCGGTCTTCAATCCGGCGACCGGCGCCGTCGCGCGCCGCCTCGTGCTGGGTGAAGCCGCCGACGTGGACGCCGCCGTGGCGAGCGCGAAAGCCGTGTTCCCGGCCTGGCGCGACACGCCGCCTATCCGCCGCGCGCGCATCATGCTGCGTTTTCTCGAACTGATGAACCGCCACAAGGACGAACTCGCGGCCATCATCACGGCCGAGCACGGCAAGGTGTTCGCCGACGCGCAGGGCGAAGTCGCGCGCGGCATCGACGTAATCGAATTTGCGTGCGGCATTCCGCAACTGCTCAAAGGTGACTATACCGAGCAGGTTTCCACGGGCATGGACAACTGGACCGTGCGTCAGCCGCTGGGCGTGGTGGCCGGCATCACGCCGTTCAACTTCCCCTGCATGGTGCCGTGCTGGATGTTCCCGGTCGCGCTGGCCGCGGGTTGCACTTTCGTGCTCAAGCCGAGCGAGCGCGATCCTTCGGCGTCGCTCTTCATGGCGCGTCTGCTCAAGGAAGCCGGCTTGCCCGACGGCGTGTTCAATGTCGTGCAGGGCGACAAGGTCGTGGTCGACGCCCTGCTCGCGCATCGCGATGTGAAGGCCGTGAGCTTCGTCGGCTCCACGCCTATCGCGAACTACATCTACGAGACCGGCGCGAAGCACGGCAAGCGTGTCCAGGCGCTCGGCGGCGCGAAGAACCACATGGTCGTGATGCCCGACGCCGACCTCGACCAGGCCGTGGATGCGCTGATCGGCGCGGGCTACGGTTCGGCGGGCGAGCGCTGCATGGCGATCTCGGTGGCGGTGCTGGTGGGCGACGTGGCCGACAAGATCGTGCCGCGCCTCGCCGAGCGCGCACGCGCACTCAAGGTGAAGAACGGCATGGAGCCCGACGCGGAGATGGGCCCGATCGTCACGCGCCAGGCGCTGGAGCGCATCGAAGGTTATATCGCAAGCGGCGTGGCAGAAGGCGCGACGCTCGTGGTCGACGGACGCGGCCTGAAGGTGCCCGGCCATGAAGACGGCTTCTTCACCGGCGGCACGCTGTTCGACAACGTCACGCCCGAGATGCGCATCTACAAGGAAGAGATCTTCGGGCCGGTGCTCGCCTGCGTGCGCGTGAAGGACTTTTCGGAAGCCGTGCAGCTGATCAACGACCACGAGTTCGGCAATGGCGTGGCCTGCTTCACGCGCGACGGCAACATGGCCCGCGAATTCGGCCGCCAGATCGAAGTGGGCATGGTGGGCATCAACGTGCCGATTCCGGTGCCGATGGCATGGCACGGCTTTGGCGGCTGGAAGCGCAGCCTGTTCGGCGACATGCATGCTTATGGCGAAGAAGGTGTGCGCTTCTATACGAAGCAGAAGTCGATCATGCAACGCTGGCCGGAGAGCACCGAAAAGGGCGCCGAGTTCACGATGCCCGTCGCGAAGTAACTCGCGAAGTCACCCATGAAGTAACTCGTGAAGCAACAGCGGCAAAGCGCGCAAAGCCCACTTCGTGTGGGCTTTTTCGTTGTGCTTGCGCGTCGTGGAGAAGACCGGCGACCCATCGACTCGTTTCAAGGAGAGGACGGATGAAATTTCGTCAGCTTTCCTTCGAATAGGCCCGGCTCGGATCAGCGTCGAGCATGCGCGAGATGTCCGCGACGAGGGCATCGACGGCTACCCGAACCTTTGACGGCACGTGCCGAGACTTCTGCCGCACCACGTGCGCTTCGTCGCCCAGCACGCTCTTGCTGTCCATGACCAGTTCGAGCCGCCCATCACTCAAATACGCGCCCATGAGCCAGCACGGCAGCCAGGCGAGGCCCGCGCCGGCGGCGGCCGCATCGGCGATCGCCAGCAGGTCGTCGAACCACAGCCGCGACGCGAGCCGGCACTCCTGCACTTCGCCATCCGGACCGCGCACGCGCCACGGCACGCTCTGCCCGGTGCGGCCATAGGCGATCCCGACGTGCGACGCCAGCGCCGCCACGTTCGACGGCTTGCCGTGACGCGCGAGATACGCTGGCGACGCGCAGATGCCCATACGTTGCACACCCAGCCTGCGCGCCACGAGCGTGCCGTGATCGGGCAGCGTGCCGATGCGCACGGCCAGATCGAAGCCGTCCTCGACGAGATCGGCCACGCGATCGCTGAACGACAGCTCGACGTTCAGCCGCGGATGCTGCTCCACGAGCCGCCGGACCACGGGCGCGACGCACTGGCGCCCGAACAGCACGGGAGCGGTGATGCGCAGCCGCCCCGAGGGCTCGCGCTGGCCATGGTCGAGCGCGGCCTCAACCGCGCTCAGCTCGCCCAGCACGCGGCGGCACTGCTCGTAGTACGCGTGGCCTTCGTCGGTGAGGCTGAGGCTGCGCGTGGTCCGCTGCAACAGACGCACGCCCAGCCGCTGCTCGAGCCGCGCGCAGCCCGGCGCGACCGTGGCGCTGCTCGGCACCGGTGGCGTGTCGATCTGGGCATTGCAGCTCGCGCATGCAGCCGGGTTGCGGACGATCATTACTTCGTCGAGCGACGAGAAGCTCGAGCGCGCCCGCGCGCTCGGCGCCAACGAGACGATCAACTACCGCGCGCAACCCGAATGGCAGAACGAGGTGCTGCGGCTCACCGGCGGCGAAGGGGCGGATATCGTCGTTGAGGTCGGCAGACGCGATACGCTGCCGCGCTCGGTGGCCGCCGCGAAAATGGGCGGGTTCGTTCCGATCATTGGCGGCGTGACGAGTTTTGCAGGCCCCGAACTCGCACTGCTCCCCGTGATCGGCGGCTTCAAGCGGCTGCACGGCATCATGGTCGGTAGCCGCGCGATGCTCGATGACGTCGCGCGTTTCGTCGAGGCGCAGCAGATCCGGCCCGTGGTGGATCGCGTGTTCCGCTTCGAGGAAGCGCCCGAGGCTTATGCCTGGCTCGCAGCGGGCAAGCACTTCGGGAAGGTGGTGATTCGCGTGGCCTGATGGGCCAGGCGCTGCGCGCACGCGGGAGGCGCCGCAGCGCCGAAGCGGCGACAGCAGAGGGGCATGCAATGTGTTTGCAACTCCGCGCCCGGCCAGGGCGCGGAGTTGCGCACGTTATCGAACCGCCTGGATTTCGTCGACGATCTGCTTCATTTCGGGGGTCTTTTCGTACTTCGCCCAGACCGGCTGCATGGCCTTCACGAAGGCCGCACGATCGACCTGCCCGGCCGGAACGATGGTCGCGCCGCCCTTCTCCACCGTCTTGCCCGCGGAATCTTCGCGCGCGGTCCAGAGCTTCACGTAGTAAGGCACCGAATCGTCCGCCGCCTTCTTGATGGCCTCCTGCTCCTGCGGCGTAAGCGTGTCCCATATCTTCTTCGAGAACACGAGCACTTCCGGCGTCATGGCGTGGTCCGTTTCCGAGTACACCGGCGCGACTTCGAAATGCTTGGTTTCTTCGTATGACGGCAGGTTGTTTTCAGCCGCATCGACGAGCCCTGTCTTCAGGCCCGTATAGACTTCGGCGAACGGCATCGGCGTTGGCGTGCCGCCCATCGCCCTGATTTCGTCGACCATGAGATCGGAAGGCTGCACGCGCACCTTCAAGCCCTTCATGTCGGCCGGCGACTTGATCGGGCGCTTCGCGTAGATCGAACGCGCGCCGCTCTCATAGAACGTGAGCGCGATCATCCCCTTGGCCTTGAACGCATCGAGAATCTTCTGTCCTTCCGGGCCGTACATCACCTTGCGGAAATGATCGATGTCGCGGAAGAGAAACGGCAGTGACGGAATCATTGATTCCGGCACGATCTCGTTGAACGCCGCGCCATTGGCCCGCGCCATGTCGAGCGCGCCGATACGGACCTGATCGATCGTATCGTTCTCCGAACCAAGTGCGCTATTGCCGAACACTTTGATGGAGTCCTTACCGTTCGTCGCCTTCGAAATCTCCTCACCCATGTACTTGACCGCCATGTTGGTGGGGAAGGTATCGCTGTGAACGTCGGCGCAGCGGAACACGCGTGCGTGCGCGCCTCCCGCGGCAAGCGCCAGCGCGGCCGCCAGAACGGTCATTGCAGTACGTGAATTGCGAAAGGTCTTTTTCATCGCTTGCCCCCAGATTTGAAGATGCGTGCTTGAGCCTTGGCCGCTCAGGTGTGTCAGAACCGATGGATGACGCCCGCGCCCACGGAAATCCTGCTGCGCGACGAAGACAGCGTTGTCAGTAAGCCGTCCCCGGGCGCTGTGGTCGTTGCGCTCGCATTGATAATGAGATTGGAAAACGTTTTCCTAAATTTAATCGCTTGCCTCCAGATTGGCTAGTAGGTAGTTACGCGAATCGGCGCCACTGCGCACGCGCCTCTAGCAAGCATGCGTGACCAGGCCGCCGCCCGAAGAGGCGCGGCCAAGAGGCAGGAAGCATGGCGATCAGACGTTCAGGCTCGGGCGACTGTCGAATCGCGGGCAATGAGGCGCGGTTCGAGCACGATGTTGCCGGCGTCCTCTTTGCCCGCGAGCGCGTCGATGAGCTTTTGCATCGCGAGCTCGCCCATGGTTTCGCTTTGCGCGTCGATGGTGGTCAGGCTCGGTTCGACGTATTCGCCATACAGTGCGTTGTCGATGCCGGCCACGGAAACATCCTGCGGCAAGCGAAAGCCGAGCGACTTTGCCTCCTTCATGAAGCCAAGCGCAATCAGGTCGTTGTAGCAGATCACCGCTTGCGGGCGGTCCGGGCCCAGCATCACGCGCGAACAGGCCTGCTCGCCTGCCTGCGCGGTTGGTGCGTGCGTGTCATGGACATCGAGCGCAAGGCCCGCTTCGGCGAGCGCCGCGCGCGCGCCGGCAATGCGCTCGTCGTTGATGCTCGCCGCGCCGAACCCCAGGTAGGCGATGTGCCGATGCCCGAGATTCAACAGATGGCGCGCCAGCATGTAAGTGGCGAGCCGGTTGTCGAAGCCCACGTTGGGAATCGCGAGCCCGCGCACGCTCCTGAGCATGACGACCGGCTTGTCCAGTTCCAGCATCCATTGCGCCATCTCTTCCGAAGCGCGCGAACTGATGATGAGCCCATCGACCCGCGGCGCGAGCGCCTCGATGACCGAGCGCTCGCGCGCCGGGTTCTCTTCCGTATCCACAAGGAGCAACGTGTAGTCATGCTGGAGCGCAACGCGGTTCGCCCCCTTGACCACTTTGGTGAAATGCGGGTTGGTGATGTCGAGGATGGCAACGCCGATGGTCCGCGTGCGCCCCGTGATCATCGAGCGCGCGAGCGGATTGGAGCGGTAGCCGAGCGACTCGACGGCATCTTTCAGCTTCGCCTCTACGGCCGGCGAAAAACGTTGCGTGCCGTTCACGTATTTCGATACCGTCGCGACCGAGACGCCGGCCATGGCGGCGACATCACGAATCGTCGGGGAACCACTTTTCATAGGATGGCAACGCTTTACGGAATCGACGGCGAGCATTGTCGCAGAAACCGCCACGGGTAAACCACTCGCATCGGCGCACGTATTCCGCCATTGACGTTGCAATTACCGATGGCTATATTTGGAAAACGTTTTCCAAATATTTTCCAGGAAGTCCCGATGACCCAAACCTCCCTTTCCGGCAAGCCATTCGGTCGCCTTCTTCTTACCGGCGCGGGCGGCAACCTGGGCCGTCAATTGCGCGGCGCGCTCGCAGAGTGGGCCGACGCCGTGCGCGTGAGCGACATCACGGCGCTGGGTGAGGCGGCGGCGCACGAGGAAGCGCGCCTCGTCGACCTGTCGGATCGCGAGGCGGTCATGCAGATGGTGGAAGGCGTCGATGCAATCGTGCACCTGGGTGGCATTTCCGTCGATGCGCCGTTCGACGATCTACTCGAAGCCAATATTCGCGGGACGTACAACCTCTACGAGGCCGCGCGCAAGCATGGCGTGAAGCGCATCGTCTTTGCCAGCTCCAATCACGTCACGGGCTTTCATCCTGTCACGAGCGTGCTCGATGCCGATGCCCCGCACCGGCCGGATAGTCTGTATGGCGTGACGAAGTGCTTCGGTGAATCGCTGTCGCGCTACTACTACGACCGCTTCGGCATAGAAACGGTGTGCCTGCGCATCGGATCGTCGTTCGAGGAACCGAAAAATGCGCGCATGCTGGTCACGTTTCTGAGCTATCGCGACTTCATCGAACTCGTGCGCTGCTCGCTTTTCACCAACCGCGTGGGCCACGCGATCGTCTACGGCGTGTCGGACAATCCCGCGAGCTGGTGGAACAACACCAAAGCCGGGTTCCTGGGCTTCCGGCCGCGCGACAGTTCGGCGGCGTTCGCCGACCGTTTCCCCGCGAGCGCACCGAACGCCGGTCTTGCCGACCCGGCGCACCAGTTTCAGGGCGGCCCGTTCGTGCTTGGAGAGCCGATGCAGGGCGCGGGGCAATGAGGCGCGCGTGACACCGCCCCTGCCTGCCCGGCCTTGATCGTACTTTTAGCAAGGCGCGACTACCGTTTATGGCGTCGCGCCGCCAGGCTCAAGCAGGCTGTGCGGTCCTGAACGGTTCGAGCCAGCCAAAGCTCTCCGCACTCGCGCCAGACGGCAAGTATTCGCAGCCGATCAACCCGGCGTACCCGCTACGCTCGATCTCGGCGAACACGCTCTCGAAGCGGATCTCGCCCGTGCCCGGCTCATGGCGGCCGGGATTGTCGGCGATCTGCACGTGCGCCGCATGCGGCAGCGAGGCGCGCATCCGCTCGATCAGGTTTCCTTCGCCGCGCTGCACGTGATAAAGGTCGAGCATGATCTTGAGGTTCGGCCGGTTCAGCGTGGCCAGAATCTCCAGCGCCTGAGCCTGCGTGTTGAGCAGATAGCGCGGGCGGTCGAGCGCGTTGAGCGGTTCGATCATCACCACCAGCCCGCGCGCGGCCGCAAGGTCCGCCGCCGCGCCAAGGCATTGCACATAGTGGTCCCAAGCGGGTTGCCGCGGTGCGCCGGCCTCGATCTGGCCGGCCATCACGTGCACGCTCGGGCAGCCGATCGCCGCTGCATAGTCGAAAGCCTGCTCGACGCTCGCTTCGAACTCGGCGCGACGTGTCGGGTCGGCGGCCAGCCCCCAGTCGCCGCGCTGGACGTCGCCCGCGGGCGAGTTGATGCCCACGCAGCGCAGCCCGTGCGCTGCGAGTAGTTCGCGCATCTGCGCCGCCGGAATTTCATACGGGAACCACAGCTCGACAGCATCGAAGCCGGCGCGCGCCGCCGCTTCGAAACGCGCGGCGAGCGGCAACTCCTGGAAAAGCGTCGAGAGATTGGCGGAAAAACGCAACATATAAGGTCTCCTGAATAGAAGGCGATCGGTGGCTGGCACTCGATCCGCGCGGCGCGCGGATGAAGCGCTCACCACTTCGCGTTGAACGTCGCACGCAGTTCGTCGATCTGCGCCTCAGTGAGCGGCGCGGGTCGCGGCGTCGTCATGAGCCACAAGCGTGCGGTTTCTTCGAGCTCTTCGAGCGCCCAGGCTGCCTGCGAGACGCTCTCGCCCCACACCACGGGCCCAAGCCGCTCCAGCAGAACGCCGCGCACGTCGTTCGCGAGTGCGCGGATACGTGCGGCCACCTCCGGGTCGCCGGGCCGCCGGTACGCGACGAGTGGCACGTGGCCGACCTTCATCACGTAGTACGGCGTGATCGGCGGCAATACGTCTTCGGGGTGCCACACGCCCGCGAGCGTCAGCGCGACCAGGTGCGTGGAATGCGTGTGCACCACGCCGTTCATCGACGGGTTCACTTCGTAGACGTTGCGATGCAGCGCGAGGGTTTTCGACGGCTTGTCGCCGCTCACCCACTGGCCGCTGGCATCGACCTTCGCGATCGCTGCCGGATCGAGGTGGCCGAGGCACGCATCGGTCGGCGTGATGAGCCAGCCGTCGCGCAGCCGCGCGCTGATGTTGCCCGCCGATCCGACGGTATAGCGGCGCGCATAGAGATCGGCGCCGATGCGCGCGATCTCCTCGCGCGCGCGATTCTCGGCAGCGTGGTCGGCAGGAAGGATCGTGCTCATTGCGCCGGCTCCATGATGCTGTCGCACTGCGCGAGCGCCTTTTCGAAGAAGTCGACCGTGCCGAAGTTGCCGGACTTGAGCGCGAGCGCATGGCGCGCGCCATCGGAAACGGTCCAGGGCACGCCGGGGTCGATTTGCGGCCCGATCGCAAGCGAGGTCACGCCGAGCGCGTTCACGACCGACCCCGAGGTCTCCCCGCCCGCGACGACGAAGCGCCGCACGCCCATTTCCTCGAGGCCCCGCGCCACGCTCGCGAGCGCCGCTTCGACGAGCGCGCCCGAAGCGGCCGTGCCGAGCGCCTGCTGCGCCTGCGCGACTTCGTCCGGCGCGCTCGTTGCGTAGATCAGCACCGGCTCGCTTTCGATGCGCTCCCGTGCGAAGGTGAGTGCAGCATCGACCACGCCTTGCGCGTTCGCGGCGAGCGCGAGCGGTTCGATGCGGAACGCGGGCCTGCCGCGCTCGCGCCAATGCGCAACCTGGCCCTGAGTGGCGCGCGAGCAGCTGCCTGCGAGCACGGCGGCGTGCCCATGCACAGCCGGAAGCTGCTGCGCGACGCTTGCCTCGTCGAGCAGCCCTGCACGCGCGAAGTTCGCGGGCAGGCCCTGCGCGAGGCCCGATCCGCCTGTTACGAGCAGATCGTTCGCGCAGGCTTGCCCGAGCGTGTGCAGATCGGCGTCCGATATCGCGTCGGCGATGGCAAGGCGCACGCCCTGGGCGACCAGTTGCTCGCGTGCCTGCTCGAGCGCCGGCACGCCTTGCTGGATCGCGTCGTAGCGTAGCAAGCCGACCTTCGAAGGCGTTTGGCGCTGCAGCGTGCGCACGAGGTTCGCATCGGTCATCGGCGTGAGCGGATGGTTCTGCATGCCCGACTCGTTGAGCGGCACGTCGCCCACGAACAGATGGCCGCGATAGACAGTGCGGCCGCTCTCCGGAAACGCCGGGCAGGCCACCGCGAACGACGTGCCGAGCGCGCGCATCAGCGCGTCCGCGACGGGGCCGATGTTGCCCTCGTCGGTGGAATCGAATGTTGAGCAGTACTTGAAATAGAACTGGCGACAGCCGAGCGAGCGCAGCCATTCGAGCGCGGCGAGCGATTCTGCAATGGCTTCGTCGCGCGGCACCGTGCGCGACTTCAGCGCGACGACCACGGCCTGCGCGGGCGTGTCTAGCGGTGCGCTGGGTACGCCGATGGTCTGAACGGTACGCATGCCGCCGCGAACCAGCATGTTCGCGAGATCGGTCGCGCCAGTGAAATCGTCGGCAATACAGCCGAGCAGGACGGGAGATGAACGCATGTCGAGGGAAATCCGGTTGCGCGAGCGCGGCGCGCGAGGCGCGCGCCGCCGCATCGCGACGTGTCAGCGAACGAGTGCGTCGCGCTCGATGAAGGCGCGCACCACGTCGTCGAAGTTCGCATCGAAGACGAAGCCGAGCGAGCGTGCGTACGGCGCGGAGAAATTGCCGGGCCACGAGTTGACGATCTTCTCGATCGCCGGATCGCGCTCGAAGCGCACGCGCTCGGCTACGGCGTCGCCCGCGATACGGCGCAGCGACGCGAGCATTTCGCTCACGGTGACCGAGAGCCCCGGCATGTTGATGACGCGACCTTCGTCCAGGCGCTCGGCGGGCAATTCATGGCCGTGCACGAGGTTCTCGACGGCGCGGTCCGGCGACATGAGCCACAGCAGCGTTTCGGGCGCGACGGGGCAAACCGCCTCCACGCCGTTGATCGGCTCGCGGATGATGCCGCTCGCGAAGCTCGATGCCGCACGGTTGGGCTTGCCGGGGCGCACCACGACGGTCGGCATGCGCAGGCTGCGGCCGTCGAGGTAGCCCCGCCGGCTATAGTCGGCAAGCAGCAGGTCGGCGAGCGCCTTCTGCGTGCCGTAGGAACTCTTCGGCGACCAGACGTGCGTGTCTTCGACAGTGGCCGGCAGCGCGCCGCCGAACACGGCCACCGAGCTCGTCATCACGAAACGCGCGCGCGTTTGCAGTACGCGAATGCGCTCGAAAAGCAGGCGCGTTGCGTCGAAGTTGATGCTCATGCCAAGCTCGAACTCCTGTTCGGCCTGGCCCGAGACGATTGCCGCGAGATGAAACACGCTCGCGGTTCGAGGGCCGATCAGGGCTTCGACCTGCGCCGCGTCGCTAATGTCGCCGGTGAGCACTTCGACGCGCGCGTCGTCGATGCCCTGTAGCGCGACCACGTCGAACGCGCGAATTTTTTCGATGCGCTGCGCGCGGCCGTCTGGGCCCGCGAGCTCGCCGCGTGCGAGCAGCGTGCGTATCAGGCGTTGGCCCAGAAAGCCGGCGGCGCCGGTCACCACGATTTCCATCGTCGTCTCCTTCGTTCTACGGGATGGCGGCGGACATTTCCGCTAAAAGTTGTATGATGATCTTACCTTTTAGCGAAACGCGCAAGTGCGCCGTGCCATTCCCTCACCGCCCTTTACGCGCTAACGCACCGTCCGCTTGCGCGCCACGCGCTTGCCTTCTTCGAGCAGCGGCTGGGCGACGGCGCTGCCCTGGCCGGCCCAGAACGCCGGGCCGGCCGCCTGAATGCGGGCGCCGGCATTATCGATGTGCGTGATGACGGCCTGGCGCGCGGCAACCGGATCCTGGGCGGCAATCGCGTCATAGATCGCCTTGTGCTCGGCGCGCACCTGCTCGGAGAGTTCGGGGCGCTGCGCTTCGTTGGTGCGCGTGACGAGAATCGCCGCGTGCACGAACTGGCCGAGGTATTCGAGCATCGGCGGATAGAGCGGGTTGCCGGTGGCATGCGAGATAGCCATGTGAAATGCCTGGTCCTCGTCCACGCCGTCGCGCTGCTGCTTCGCGGCCGCTTCGAGCGCGGTGAGCGCCCGCTTGATGTCGGCGAGCTGCGTGCGCGTGCGCCGCTCGGCGGCCAGTGCTGCCGCTTCGGCTTCGATGCCGCGGCGCAACTCCGTCACGCGCAGGACCGCCTCGACCGAATCGTTGACCTCGACGGGCAGCCGGAACGTGGCCGCACGGCTCGCCTCGCGCACGACCATGCCGCTGCCCTGCCGCACCTCGACGAGCCCTTCCGATTTGAGCCGCGAGATCGCTTCGCGAACCACGGTGCGGCTCACGCCGAAGCGCTCGCAGATGATCTGCTCGGTCGGCAGGCGCGCGCCCGGCGGGAAATCGCCGCTTTTGATCTTTTCGAGCAGGACCGCGGTGACGCGGTCCGCGAGCGTGCCCGCACTCGTGATGTTGGGTGCCTCGAACGCGACCGCCCGCGGCGGCGTGGATGTAGGTGTGTTCATGTGTGTGAGCTTCGGCAAAGGCCCGAAAACGACGTTGATTGGGGACGCGTTGACACCTTACCGCCTTTTAACCTAACATCCAACCAGCAAAAGATATTACGTATGCTCATCATACAAATTTGCGCGAATTAGCGGACGCATGTCAAATGCGTGCGCTTGATCGCGCGTGACCCAAGGAGACAACCGTGCTGCAAGAGTCGGTCGGGATCATCGAAGCAGGCGAGAAGGACGCGTTCGAGGCGCGTACCTACGCCAAAGTCACACGGCGCATCGTGCCGTTTCTGATGCTGTGCTACCTCGTCGCGTATCTGGACCGCGTGAACGTGGGCTTCGCGAAGCTGCAGATGTCTTCCGACCTGCACTTCTCGGACACGGTCTACGGCCTCGGCGCCGGCATCTTCTTCATCGCGTACTTCCTCGTCGAAATTCCCAGCAACATCATCCTGCATCGCGTCGGTGCGCGGCTGTGGATGGCGCGCATCATGATCACGTGGGGCATCATTTCCTCGGGCATGGCCTTCGTGACCACGCCGACGGCCTTCTACGTGATGCGTTTTTTGCTGGGCCTCGCCGAAGCGGGCTTCTATCCCGGCGTGATTCTCTACCTCTCGTACTGGTACCCCTCGCACCGGCGCGGCAAGATGTTCGCCGCTTTTGCCATGGCGGTGCCCGTATCGGGGCTCATCGGCGGGCCGCTCTCGGGTTATCTGCTGCATGCGTTGAGCGGCGCGATGGGCTACGCGGGCTGGCAGTGGCTCTTCTTCGTCGAAGGGCTCCCTTCGATCGTTGTCGGCATCGCCGCCTTCGTCGTGCTGACCGATGGCATCAAGAAGGCAAAGTGGCTCAACGCGGAAGAACGCGCGCTGCTAGAGGAGCAAATCGCCGCCGATTCCGCGCACAAGGCGGAGCACTCGCTGCG
This sequence comes from Paraburkholderia sp., assembly GCF_035501035.1. Classification (GTDB taxonomy): domain Bacteria; phylum Pseudomonadota; class Gammaproteobacteria; order Burkholderiales; family Burkholderiaceae; genus Paraburkholderia. Next base: position 17,564 of record NZ_DATJWR010000069.1, read on the forward strand.
CGAAGTCTTCACCAACGGCCGCGTTTGGTTGCTCACGACGATCTACTTCTGCCTGATCTGCGGGTTCTACACCGTGGGCTTCTGGCTGCCGACGCTGATCGCCTCGACGGGCGTCAAGGATCCGCTCACGATCGGCCTGCTGACCACCATTCCCTATGCGGCCGCCGTCGTCACCATGGCGCTCGCCTCGCGCAGCGCCGACCGGCGGCGCGAGCGCCGCTGGCACCTGGCTTTCGTTTCGGTGCTCGGCGGTGTGGGCTTGATCGCATCGGCGATGTTCGGCGGCCAGCCCGTTCTCGCGATGATCGGCCTCACGATCGCCGCAGCGGGCGCCCTCTCCACCCTGCCGATGTTCTGGAGCCTGCCCACTGCGTTTCTCGGCGGGTCCGCCGCGGCCGCCGGCATCGCGCTCATCAACTCCGTGGGCAATCTCGCGGGCTTCGCGGGGCCGTACTTCATCGGCTTCATGAAGGATCTCACGCATAGCACCAATACCGGCCTCTACACGATGGCGGGAGCGCTCATTCTCGGCGCGCTGCTGACGTTCCTCGTGCCGGCTCGTGTCGTGAATCGCTGATCTCCCAAACCCTTTGAGGTGTAGCACGCGGGGAATGAGGCCGATGGCTTCATTCCCCGCGTGCGTTTGTGCATGCGTGGCTGACATCCTGACGGCAAGCCGTTCTGGCCGCGAAGCGGCTGTGCGGGGCTCTGCGGCGCTTGGCCGTTAGTTGCGATACTATAAAGGGAACCTCGTCCCATTCCCTGGCGCTGCGCGCGCCTTCATACAGCCTTAAGGCTGTATTTCCAATTTACAGTCTGTAGTTTGTATTCTTGCTTTACAATGTATAGACTGTATTCACCTACGCCATGCGCCTCGCCGCCCGGAGATCCCGTGGACTACCCCGTCAAAACCCTGAGCCAGTTGCGCCCCATTCTCCTCGGCTTCCGGAAAAAGGCCGGCCTCACCCAGGAAGCTGTCGCCCAGCGGCTCGGCATCTCTCAGCAAAGTTACGCCGCGTTCGAGGCGAACCCGGAAACGGCGAGCGTCGAGCGGCTCTTTCGTGTGTTGAGGCTGTTCGACGTCGAAATCAAGCTCGGGGCGCCTGAAGCGCAGGCATCGCCGGTCGTTGCAAAAGCCCCGGCCCGTCCGGCCAAAACGCCCGCAGCCGCGGCCAAAATGTCGAGCGCAACGGCGCCATCGGCTGTCCGTAAGCCTCGTCGCGCAACGCCAGCCGCCGCTGAACCGCCGCAGAAATCCGCCCCTAACCGCAAGCCGAGGGAAAACTGGTGAGCACGCGCCCACGTCTTCCGAACCGGCTCGACCTCTGGATGAACGGCCTGCCCGTTGGCTACTGGGAGAGCGTGCGCGGCAGCGAGCGCCTCGTGTACTTCGATAGCTGGATCGAAGACGAGCAAGGCCGCCCGCCTTCCCTTTCGCTGCCATTCACGCCCGGCAACCAGCCGTACCGCGGCCAGATCGTTGCGGACTACTTCGACAATCTGCTGCCGGACAGCGACCGCATTCGCAGACGCATCGCCGCCCGCTACCAGACCGGCGGCACTTCGCCGTTCGAGCTGCTCGCCGCGCTCGGCCGCGATTGCGTCGGCGCGCTGCAAATTCTCCCCACGGGAGAAGCACCCACCAGCCTGCGAACCATCAAGGGGCGCCCGCTCGCCGAATCGGACGTTGCGCAATTGCTGCGGGAAACGACGGCCACCCCGCACGCGGGCGAACACGAATCCGTGGACAGCCTGCGTCTTTCCATCGCCGGGGCGCAGGAGAAGACCGCGCTGCTTCGCCACCGGGGGCAGTGGCTGCTTCCCGAGGGCAGCACGCCAACCACGCACATTCTGAAACTGCCGCTGGGGCTGGTTGGCAACATGCGCGCCGACATGCGGACCTCGGTGGAAAACGAGTGGCTGTGCACGAAGATCATCGCGGCCTACGGTTTGCCTGTGGCGCCGTGCGAGATCGCGCACTTCGAGGACGCGAAGGCGCTCGTCGTCGAGCGCTTCGACCGGCGGCTCGCCAGCGACGGCAAATGGCTCGTGCGCCTGCCGCAGGAGGATATGTGCCAGGCCACGGGAACGTCCGGCCTGAGCAAGTACGAAGCCGATGGCGGGCCCGGCATCGAAGCGCTCATGGAAGTGTTGGCCGGCTCCGCGCAAGCCACGGCCGATCGCCGCCATTTCTTCATCACGCAAATCGTCTTCTGGCTGCTCGCAGCAACGGACGGGCACGCGAAGAACTACAGCATCGCCCTGCTACCCGGCAGCCAGTACGCCGCCACGCCGCTCTATGACGTGCTTTCCGCGCACCCGGTCATCGGCCGGGGCCGCAATCATATTGCGCCGCAGCGCGTCAGTCTGGCGATGGCCGTGCGCGGCCGCAACCGGCACTATCGCGTCGAGGAGATCTACCCGCGCCACTGGATCGCGCAAGGCCAGCGAGTGGGATTCGCCGCGGCCGAGGTCGAAGCCATGCTCGCGCAAGTCGCCGCGCAAACGCCGCGTGTCGTCGAAGCGGTCAGCGCCCAGCTCCCCGACGGTTTCCCGGAAGACGTAGCCGATGCCGTTTTCGCCGGCATGCGCAGGCTCTGCGCAAGGCTCGCTGCATAAGCGCATTCATTGAGCGGATTCCCTGCGCGCATTCAATCGACGACGACGGACTCGTCGTCGATCGCGCGCATGAGCAGGTCGAGAAACGCCTGCATCGTCTGCGGCAGCGTGCGGCCCGCCATCGTCTGGATCTGCAGCGTGCGCTGATGCAGTTCCGGGTTCGCGACCGGCACGGCGGCCAGCCCCTCCACATCGAGGCGGCCTCGCACGGTCAGATAGCCGGTGAGTGTGATGGCATCGCTCAGGCGTACGAAACTTTGCAGTGCAACATGATAGTTGCTGACGAACACCGGCTCGAAGATCAGCCCTTCGAGGCTGCACGAGATGTCGAAGAGTTGGCGGATCGTCACGCCCTGGTTGTGCATCGCAATCGGCCAGTGCAGCAAGTCGCGCAGCGACACCGACTCGCGCGACGCCAGCGGATGATCGCGTCGCATCAGCGCGAAAACCGGCGCGCGCTGCGAATAGTGCACGGCGATCTCCTTCTCCGGCGCGAGGCTGAAGCACAGCGCGATATCGGCGGTCCCTTCCCGCACGCGCTGCGTCGCCACGGAGGGCGCCGACACGTCGAGCTGGAAATGCGTGAGCGGATACGTCTTGAGAAAGTGCGCGAACACCTGCGGCAGAAAATGCGGCGCGAGTCCTTCGGAACTGGCGATGCGTATCGTCGCGCGGCCACCCTCGTTCAGCCCGCGGATCTCGCCGATCACGCGCTCCGTTTCGAGCAGGCTGCGCCGCGCGTGCTCGGCGAGCATACGCCCCGCCTCGCTCAGCACCATGCCGCGCGGGCGCCGCTCGAATAGCGGCGTGCCCAGCTCCTCCTCGAGCCTGGCGATCTGCCGGCTCAGCGCCGAAACGGCCACGAACAAGCGCTCGGACGCCTTGCTCAGCGAGCCGCTGCGGGCCACTTCCAGAAAATAGCGTAATGCCGTGTTGTCCATGTCGATGGGCCGCTTTGCCGTTTCGGCAACGATAGGTCGAAAATATTGTAATTGTGCAGAAATATCGGCGGCGGCACGATCGGTTTGAAAGATTCCAATGACTGACGCCCTTCGGGCATGGAGATACCCCGTTGACTCGTGACATCGCCATTCAAACCGCCGCCGGCCAATACGATTCGGGCCGCTTCCTCGACGATCTGCGCCGCCGCGTGGCGTATCGCACCGAGAGCCAGGAGCCGGACAGCGGCGAGCGCCTGCGCGGCTATCTGGACAACGAGCTCACGCCGCTCCTGACCCAATGGGGCTTCACCTGCCGCGTGGTCGACAATCCCGCCAAAGGCGCAGGCCCTTTCCTGATCGCGCACCGCCACGAAGACGACGCGCTGCCCACCGTGCTCAGCTACGGCCACGGCGACGTGGTGCGCGGCTACGACGCGCAGTGGCGCGAGGGCCTCACGCCGTGGGACGTGACCGTCGACGGGGAGCGCTGGTACGGCCGCGGCACCGCCGACAACAAGGGCCAGCACAGCATCAACCTCGCCGCGCTGAAGGCCGTGCTCGATGCGCGCGGCGGCAAGCTCGGCTTCAACCTGAAGCTGCTGTTCGAAACGGGCGAGGAAATCGGCTCGCCGGGCTTGCACGAGCTATGCACGCAGCTACGCGACGAGCTCGCCGCCGACGTGCTGATCGCCTCCGACGGTCCGCGCCTCTCGGCGCATCGCCCGACGATCTTTCTCGGCTCGCGCGGCCTCGTCAACTTCAAGCTCGGACTGACGCTGCGCGAAGGCGGCCACCATTCGGGCAACTGGGGCGGCCTGCTGCGCAATCCGGGCGTCGTGCTCGCCAGCGCCATCGCCTCGATGGTCGATGCGAACGGCAAGATTCTCGTCGAAGGCCTGCGCCCGCCGCCGATTCCGGAGTCCGTGCGCCGCGCGCTCGCCGACATCAGCGTGGGCGGCAATCCGGGCGAGCCCGAAGTCGATCGCGACTATGGCGAACCCGGCCTCACGCCGACCGAGCGCGTGTTCGGCTGGAACAATCTCGAAGTGCTCGCCTTCCGCACCGGCAACCCCGACAAGCCGGTCAACGCGATCCCGCCGCACGCCATCGCGTATATGCAGATCCGCTTCGTGGTCGGCACCGACTGGCAGGACCTCGAACGCATCGTGCGCGCGCACCTCGACGCGCACGGCTTCGGCATGGTCGAGCTCGAAGTCGAGCGCGGCGCGCCCGCCACGCGCGTCGATCCCGAGAACGCCTGGGTCCAGTGGGCGCTGCGCTCGCTGCGCGAGACGACGGGCGAAGAGCCCGTGCTGCTGCCGAACCTGGGCGGCACGTTGCCCAACGACGTCTTCGCCGATGTGCTCGGCATGCCCACGCTGTGGGTGCCGCATTCGTACCCCGGCTGCTCGCAGCACGCGCCGAACGAACACCTGCTCGGCCCGGTCGTGCGCGACGGACTGCGCATCATGGCCGGTCTCTTCTGGGACCTCGGCGCCAGAGAGGCCAGCGCATCCAATCCCGCACCGCATGTTGCGGCAACGCTTGCATGAGGACGTCGCAATGAGCATCGATTCCGTTCCCGCACATCAGGGCAGCGAGCCCTGGCCCGAGGCCACGCCAGCCGCATCGACCAGCAGTGTGTCGCGCCTCATCCTCGCCACGTCGATAGGCAACGCGCTCGAGTTCTATGACCTGCTCGCGTACGGCTATTTCGCGTCCACGCTCTCGAAGCTCTTCTTCCCGGTCCACAACGCCACGACGTCGCTGCTGCTCACGCTTGGCACGTTCGCGCTCTCGTACCTCGCGCGGCCGTTCGGCGCGCTCGTGCTCGGCTCGTACAGCGACCGCAAGGGCCGCAAGGCGTCGCTCACGCTCTCCATCGCGATGATGACGATCGGCACCGGCATGGTCGCGCTGATGCCGACTTACGCGACGATAGGCTTGCTCGCGCCCATCGGCATTTTTGCGTCGCGGTTGCTGCAGGGCTTTTCGGCGGGCGGCGAGTTCGGCAGCTCCACGGCCTTCCTGATCGAGCACGCGCCGCAACGCAGCGGTTTCATGTCGAGCTGGCAGTTCTCGAGCCAGGGCGCGAGCACGCTGCTCGTCTCGTTGTTCGGCGCGGTGCTGATGGGCACGCTCACGCAGCCGCAACTCGAAGGCTGGGGCTGGCGCCTTCCGTTTTTGTTCGGCGTCCTGATCGGCCCTGTGGGTCTCTATATCCGCAGTCGAATCGACGAGACGCCCGAATTCGAGCGCATCGAAAAGGCCGAATCGCCCGTGCGCGAACTGCTCGCCACGCAAAAGGCGGGCGTGATCGCCTCGATCGGCGCGCTGGTGCTGACAACCTCGGCCCAGTACGTCCTCCTCTATATGCCGACCTATGCCGCGCGCCAGCTCGGTCTCGCGCCTTCGTCGGGCTTCATCGCCACGCTCGTTGCCGGCCTCATCGCCATCGTGCTCACGCCTGTCGTAGGCCACTGGTCGGACAAGGTGGGGCGCACGCGCATCATGTTCGTTGCGGGCGGGCTGTTCTTCCTCACGGTCTACCCGGCGTTCCTGTTCGTGAACGCCCATCCGTCGTTGCTCACGCTGATGGCCGCCGTCGTGTGGATCGCGGTGCTCAAGGTCACCTACTTCGCGCCGATTCCGGCAATGATGGCCGGCTTTTTCCCAACGCGCACCCGCACCACGGGCATGGCGCTCGCCTACAACATCGGCACCACGGTGTTCGGCGGCTTCACGCCGCTCGCCGTCGCCTCGATCATTGCGGCCACCGGCAACAATCTCGCACCGGGCCTCTGGCTCATGCTCGCCGCGGTCGTGAGCCTGCTCACGCTGATCTGGGCGCGCGCACGGCTGAACGCACGCTGAACCGAACGACAAGCAAGAACACGCAAAGGAAACACGTACTCATGCAACACGATTTTCCGCAGGAACTTCAGGACGCCATTCAGTTTTCCGTCGATCACGAATCGGCATGGGATCGCAACGCCGACGGCAAGTTTGGCGTGCACGTGAACGACCCGCCGCCCTGGAACCGTCTGCTGGGCCCGATCCACGATCGCGGGCCCGTGTCCGGCGCAATAGCCGTGGACGGCCGCCTGCTTGCGCAATGGGGCGAGCCCGATCGCGCCGATCTGACCTTCAGCATCGCCAAGACGTATCTGGCGCTGCTCGCGGGCGTCGCGCACGACCGCGGCCTGCTGCCCGATCCCGACGAGCCCGTACGCGTGCGGGTGCCGGGCATCGGCTTCGACGACGACCACAACGCAGCGGTCACGTGGACGCACCTGCTGCAACAGACGAGCGAATGGCAAGGCAAGTGCTTCGGCCTCTCCGACCAGGCCGATCACTATCGCGCCGTCACGTTCGGCGATCCGCCCAACGGCACGAAGGGCGATTTGCGTCCGCTGCAAGCGCCCGGTACGTACTGGGAATACAACGACGTGCGCATCAACCAGTTGTCGCTCGCGCTGTTGCATCTGTTCGGACGACCGTTGCCCGAGGTGTTTCGCGAGGCGATCATGCGGCCCGTGGGCGCGAGCGAGAACTGGCAATGGGTCGGTTACGACGACGCGTGGACCGAGATCGGCGGCAAGCGCGTGCAATCGGTGCCCGGCGGCTCGCATTGGGGTGGCGGCATGTCGGTGAGCGCGAACGATCAGTTGAAGGTCGCGCAGATGCTGCTCGACGACGGCCAGGCCCTGGGCCGCCGCGTGCTATCGAGCGAATGGATCGCGCGCATGCGCACGCCCTGCGCTCTCGCGCCGTTCTATGGCTCGCTGGTCTGGCTCAATACGGGGCGACGCGTGTTCCCGAGCGTGCCGGAGTCTAGCTATTTCGGCGTCGGCGCGGGCAGCTCGTTCATGTGGATCGAGCCGGAGAGAAGGATCGCGCTGATCGTGCGCTGGCTCGATTCGCAATTCGCGGATGCGTTCTTCGGCAAGATGCTGCACGCCGTCGATACCGTGTGTTCGCGATAGCGCAATCGATCGGGCATTGGTCCGATAACGCGCTAACGTCGCCGCATGCCATCGTGGTCCGGCATGCGGCGACGTCCCTCCCGCCTCAAGCCAACGCCATTTCCAGCACGCGCGCGACATGCAGCGCCGTGGCATTCGCGCCATCGTGAATCTGGTGGCGGCAGCTCGTGCCATCCGCCACGACGAGATCCGCGCGATCCGCCTGGCGCACGGCGGGCAACAGCGACAGTTCGGCCATCGCCTGCGATGCTTCGTAGTGCTCTGCTTCGTAGCCGAAGCTGCCTGCCATGCCACAGCACGACGATTCGATCGGCTTCACTTCGAGGCCCGGAATCCAGCCGAGCACCGTGAGCACTGGCCGGAACGCATCGAACGCTTTCTGGTGGCAGTGACCGTGCACCCACGCGCGCGGCGCGGCGAGCTTGTGCAGACGCAGATCGAGCCGTCCTTCGCTCTTCTCGCGCACGAGGAACTCTTCGAACAGGAACGCCGCGGCCGAAAGCTGGCGCGCCTCTTCGCCGTAACCATATTGCAGGAACTCGTCGCGCATCGAGAGCAGGCACGAGGGCTCGAGTCCGACGATCGAAACGCCGCGCTCCACGAACGGCATCAGCGTATCGAGAAGCCGCCGCGCCTCGCGCTTCGCTTCGTCGACGAGCCCAGCTGCGAGGAACGTGCGGCCGCAACATAGCGGGCGCTCATCGCCACGCACGTTGTAATGCACGAAATACCCAGCGGCTTCGAGCACCCGCTTCGCCGCGTAGGCGTTCTCCGGTTCGAAGTTATCGTTGAAGGTATCGACGAACAGCACCACTTCTTTCTGCGCCACCGCTGTGTCATGCTTCGCGCCCACTACGGTGCTTGCGGCAACTTCCGAAAGGAACGAGCGCCGAAAAACCGGTAGCGTGCGCTGCGGCGCGAAGCCGATAACACGCTTCGCCCACGCCGATACGAAAGGAATGCGCACAGTGGCAGCCGCGAGACCGCCAGCCTTCGCGGCGCCCCGCGCATAGCGTGGCAGGAACGCAATCATCTTCTCGCGCAGCCCCACGCCGTGCGTCGCGCTCCATGCCGCGCGAGCCTCGATCTTCAGCTTCGCCATATCGACGCCGGTCGGGCAGTCGCGCTTGCAACCCTTGCAGGACACGCACAGGTCGAGCGTTTCCTTCACCGCCTCGCTCGCGAGGCCTTCGTCGCCGAGCTGCCCGGACATCGCGAGGCGCAAGGTATTCGCACGCCCGCGCGTCACATGCTGCTCGTCCTTCGTCACGCGGTAGCTCGGGCACATCGTGCCCGCGTCGAACTTGCGGCAGTGGCCGTTGTTGTTGCACATCTCCACGGCTTTCGCGAGGCCGCCCGTCCAGTCGTCTCCGGTGCCGGGCGATGTTTCGGCGCCCGTCAGCGGATCGCGCAGCACGTCCCACGCCGACCAGTCGAGCATCGGCCGCAAGGGGCGCTCGCGGTAGCCGGGCGCGAAGCGGAACAGCTTCGCGTCGTCCATCTTCGGCGGCCGCACGATCTTGTCGGGATTGAAGCGGTTCTCGGGATCGAACAGTTGCTTGATCTGCGCGAACGCTTCATTGAGCTTCGGTCCGTACTGCCAGGCAATCCATTCGCCGCGGCACAGGCCGTCGCCGTGCTCGCCCGAATAGGCGCCCTTGTACTCGCGCACGAGTTGCGCGGCCTGCTCCGCTATCGCGCGCATCTTCGCCGCGCCGTCGCGCCGCATGTCGAGTATCGGCCGCACGTGCAGCGTGCCGACGCTCGCGTGCGCGTACCACGTGCCCTCGGTGCCGTGCTCGTGAAAGATATCGGTCAACCGGCTCGTATACTCGGCGAGATGCTCGAGCGGCACGGCGCAGTCTTCGATGAACGACACGGGCTTGCCGTCGCCCTTCATGCTCATCATGATGTTCAGACCTGCCTTGCGCACCTCCCAAAGCGCTTTCTGCTCGTTCGCGTCGACCATCTTCACGACCGAGTCCGGCAAGCCGAGGTCGCCCATCAGCTCCACCAACGCTTCGAGGCGGCGCACCTGCGTGTCGCGCTCGTCGCCCGCGAATTCGACCAGCAGGATCGCATCGGGCCTGCCGACCAGCGCCTTTTCGATGACCGGCTTGAAGCCTGGGTTGCCGAGCGCGAGTTCGATCATGGTGCGATCGACGAGTTCGACCGCCGTCGGCTTCAGCTTGACGATGTGCTGCGCCGAATCCATGGCCTGCCGGAAAGTCGGGAAGCTCACCACGCCCAGCGTCTTGTGCGCGGGCAGCGGCGCAAGCTTCAGCGTGATTTGCCGGCTGAACGCAAGCGTGCCTTCGGAGCCCACCAGCAGATGGGCGAGATTCGCCGTGCCGTCGTCGGTATAGGCAAGCGGGTTCTGGCAGTCGAACAGGTCGATGTTGTAGCCGGCCACGCGGCGCAACACCTTAGGCATGCGCTCCGCAATCTCGGCGCGCTCGCGCGTGGCGATCCGCTTCACGCCTTCAACGAGCGCCGCGAGCCGCGCGCCTTCGTGCGGCAGCTTCAGCGAATGAAAGCGCGCCTCGCTGCCGTCCGCAAGAATCGCGTCGATGCCGAGCACGTTGTGCACCATGTTGCCGTACTCGATCGAGCGCGAGCCGCACGAATTGTTGCCCGCCATGCCGCCAATCGTGCATTGCGCCGCGGTCGAAACGTCGACCGGGAACCACAGCCCATGCGGCTTGAGCCAGGCGTTCAGATGATCGAGCACGACGCCGGGCTCGACGGTGACGGTGCGCGCACCGGCATCGAAATCGACGATGTTGTTCAGCCACTTCGACGTGTCGATCACGAGCGCTTCGCCGACCGTCTGGCCGCACTGGCTCGTTCCCGCACCGCGCGCCAGCACCGGCGCGTGCTCCACGCGCGCGACCTCCAGCGCCGCGCGCAGGTCGTCCTGATCGCGCGGCACCACCACGCCGATCGGCACGATCTGGTAGATCGACGCGTCGGTCGAGTAACGGCCGCGGCTGGCGGCGTCGAAATACACGTCGCCGCGCAGCGCGTTGCGCAGGCGCCGCGCGAGCGCCGACCCCTGGCCCGAAGCCGAGGGAACCAGATGAACCGGCTTGACCAGCATGCCCGACGTGCGCGTACCGTCCATTGCCGTTCACGCTCCCTGATGTGAGATCGCGGTGTCGCTGGGCTTCGCGCCCAAGGCGAAGCGGCTCTCGGGCTGCATGCGGAACGCGAGCACCACGCCGCACCCCATCAGCACCATGCTGCCGACAAAGGGCAGATCCCAGTTGCCGAAACGGTCGATCAGAAAGCCGCCCACCACGGGCGAGATGATCGCCGCCAGCGCCGACCCCGTGTTCATCATGCCGCTCGCCGTGCCCGAGAACTCGGGTGCGATATCCATCGGAATCGCCCACATCGGGCCGATCGTCATTTCGGCGAAGAAGAAGCCTGCCGCGAGGCACGCCATCGAAATGACAGGGTTGTGCACGAACATGAGCGGCACGAGCACGATGAGCGTGATCAGCATGCACACGGAAACCATCCAGCTGCGCGCGCGCTTGAGGTTGCCGGTGCGCCTGTAGAGCGAGTCGGTGACGAGGCCGCCGAGCGTGTCGCCCACCACGCCCGCGAGGAACACCACCGAGGCGAAGATCGCCGACTTCTGCAGATTCAGGTGATAGTTGTGCAGGAAGTATTGGGGAATCCAGCTGAGGAAGAGCCACAGCGTCCAGCCGTAGCAGAAGTAGACGATCGTGACCGGCAGCATGCGCCTGAAGAGCGCCATCCACGGCAGGCCCGTCACGCGCGGGGCCGGCACCGGCAGGATGGCAAGCTCGGCTTCGGTGATGCGCGGGTGATCCTTCGGATGCTCGGTGAACGTGAACGCCCAGACCACGACCCACAGCAGGCTGAGCACCCCGCACACGTAGAACGACTCGCGCCAGCCGTAGCGCGCCATCACCAGCACCACGAGAGCTGGCGCCACCGCATTGCCGATGCGCGACGCGGAGTGCGTGATGCCCTGCGCGAAACCGCGCTGGTCTTTCGCGACCCAGCGCGACATGGCCGAGGTCGACGCGGGAAACGTCGCGCCTTCGCCGAAGCCGAGCAGAAGGCGCGCGGCGAGCAGCGCGGCGAGCCCGCCCGCCATGCCCGTGAGTATCGTCGCGACGCCCCACAGCGCACCGCAAAAGATCAGCGTGCGGCGCGCGCCGAAGCGGTCGCTGACCCAGCCGCCGATAACCTGGAACAGCAGATACGGATACGCAAACGCCGAAAACACCAGCCCCACCTCCGTATGCGACAGCTGGAACTCCTTGCCAAAGCCCGCCGCAGCCGTGCTCACGTTCACACGATCGAGGTAGGTGATGAAGTACATGATGCAGAGCATGATCAGCACGATGCTGCTCGCGCTCGTCAATCGATAACGTCTCATCGTCTGTCTCCGTTGCTTTGTTCTATTGGCCGCATCGCTCTCGCAGGGACGTCCGGCATGGGCGCTGCACAGGAACTGGCTCGCATGCCGCACACCGCGCGCGGCATGCGCCCCCGCCTTATCGGCCCGATGTCAGGCGGCCTTGAGCGACACCGCCTTCGGCTGCGCGGCGAGGTACGTCATCGCGGCTGGCAGGCCGCTCTCAGCAAGCGGCACGCCCGCAATGCGCAGGCCCATCTCGCAGCCGGCCAGCGCCGCCAGCAACGTGAGGTCGTTGCAGTCGCCAAGATGACCGATGCGGAACATGCGGCCCTTCACTTTGCCGAGGCCCGTGCCGAGCGAGAGGTCGAAACGCTCGTAGATGATCTTGCGCACCGCGTCCGCATCGAAGCCCGCGGGCATCATCACGCCCGTGAGCACGGGGCTATAGACGGCGCGGTCGGCGCACTGGATCTCGAGCCCCCACGCGCGCACCGCGAGCCGGCATGCCTCGGCCAGCCGTTGATGCCGCGCGAACACGTTGTCGAGACCTTCCTCGAGCAGCATGTCGAGCGCTTCGGAAAGGCCGTACAGCAGGTTCGTGTTCGGCGTGTACGGCCAGTAGCCGCTCTTGTTCATCTCGATGATCTCGGCCCAGCCCCAGAAGCTGCGCGGCAGCAACGCACGTTCGCTGGCCGCGAGCGCCTTTGCCGAAACCGCATTGAAGCTGATGCCCGGCGGCAGCATGAGGCCCTTTTGCGAACCGGACACGGTCACGTCCACGCCCCACTCGTCATGCCGGTAGTCCGCGCTCGCGAGACCCGAGATCGTGTCCACCAGCAGGAGCGCCGGGTGGCCCGCGGCATCGATCGCGCGGCGCACCGCGGCGATGTCCGAAGTCACGCCGGTCGAGGTCTCGTTATGGACGACGCAGACCGCCTTGATCGCGTGCTGCGTGTCTTCGCGCAGGCGCAGTTCGATCATGTCGGCCTGCACGCCACGCCGCCAGCCCTCCGCGCCGGGCAGGCCAAGGAACTCCGGCTTCAGGCCGAGGCGCTCGGCCATCTGCTTCCAAAGCGTCGCGAAATGGCCGGTTTCGTACATCAGTACCGTGTCGCCGGGGCTCAGCGTGTTCGTGAGCGCGGCTTCCCATGCGCCAGTGCCCGACGCCGGGTAGATCACGACCGGCTGCTGCGTCTTGAAGATCTTCTTGATGCCCTCCAGCACCTTGAGCCCGAGCGCGCCGAACTCAGGCCCGCGGTGGTCGATGGTGGGATAGCTCATGGCGTGCAGGATCCGATCCGGCACCGGGCTCGGCCCCGGAATCTGCAGGAAGTGGCGCCCGGCGGGATGGAAATCGAGCTTCAGCATGCAATCGCTCCTGTTTTGAATTTTGCATGCAAAAAACTATAATCCAGTCGGCCTCGGCGCTCAATCTCAAATTTCGACGTGGTTTACCCGATATCCGCCCGAATATTCGGGTTCCAGTCCTTGGGTTAGAATGCGCTGAAGTCTTCGAAATGCCTTTTGCATGCAAAATCCGAACCTGAACCCCGCCGCCATCAGCCCGGAGCTGCCGCCCGTTCCTCGCCAGCAACTGCACGACACCGTCGTCGACCATCTGCGCCGGTTCATCGTGGAAGGCGTGCTGGAGCCGGGCCGCAAGCTCAACGAGCGCGAGCTGTGCGAAACCCTGGGCATCTCGCGCACGCCGCTGCGCGAGGCGCTGAAAGTGCTCGCGGCCGAAGGACTGATCGAGATTTCGCCGAACCGCGGCGCTTCGGTATCGAAGATGTCGGAGGCGGAGCTGCGCGAGACCTTCGAGTTCATGAGCGGGCTCGAAGCGTTTTCGGGCGAGCTTGCCTGCGAGAGGATCACCCCCGCCGAGATCGCCGAGATCAAGGCATTGCACTATGCGATGCTCGCCTGCCGCGCGCAGAACGATCTGGCCGGCTACTACAGCCGCAACCAGGCCATTCACGACAAGATCAACGAGGCGGCGCGCAATTCGGCGCTGCGGCAAACCTATATCGCCGTGAACCGGCGCTTGCAGGCCCTGCGCTTTCGCTCGAACTTCGAGACCGCGAAGTGGGACCGCGCGGTCCACGACCACGCGGAAATGCTCGAAGCGCTCGACGCGCGCGACGGCAAGCGGCTCGCCGCAATCCTGCGCCAGCACCTGCTCGATAAACGCGATGCCGTGCTGAGGATTGGGGAAGTTCCGCACGCGCAAGAGGAACCCGGCAACTGATCGGTGGCTCGCCTGATTCGCTGCGCGGGTAATGCCGCGCTAGTGCGTTGCGGATTCGAGGAAACTCCGCGCGAGCGGCTTGCGCATGGCATCCCTATATCTTTCATTGACACCTCGTCCAAACAAAAAGGAATCCCCCGTGAGTGAGCACGCCTCCTATTGCGAAGTCACCGACCTGGCCGAATCCCGATCGGAACTCGACGAGATCCGTCATCACCTCCACAAGCACCCCGAGCTGTCCTACGAGGAGGCCAACACCTCGCGCTTCGTCGCGGAAAAGCTCGTGGCCTGGGGCTACGAGGTCACGCGCAACGTTGGCGGACACGGCGTCGTGGCTTCGCTGAAGGCGGGCACGAGCGCGCGTACGGTGGGCGTGCGCGCCGACATGGATGCGTTGCCGATCCAGGAGCTGACCGGCCTCGACTATGCGAGCGTTCACGACGGCAAGATGCACGCGTGCGGCCACGACGGCCACACCACGGTGCTGCTCGGCGCGGCGCGTCAGCTCGCGAAGACGCGCAACTTCGACGGCACCGTGCACCTCATTTTCCAGCCCGCCGAGGAAGCCGGATCGGACAGCGGCGCCGAGCGCATGATCGCCGACGGCCTGTTCGAACGCTTTCCGTGCGAGGCCATCTTCGGGCTGCACAACCACCCGGGTGTGCCCGTCGGCGCGTTCGGCTTCCGCGCCGGGCCGCTGATGGCAGCGTGCGATACCGTCAAGCTGCGCATCCACGGCCGGGGCGGCCATGCGGCGCGTCCGCATCTGGCGGTCGACCCGGTGCTCGTGGGCAGCAGCATCGTGATGGCGCTGCAATCGGTGGTGTCGCGCAACGTCGATCCCAACGAAGCCGCGGTCGTGACGGTGGGCTCGTTCCGCTCGGGCCACGCGCCGAACGTGATCCCCGAAGACGCCGTACTGGAATTGAGCGTGCGCTCGTTCTCGCCCACGGTGCGCGCGACGCTAGAAGCGCGCATCCGCGCACTCGCCGAGTCGCAGGCGCAAAGCTATGGCGCGACGGTGGAGATCGACTATATCCGCGGCTATCCGGTGCTCATCAACAGCGAGGCTGAAACCGAATTCGCGCGCCAGGTCGCCGAGGAACTGGTCGGGCCGGAACACGTCATCTCGCCGTTCCCGCCCATTGCCGGCAGCGAGGACTTCGCGTACTACCTGCAGCAGCGCCCCGGTTGCTTCGTACGCCTTGGCAATGGCGAGGGCCTGCCGATGCTGCACAACGCGCGCTACGATTTCAACGACGAGAACCTGACGATCGGCGCGGCGTTCTGGACACGTCTGGTCGAGCGCTTTCTCAGCAAGGACCGCGCATGACCACTGCGGCTTCGTCGCTCCTGAAAGCAGCGACGAAGCCGCGCCTGGCGCACCCGGCCTGCCACTGCGAAGTCGAAGGTCCCCTGGAGCAATGATGCATGTTGCGCGCGGCGGTCATGGATACCCGCGCTAAAGACAGTTAGTTGCACGGCGGAACGAGAGCCGCCCCCCCCCTCGCCGGCCGACGTAGCACATGTGATGGCAACGGTGTGCGAAGAGGACCCGGGCCATGCCGGTGGATCGTACAAACCACGAAATGTATGATGCCGCTTATCGCGTCAAGGCGACGTGGCGACATTAGCGTGCGGACAAGACGCTAGCCGAGCCAGTCCTCGTGCGCACCGAGCCCCCGCTGACAGGCGCCGCGCTTGAGCCGCTGCGTCGTCCTGCACTACGGGTTTGAACGGGGCTTGTCCGCCGAAACGGGTTACCGGCAATGGAGGAATCCATGTTCGACAAGGCGCTACGTTTCGAGGGTGGAGCGGACTGGCATCACTTCCATGTTTATACCGACAGCACGCCTGTAGCGATGCTGCTCATCGCAGGCTTGCTGCTCGCGATCCTGCTGGCGAGCGCGATCTGCTATTACGTCACGCGCTCGATCATGCTGATGATCGTTGGCCGCCTTGCGCGCCAGCCGCAGCGCAAATGGCTGCGCGCAGCCGAGTCCCACAAGGTATTCCATCGGCTCGCGCCGCTCGTGCCCGCCTTGATCCTCTATGCGTCCGCCCCCCTGCTCTCGGGCATCACGTTCGCGCCGGTTGCGGCGCTCGGACATCCACTGGCGGTGCTCGCGGCATGCTACATGGTGTACACGCTCCTGCGCGCCGCGCTCGCGCTCCTCGACAGCGTGGGTGAGCGCTACAGTCACTTCCCGTCCGCAAGCGAGCGCCCGATCAAGAGCTTTCTGCAGACCGCAACCATCGCGCTCTACGTGATTGCGCTGATCGCGGGGATCTCGGTTTTGCTGGAACGCTCGCCGGCCTACTTCCTCACCGGCCTGAGCGCAATGACGGCGCTTCTGATCATCATTTTCCGCGATTCGCTGCTCGGCTTCGTGGCCAGCATCCAGCTCACCGTCTACGACATGGTTCGCGTGGGAGACTGGATTGAAGTGCCCGGCTTCGTCGCCGACGGCACCGTGATCGACATTGCACTAAACACGATCAAAGTCCAGAACTTCGACAATTCGATCGTCATGCTGCCAAGCTACGTTCTGCTTACGAACAGCGTGAAGAACTGGCGTGGGATGACCGAGTCGGGCGGCCGGCGCGTCAGGCATGCGATACATTTCGATGCCGACACCGTCCGCTTTCCAGACGAGGCACTGCTCGTCCAGCTGGGCAACGATCTTGAAGGGCCCCTTGTGCGAGCTTCACCCGGGGACACCCAGCGCCGCACGAACCTCGGCCTGTACCGGCTCTATCTGAACGCGTATTTTCGCGATCATCCGGCGGTCCGCAAGGACATGCCGATCGTCATCCGGCAGGTGCAGTCGAGCCAGCCCGTCATCGCACTCGAGATCTTTCTCTACGTCGACGAAACGCGCTGGGAGCCGTACGAAAGCCTGCAGTCGGACATGCTCGATCATGCCTACGGGCTCGTGCCGCAGTTCGGCTTGCGCTGCTGGCAGGAGCCACGCGCGTCGTCGCGACAGGTGTAATCTGCCAGCCCACGCGACAGGCAACAAGATAGCGCCTGCATGGTCCACGATCGGCCGCGTGCTGATTTCACTCGTCACCGCCCCGATGTTCGAAGAGACGGACAACAAGGCGCGACCAGGAAACGCGCAGAGCGCAAACGTTTCGTGCGGCCGAACGCATGTTTCGTCCTCCGCCCGGCTTCTTTCAGGCCCTTCAGGCCGGAACGCCCAGCGGCTACTTACTCCCGTTCATTCCGCCATTCGGCGCCATCGGCTGATTGTTCATGCCGCCGTTGTCATTGTTATACGACGGCATGGATTGACGAGGCGCTGGCGCGGGCGCAGCCCCGGTACCCGTGCCCATGCCACCACCGGTAGCTGTCGTGCCCGGCGCTCCATAGCCGCTATCCGAATAGCCGCTGCCCGTGGTGTTGCCCGGCGGCCGCGCCGTGTTGATGCCCGCCGCGCCTCCCGCCGTGCCGCCGCCCGCGCCCACGCCTGCCCCACCACCCGCGCCCTGCGCCAGCGCCGCCGCGGAACAGGTTGCGAGTACGACCCCCGCCAACAATCGCTTGATCGAACCATTCATTTCGCTCTCCTTGAGGTTTAGTGGATGAAACTGCCGCGTGACGTCTTCACAGCACGCCACACCACATCGTTTCTAGCGCAAGCGCCATACCGCTCCTCCGAATTCCGAATTGGGCATGGGGCCGCACGGCGCGGCATCCCGCTTGCTGTTTTGCCAATGCATGCGCGCCGGTGGATCGACCACCGGCATTTCGAGGTTTCAACCGAGGAGGAATCTGCAATGGCCAACATGCTCGACAACTGCAAGGTCGCAATCCTTGCCATGGACGGCTTCGAGGAAGTCGAACTTACCGAGCCGCTGCGCGCGCTGAAAGAAGCGGGTGCGCGTGTCGACGTGATCTCGCAGAAGAGCGGCGAGATCCAGGGCTTCCGGCACGTCGACAAGGGCAGCAAGGTCAAGGTCGACTGCACCTTCAGCAAGGCGAACGCCGACGACTACGACGCCGTGGTGCTACCGGGCGGCGTGGTCAACAGCGACGCGATCCGCGTGATCCCGCAAGCGCAGGCCTTCGTGCGTGCGGCCAACGACGCGCACAAGCCGATAGCCGTGATATGCCACGGCGCATGGCTGCCGGTGTCGGCGGGCATCGTCAAGGGGCACACGCTGACGAGCTGGCCGTCGCTGCAGGACGACATCCGTAACGCGGGCGGCAAGTGGGTGGACGAGACCATGGTTCACGACGGCAACTTCATCACGAGCCGCAAGCCCGACGACCTGCCCGCCTTCAACGCGGAGCTGATCTCCACGCTTTCGGCTACGGCGGCTACGGCGTAGCCCGCCCGGTACGGTAAATATCGATCGGAGCATCGATCAAAGCGCCACCTGCACGCCCAGCTCGACCATATGCTCGGGCGCGAGGCCGTAATACTCGGCGCTCGAAGCCGAGTGAAACGACATGAACGCGAAGAGCCGCGTGCGCCAGCGGCTCACGTCGCGTTCCGCGTGGCTGCGCAGCACTTCGTCGCGCGGCAGATAGAAGGTCGTCTGCGCGGGGTCGAAGCGCCATGGGCCGAGCCGGCCTTCCAGCGAGGCCAGCAGGCGCGGCAGATTGCGCCGCTCGACAAAGCCGTGATGCGCGACGATCTCCCAGCAACCGTTGCCGAGGTCGCGCGCCTCGGTGCGCGTTTCCTCGTCGGCCCGTGGCGCGGACTCCGAGAGATTGGCGAACACGATCACAGTCGAGTGCAGAACGTGGTTGTGACGCAGTTCGCTCGCAAGCGCGGCCGGTGTCATGCCGGGCGCACTGCCTGGATAAACGGCCGTGCCCGGCACGCGAGAGCGCTGCGCTGTCCGCGCATACGCCGCGCACGAAGGCTTCGAGGGATTCGCCGCGCCCGGCGTGGCGCACTTCCAGTTCCCTGCCGCGCTTCCACGTGCTCATCGTGATGAACAGTAGCGCACCGACAGAGACCGGAAACCAGCCGCCGGTGGGAATCTTGGGCAGATTCGCTGCGAACAGCATGCCGTCCGCGAGCAGGAGCGGCACGCACGCGAGCGCCGTTGCGAGCCGCGACCAGCCCCATACTTCACGGCATACGGCCAGCATCTGCAACGACGTGGTCAGCATCGTGAGCCCGACCGCGAGGCCGTAGGCCGACGTGAGCCGCTCCGAGCCGCGGAAGAACAGCACGAGAAACACGACCGCCGCGAGCAACCCCGCGTTGACCGCCGGAACATAGACCTGGCCGCGCCGCGTGCGCGAGGTTTCGATCGTGCGCATGCGCGGCAGGAAGCCCAGCTCGATGGCCTGGCTCGTCATCGAAAACGCGCCGGAAATTACGGCCTGCGCAGCGACGATGGTGGCGAGCATGGCAATGCCCACTGCTGGAATCAGGGCCCAGTGCGGCACCGAGCGAAAGAACGGCTGGTCCGCGCCCTTCGGCTCGAACAGAATGGTCGCGGCGTGGCCGAAATAGCCAACGACGATCGAAGGCAGCACGACGCAGAAGAAAGCCATGCGAATGGCCCGCGTGCCGAAATGGCCGATATCGGCGTAAAGCGCCTCGGCGCCCGTCAACGCGAGGATCACGGCGGCGAGCACGCCGAACGCGAGCGCCGGATGTGCGAAGGCGAGCCGCACCGCCCAGAGCGGCGACAGCGCGGCAAGAATCGCCGGATAGCGCACGACGTGATAGACGCCCACCACGCCGAGGTCTCGCTGCGGACTTGCGCAATCCGGTGGCGGCGCCTATATTCGTTGCGATACGCAACCATTTGCCGACGCCACCTACCCGCGCGACCGGATGACCGGATGGAGACCGTCATGGATTTTGTCGACATGCCTGCGCAACCGCGCGAAACGACGATTCTGGAACTGCGCGAATTCTCGCGGCGGCTCGTGCGTGAGCTGGGCTTCATGCGCACGACGCTCGCGGACAGCGATCTCGCACCTTCCGCCGTGCACGCCATCATCGAGATCGGCGCGAAGCCGGGCATCAATGCGAGGGCGCTCGGCGACATCCTGCGGCTCGACAAGTCGAACACGAGCCGCCAGGTCGCGCGGCTCGAGGCAGCCGGTTTCGTCAGACGCAAAACCGCCGCCGAGGACGCGCGCTCGTCCGAACTGCACCTCACAGCGGCCGGCCAGAAGCTGCGCGCGAAGATCGACCGCTTCGCGACCGACCAGGTGTCCAATGCACTGCGGCGCCTCGTGCCGGCCGATCAGCAGGCCCTCGTGCGCGCGCTCGCGCTCTACGCCGACGCGCTCGCGCACGACAATCCCAACGAGGCAAGCGGCGCCGCGCAAACGGCGGGCGTCACGCTCGTCGAAGGTTATCGGCCCGGCTGCATCGGCGACATCGCCGCCCTGCACGCGCGCTTCTACGCCGCGAACTGGGGTTTCGGCGCTTACTTCGAGAAGAAGGTGGCGACGGAGCTGGCCGAGTTTGCCAGTACGTTGCCCGCCGAGGGCAAGGCGTTGTGGCTCGCCGTGGAGCGCGAGCGCATCCTGGCTTCGCTTGCCATCGACGGCCATGGCAGCGGGGCATCGGGCACGGCGCACCTGCGCTGGTTCATCGTGGACGACTCGTTGCGCGGCACCGGCATCGGCAGGCAGTTGATGGCGCACGCCATGCAGTTCGTGGATGCGCACTACGCCGAGACTTACCTGTGGACCTTCAAGGGCCTCGACGCCGCGCGCCATCTGTACGAATCGTTCGGCTTCCGGCTTGCGGAGGAGTCCGAAGGAAATCAGTGGGGCACGAAAGTCACCGAACAGCGCTTCGTGCGGCGCGCGGGCGGCGCGGCCTGAGTTCCTGCGGAACCTGTCGAGCGGCCGCGCGACAGCCCGCGTTCAGTCCTTCGAAGCGTATTCGCGATCGAGCTGGTCGTAGAACGGCTTGTTCACGAGGCGCTGGCGTTCGGCGAACGGCGCGACGATAGTCGCGTCCTCATCCAGACGGCCGTTCGCGCTCAGTGCGCCAAGCGCGCGCTGCATGCCGACCACCGCGCCTTGCAGCGCCGCGTTCGCGTACAGCACCAGCGCGTAGCCGAGGCCGGCCAGCGCTTCGCGCGACTGCACCGGCGTCTTGCCGCCAATCACGATGTTGATGAGTTGCGGGGCGTCGATGAGCTTCGGCAGGCGTTCGATGTCTTCGAGCTTCTCGGTCGCTTCGATGAACAGGATGTCCGCGCCTGCTTCGATGAACGCGTGACCGCGCGCGATGGCATCTTCGATGCCGTGTACCGCTGCCGCGTCGGTGCGGGCCATGATGAGCAGGTTGCCGTCCTCGCGCGCATCCACGGCCGCGCGGATCTTGCCCACCATCTCGCTCGCGCCGATCACTTCCTTGTTGGCGAAGTGACCGCACTTCTTCGGCATCACCTGATCTTCGAACTGGATCGCGTCCGCGCCGCTGCGCTCCAGTGTGCGCACGGTATGGCGCACGTTCAGGGCGTTGCCGAAGCCCGTGTCGGCGTCGACGATGAGCGGCAGATTGACCGCATCGCGCACGCGCGCCGTGTGCTCGGCAATGTCGGAAAGGCCGATGAAACCGAGGTCGGGCAGCCCGAACGACATGTTGGTCACGCCCGCGCCCGTGAGGTAGAGGGCTTCGAAGCCGGCGTCCTCGATAACGCGCGCGCTCATGGCGTTGAAGGCGCCAGGCACGAGCAGGCCGCGGCGTTCGTTGACCTTCGCGCGAAAAGCGGCGCGGCGTTCGGCAGTGGAAGTCGTCATTGCAATGGCTCCGTCATGTTGGGTTTGGGTTTGCGATGGATCAGATTTTTGCACGAAGCATGCCAATCGACAGGAGCATTGCCTGATCCATATAAAACAATGGGTTAGGCGTTTTCCCTCGCATCTGGCGTTTCATGCCACAATCGCTGGAACGTTTCATGGAACGTTTCTTCGTTCCACTCTCCCGAGGACTCCGCCGTGCCGCCGCCCAGCCTGCCCCAAGCCGCCAGCCGCCCGAGCATCGCGCTCGTGAGCATCAGCCGGCTGCGCAATCTCTGCGAAACCGTCGCGCCGCGCTATGCCAACGAAGCGCGCTTTTTCAACATCCGCGAAGGCTACGGCGACGCCGTCACCGCACTGCAGCCGTATATCGAAGCCGGCACGGTGGACGTGGTGCTGGCCGCCGGCTCCAATGGCGCGTACCTGCGCGACAACCTGAGCGTGCCCGTCGTCATGGTGAAGGTGAACGGCTTCGACGTGCTGGCCGCCATCACCCACGCGAACGCCACGTGGCCCGGCGCACCGATCGGGCTGATCCTGCACGAAAGCGTCTCGCACGAGCTGGCCGACCTCGGCGCGTGGCTCAACCTGCGCTTGACGCAGCGCGCCTATCGAACTGCCGACGAAGTGCGCGCCGCCGTCACGACGCTCGCAGCCGAAGGCTGCGGCGTCATCATCGGCCCCGGCATGGCCTGCGATCTCGCCCAGGCGGCGGGGCTCGAAAGCGTGTTCCTCTATTCCCTCGGCGCGGTGTACGAGGCGTTCGAACGCTCGGTCGAGCTCGCGCGCGTGAGCCGCCAGAAAGAGTCGAAGCGGGTGCGCCTGAACACGATCGTGGCGCACCTGCGCGACGGCGTGGCCGCCTTCGACGAAGCCGGCCAGCTCGAAGCGGTCAACCCGGCGATGCTCGATCTGCTCGGCCTCGACCGGGCGCACGACGTGAACGCCCAGTTAATCCGCGCGGTGGGCGCGCTGCTGCGCGAAGTGTCCGGCGGCGCTGCGCCGGTCGACGAGCGCATCGAGCAGATCGGCGGACGCTCGCTCATCGTGAGCTGCGTGCCTATCGTCGAGCAGGGCGCACGCTCGGGCGCGGTAGTGACCGCGCAGGACGCGCTCGTTGCGCAGCGTATCGACCGGTCGCTGCGCACGACGCAACGCCCGCGGCATCTCGTGGCGCGCTACGAGCTGGGCGACCTGGTTGGCGAGTCGCCGGCGATGGCGCGCGTGCGGCGCCTCGCCGCCATGAGCGCCGCGCACGACGCGACCGTGCTCCTCACCGGCGAGAGCGGCACCGGCAAGGAGCTCGTCGCGCAGGGCATCCATAACGCGAGCCGGCGGCGCGGCAATCCGTTCGTCGCCTTCAACTGCGCGGCGCTGCCGGAGGGGCTCATCGAAAGCGAACTGTTCGGCCACGAGGAAGGCGCGTTCACGGGCGCGCGGCGCGGCGGCAAGCCTGGGCTCGTGGAGATCGCGCACACGGGCACGATCTTCCTCGACGAGATCGGCGAGATGCCGCCTGCGTTGCAAAGCCGCCTGTTGCGTGTGCTCCAGGAGCGCGAGGTGATGAAGCTCGGCGCGAGCCGCGCCACGCCCGTCGACGTGCGCGTGATCGCCGCCACCCATCGCGACCTGCGCGCGCTGGTTCAGGAACGCACGTTCCGGGCCGATCTGTATTTCCGGCTCAATCTGCTGCATATTCCGTTGCCGCCACTACGCGAACGCCGCGACGACATTGCCGCGCTCGCTCGCCACCTGCTCGAACGCATGGCCGATCGCTATGGCTTGCGCGCCGCCGCCATCGAGCATGTGCTCGCGTTGTTCGCGCCGCATTTCGCGAGCTATGCGTGGCCGGGCAATGTTCGCGAGCTGGAGAACCTGCTCGCGCGCGCCGCCATCTTTCTCGCCGATGAAACTTGCGCCACGCCGATGAATGATTCGTTGTGCGATATATTTCCGGAATTCGCGCGTGATGACGAAATCATCGAAATACCGCAGCGCCCGCTTCGCGCTCCGGAGGCAGTCCAGCGCGATACCGGCTCAGTCACGCCTGTCACGCGCGAAGACATCGAGCGGGCGCTCGCGGCGCACGGCGGCAATCGCGCGGCCGCGAGCCGTGCGCTCGGCATAGGCCGGACTACGCTTTGGCGCTTGATGAAGGGCGTATAAGAGGCAAGTTAAAGAGCGCGGCTCGGTACGTCTGAAGAAGTGCAAGCAGACGAGCGCGTAGCCAAGCTTCAGAAACGAAATAAACGGCGCAATACGAGCATCACGCAACCGAGCACGAAGATGCCGCCCGCGATTCCCGCGAATCGAACCGCAGCGGCGCGAGGGTCGACTGACCACGAGCTATCCTGCACGAAAACCAGCAGGAAAGCGATCGTGAACTGGCGCCCGACATAACTCGCGCCCTGCTGCCCCGTTTGCACGTGGCAGCCTGCCCACACGCCCGCCGCAAGCGCAAGCAGATACGCAATCTCGTGGCCGCGCACGAGCGGCAACAACACGATTCCCACGGCCCCGGCGAGCAGCGCGCCGATCATCCGATGCACCATCTTTTCGACGATCGCCTCTTGGGAGCTCATCAGCTGCGAAGACGGAAGAATGAGCACGGCAATAATCGTGACGAGTGCCTGCGGCAAAGCCTGCAACTTCAGCACGTAAGCAAACGACGCAACGATCACGACAGCGACGGCGGCCTGCGCCGCCATTGCCGCGCGCGCCCGGCGCATGCGTTCGAGCGACGGCTGCGGCTCTGCACGAGGGGCCGCAGGGGTGGCATCGGGCGGCGGCGCTGGATCGCGGCGCCGCTGCCCACCGACGTGAAAGCAACCCGTTACCAGCACGCATGCGCCCACACCGACGCTCACATCGACCACTCGCAGCACCGCGAACTGGGCGGTGGGACCCAGCGTATGCAGTTCGTGGGCCTCGTAGACCACCATCACCGCCGTGACGCCCCCGAGCACCCATCCATACGAAGCACGGCTCGCATTTGCCCGAAAAACCGTGATCGCGGTGATCGCGCCGAGAAGCGGCACGAACAGCCATGGCTGCTGTCCGAACGCAGGCCCCAGCAGCACGCCGGCCGCGGCGCCCAGCACCGTCCCCAGCACGCGGTGCAACGCCCGTTCGGCGGACGAGGCGAAGTTCGCCTGCATGACGGCGAATCCGCTGATGGCCGCCCACCATACGTCGGGCAGCTTCAGCGCATGGGCAAGCGCAACCGAAAGGCCGACGGAAATCATCGCCTGGATACCGAAGCGCGCGCGCGTGGTTGACGGCTTCCATGCAGCGAACTCGCGACCCAGTGCGAGAACCGCATCGCGGGCTGTGTGCACAATCAACGTGTCACGCATGTCGTTTCACCGTGGCTCAACGTTCGCAGCCGTTTCATCCGTTACAGTCTAAAAGGCCAGTTCAAAACTCCATTGGCGACTTCGGCATTCTGCCCCCGGCTTGCGTAGCGCGGCGAGATCGTGGCTCCGAGCGCGTGCCGAGCGTTGCCGCATCGTCACGGCACGCCGTCACGATGCGCTCAGGTATCATCGATTCCCGCTCCTCGCCTCGATCGCATGCGCGTCCAACCCGTCGCGGAAAACCCATCGTGAACAATTTCAACGTCTTGCTTGCGCTTTCCGGTGTCCTGCTGCTGGACGCTGAGTGTCCCCGGCACATCGGCACCTGCGTGCCATCGTGATGAGGAGTCGCGCCATGCGCTTGAGCATGCGGTTTTCCTTTTTCAGCTTCGCCGCGCCGCCCTTCCGATGGCCTGCCGCGTGGCTGCTGGCGTTCGTGTTGACCGCCGCCGGCTTTCCCGCGCCGGCACAAACGCTTCCCGGCGTAGTCGACATCCCCACGCGGCCGGGCGTCACTCAGCGTTTTCTCTTCATTGCCCCTGAGGCGCCGAAGGCCGCCGCGATCCTTTATGCCGGCGGCCATGGCGACCTGCAACTCGACAAGAACGGCACGTTCGGCTGGGGCAAGAACAACTTTCTCGTGCGCACGCGGCTGCAGTTCGTCAATGACGGCGTAGCCGTGGCGGTGATCGATGCGCCGAGCGACCGGCAATCGCCGCCCTACCTCGACGGCTTTCGCCTCACGCCAGAGCATGCCGAGGACGCGCGCGCCGTGATTGCATGGTTGCGCGAGCAGTTCCATGTGCCGGTCTGGCTCGTGGGCACGAGCCGAGGCACGCAATCGGTCGCCGCCATCGCCATCGCGCTCGCCAATGGCGGCGGCCCGGACGGCATCGTGCTCACCTCCACCATCCTTCGCGACAACCGGCGCGGCGACCCGGTCACGAGCATGAATCTCGCAGCACTCAAGATTCCCGTACTCGTGGTGCACAACAAGGACGATGCTTGCCGACTTTGTCCGGTATCCGAAACAGATACGCTCATGCAAAAACTCACGCAATCGCCGAAAACGAAGCTGATGCTCGTTTCGGGCGGCGCGTCACGGGGCGACCCGTGCGAAGCGCTGGCGTATCACGGCTTCAATGGCATCGAGAGCGACGTCGTGCAACAGATCACGGCGTGGATGGTCGCGCCGTGAGCGCTTCAACACGCGGCTGATGGCGCTTTCCTCGCCCATATCCGCTTCGCCGGCCCGGCACTCGCAAGGGCCACATGATTCAAACGCTGCGTGCCACCGCAGCGCCGCAACCCCTGCGGCACTGCGATTGCTCTTCAAGTGATTTTCCACGGAGTGAAATCATGAGCACGAGCGATCATCCGTCCACGCGGCGCAAGGGCGGCCGTCCCGCGCGGCAACGTCACACCCATGCGAGCGCGAGCAAACGTCACACGAAAGGCAACGCGAGCCGTTCCAAGAACCGATGGTCGCAGCACGTGAGCGAAACAAGCGACGCCATGGACCTGGAAGCGGGCGTGTTCAAGACGGGCACGGCCGACGCCATTGCCCGTTCGCTCAAGGAGTCGTCGCTGCGCAGCCGGCGGCGCAAAGGCACGCCGTTTCAATCGGCCATGTCGATGCTGAACTTCTACATCAATCGCGCGGGAAAGAATCTGCCGAAATCTCGCCGCGAGACGCTCGCGAAGGCCAAGGGAAAGCTGCGGGAAGCGTTTGGCCGCAAACCGTGAACGCTGCACCCGGGTCTGCCTCAAGCAGGCATTGTTAAGACGAGTGCATCGCAAACCCCGGGCGCAAGGTCTCAGATATCCGCCTAACCTGGCATTCCTTCCTTTTTTCTCTCCCGGCGAAACGAAAGGCACGATCGCAACGACATCGAACACGCCAATCCCGTCAAAAGGGCGACATTGACCTGCATCAATTGGCCCGACGCCGATTGGCGGTGTCATGTTTCAAGGGGTCGATGTTCAACGGGCTGCGGCCCCCGCCCGACTTCGCCACAGGGAGCGCACAGATGACGCTCATCGCCACGTTCGTCGCGCTCGTTTTCGTCTATAGCCTGATCTCCCGAAGTCTCGAACGGACCATCATCACGGCGCCGATCCTGTTCACGGCGCTAGGCGCGCTCATGTCGTTTTCGCCTGAGGCGTTGAACGAGCTTGCACTCGACAGGAAAGACCTGCTGTTGATCGCCGAACTGGGCCTCGTGATGACGCTATTCACCGACGCCTCCCGCGTACGCCCACACATGCTCAAAGGCGAGACCAACCTGCCCGTCCGCCTGCTGAGCACGGGCATGCTGCTCACCATCGCGCTGGGCGTCCTGGCCGCCATGGTCGTCGTGAGATCGCTCACGTGGTGGGAAGCCGGTATTCTCGCGGCCATTCTGGCGCCGACCGACGCGGGGCTCGGGCAGGCCATCGTCAGCAGCCCGCGCGTGCCGCGACGCATTCGTCAGGCGCTGAACGTGGAGGCCGGCCTGAACGACGGGCTCTCCGTGCCTTTCCTGATGTTCTTCATCGCGTTGGCGGAAGTCCGCGAGACAGCCGCGGGAGGTTCGGTGCTGACCCGCTTCCTGCTCGAGCAGCTCGGTTACGGCACACTGGTCGGAGTTGGCGTCGGCCTGCTCGGCGGCTGGCTGCTTGGTCTGGCTCGCCGCAAGGAATGGATGGCCGAACCGTTCGCGCAACTCGGCGTCGTTGCCCTTCCCATTGGCTGCGTTCTGCTTTCCGAGGCCACCGGCGCGAGTATGTTCATCGCCGCTTTCGTGGCCGGTCTGGCGGCTCAGGCAGGCTTCAGCGAGGTCGGGAAGCACAGCGTCGAGTTCACCGAGGATTGGGGGCAACTGTTCAACTACTTTGTTTTCTTCCTGTTCGGCCTATTCGTCACGCGTGTCTGGACGCAGTTCGATTTCGCCATCGTCGCCTACGCCGTGCTGAGTCTCACGCTGATCCGCATGGTTCCCGTGGCGCTCGCGTTGAGGGGCACCCACCTCAGCCCGGCGTCCGTGCTGTTCATGGGCTGGTTCGGCCCGAGGGGGCTTGCGTCGATCGTTCTTGGCCTCGTCTATCTCGAAGGCGAAACGAATCTGCCCGGCGAACCGACCATCAAGCTGGTCGTCATGGCGACGGTCCTGCTGAGCATTTTCGCTCACGGGTTGACCGCACTGCCCGCAATCAGCCGCTATACGCGGGCGATCGCCACACTCGGAGACAGCGCGCCCGAGCACGAGACTGCCGCCGCCGATGCTGCCGATGCCGCCGATAAGGCGAGCGCCGGCGGCGTCTGATACGGAAGATGGCTTCGCTCGCGATTTGCCTTCGCTAGCCGCGCACCACCAATACCGGGCGCGACGCTATGCGAAGAAGCCCCTCGGCAACGCTGCCCAGCACCGCCCTGCTCACGCCGTGCCTGCCATGGGTGCCGATGACGATCACATCGGCTTCGTGCATTTTCGCGCAGCGGAGCAGGCATTCCGCGATCGAGTCGGATTTCCCAAGGGTCTCGCAGATTTCGACCGAGCACGCAACGCGCTGGGCGGTCATCGCTCGCCGCGCTTCGTCCAGTGCGAGGCGCCCGTCTTCATTGAGTACCCTGCCGAGCGCTTCGGGATCGTAGTAGCCAGCGTATGGGGCGAGGCCCCATTTGTGCACGACATAGACAGCGTGCACGTGAGCGTCACCCAGTGTCGCAAGCGTGATGGCTTCCTGCGTCGCGCGCCGCGCTGAAGCGCCGCCGTCCACCGCCAGCAGAATCCTTCCGTAAACGGGCATTGTCATATGTCGGCTTCCTCGTGCGTCGTTGCTGGCGCTCAGTGGGTTCGCGAAGCTGTCCTGCGCGGGATGCGCGAGCACGATCACAGGGTTTTGTATGGCGCGCTCCCTTCGAATGAAGAGACACAACGCGCCCCAAATCCCAGGATATGCAGTCCGCCGCCCCGTTAACTGACTTCGGTCAATTGATCGCGATTCGGGGGAAGGCGCGAAAGCGCCGGCACCCGCTAGACCCAAAGTCTGCTTGATCTGAGTCAATCGTGCTCGGCGGTGGTCCCGTGAGACTGGAGCAGCACGACACGCAGGCCATGTCGTGATCGCCACCGAATTGTGCATGCGAGGAGACTATGTCCCATCCCGAACCGACGCCCACCGGCATCGCCCCATCCCCGATTCCCCTGCTCAAGGGCGCCGCCATCGACGGCATGCCTGCTTATCGCGCGCTCGTCGACGAAGCGCGCCGCGACCCCGACGCCTTCTGGTCACGTCTCGCGCGCGAGCACCTCGACTGGAAGCGTCCGTTCACGCGCACGCTCGACGCGTCGAACGCGCCGTTCTTCAAGTGGTTCGACGACGGGCTGCTCAACGCCTCGTACAACTGCCTCGACCGCCATCTCGCGAACGGCGGCGCCGAGCGCACCGCGCTGATCTTCGAGGCGGACGACGGCACGCTCACCACGCTCACCTACGGCGAGTTGCACGCACGCGTGTGCCGCGTCGCGAACGCGCTGCGCGAGCGCGGCGTGCGGCGCGGCGACCGCGTGATGATCTATCTGCCGATGTCGATCGAAGGCGTCGTCGCGATGCAGGCCTGCGCGCGCATCGGTGCGCCGCATTCGGTCGTGTTCGGCGGCTTTTCCGCGAGGTCGCTGCACGAACGCATGGTCGACGTCGGCGCATGCGTGCTCATCACTGCCGACGAGCAGGTGCGCGGCGGCCGCCATCTGCCCCTCAAGACGATCGCGGACGAAGCACTCGCGCTGGGCGGCAGCGAGAACGTGCATACCGTGATCGTCTATCGCCGCACGGGCGGCTCGATCCCCTGGCACGCGCAGCGCGACGTGTGGCTGCATGAACTCGAAGCGGCGCAGTCGTCCGAATGCGAGCCCGAGTGGGTCGACGCCGAGCATCCGCTCTTCATTCTCTACACCTCCGGCTCGACGGGCACGCCCAAGGGCGTGCAGCACAGCACCGGCGGCTATTTGCTGTGGGCGGCGCTCACGATGAAGTGGACCTTCGACATCCGGGCGTCGGACGTGTTCTGGTGCACGGCCGACATCGGCTGGATCACGGGGCACAGCTACATCTGCTACGGCCCGACCGCGGCGGGCGCCACGCAGGTGATCTTCGAAGGCATACCGACCTGGCCGGACGCAGGCCGCTTCTGGCAGATGATCGAGCGCCACAAGGTATCGATTTTCTATACCGCGCCCACGGCCATCCGCTCGCTCATCAAGGCGGCGGACAACGAGCCCGCAGTGCATCCGTCACGCTATGACCTGAGTTCGCTGCGCCTGCTCGGCACCGTGGGCGAGCCAATCAACCCGGAGGCGTGGCGCTGGTTCGCGACTCAGGTGGGCGCAAACCGCTGCCCCGTTCTCGACACGTTCTGGCAAACCGAAACCGGCGGCCACATGATCGCGCCTCTGCCCGGCGTCACGCCGCTCGTGGCGGGCTCGTGCACGCTGCCGCTGCCCGGCATCGAAGCGGCCATCGTCGACGAATCGGGGCACGAAGTGCCCAACGGCAATGGCGGCCTGCTTGTCATCAAGCGGCCCTGGCCTTCGATGCTGCGCACGATCTGGGGCAACCCGGCGCGCTATCGCGCCGGCTACTTTCCTGACGAACTGGGCGGCAAGCTCTATCTCGCCGGCGACGGCGCGATCCGCGACGCGCAAACCGGCTATTTCACGATCACCGGCCGCGTGGACGACGTCCTCAACGTCTCCGGCCACCGCATGGGCACGATGGAGATCGAGTCCGCGCTCGCGGCTCATCCGGAGGTCGCCGAGGCCGCCGTGGTAGGTCGCCCCGATGCGACCACGGGCGAGGCGATCGTCGCCTTCGTGGTGCTCAAAGGCGCGCGTCCTGTCGACGACGAAGCGCAGCGCATTGCCGATGCTTTGCGCGCGTGGGTCGGCCACGAGATCGGACCGATTGCCAAGCCGCGTGAAATCCGCTTCGGCGATGCGATGCCCAAAACGCGCTCCGGCAAGATCGTGCGCCGCCTGCTGCGCTCTGTCGCAAAGGGCGAAGGCATCGAGCAGGACACCTCGACCGTCGAAAACCCCGGCGTCATCGCGCAGTTCAGCAAGGCTGCATGAACGGCAACGATTTTGAATGTGATCAGAGAGACTCGCCATGAAGACTTCCGCACCCAACCCCGCTGCCCTCGGCCTCGCCGGTTTCGCTCTAACGACCTGGCTACTCAGCATGATCAACGCCGGATGGTTCGGCGGCGAATCGCTGGGCCTCGTGCTTGCCTGCGCCCTGGCGTTCGGCGGCAGCGCGCAGGCCATTGCCGGACTCATCGAAATCCCGCGGGGCAATACGTTCGGCGCCACCGCGTTCATCGCCTATGGCGCGTTCTGGTGGTCGCTCGCGCTGTATCTGATGTATTTGCACGAGCATGTCGTGCCGGCTTTCGTCGGCTGGTATCTGCTGCTGTGGGGCGTTTTCACGTTCTACATGTGGATCGCTACCTGGCGCGCCTCGCGGGTCCTGCAACTGCTGTTCGCAGCGCTATGGGTCACGTTCTTCCTGCTCGCCGCGAGCGAATGGACCGGCTCGCTCGCCCTGCATCATGCGGGCGGCTACGCTGGGCTCTTCACCGCCCTCGTCGCGTTCTACCTTTCCGCGGCGGAAATCATCAACGAGACCCACGGCCGTAGCGTGCTGCCCACCGGCGCGCCGACCCGCACGAATGCCGACGACCTGGCCGGCGCACGCGCCGCGTGAATCGGGCGTCCCCTTTCCATCGGACAACCAGGGAATCGACACGAACACGCGTACCGTCCAATGGTTCAATGATGCCGGGGGCTTCGTCAAAGGCCAGCCAGCCATCGAAGCCCAGGCGATTTGAGCGACCGGAGCACACCATGACCGAGCTTCAACGTATCGACTACGAACCCGCGCCCCTCTTGCCGCCCGCCCCCGCGAGCGGCGAGGCGCTCGACTTCATCGTTCTGCCCCGACCTCGTCACGACGCGGGTGTGCCTCTGCTGACGGCCCTTACCCGGCGCAGAAGCACGCGCACCTATGCGGATACGCCCATGACGCTCGATACGATCGGCGAACTGCTCTGGGCGGCCAACGGCATCAATCGTCCGGAGACCGGCGGCCACACCGCGCCATCCGCACACGGCTTCCATGAGATCGACATCTACGCCGCGCTCCCGCATGGCGTGTATCGCTACGATCCTGCGCTTCACCATCTCGTGCTCAAGCACGTGGCCGACGCGCGCAACATGACCGGCTACCAGGACTTCGTGGCAAAGGCCCCGCTCGACCTCGTGTACGTGCTGCGAGGCTCGCAGGTTCTCGACACGCCAAAGCAGCAGCGCGAACTCTTCGCCGCCGTGGCAGCGGGCGCGATCTGCCAGAACGTTTCGCTCTACTGCGCATCGGAAGGGCTCGCCACCGTGGTGCGAGGCTGGATCAATCAAAGGCGGCTCGCCGACGCGCTGCGCCTGAACGAGGACGAAGTGCCGCTCCTCGCGCAGACAGTGGGCAGGCCCGCGGCCCCGTGACCGGCCAGTCTGGCCAGACGCGCCGCAGCGCACAGGCACACGGCCTTGGCCGGCCGGCAGCGGACGTGCCGATGGGCTGTGTCGATGCGCAGGCGGCGGCAAGCCGTAACGGCGCAATGCAGGGAAAGGAAACAACGATGTTTACACGTGTCGATCTGAGCGCCGTCCAAAGCGTTTATCGGCTTTGCTACGTCCGCCCGCCCTGGGCCTGGTTCACGCGCATCTCGCTCGACGAGCAATGGGGCGAGCACTGGGAGCGCGCGCCGTATATGCACGAGGCCGGCGATCCCTACTCCGACGAACCCGACCAGATCCTCAAGGTCGGCTTCGACGCGCCGCTGCTGGGCCCGGAAGAGGGAGAGCACGCTCACCCGCACAGCGTGCAGGAAATCAATGCAAGACAGGCGCCGTGGCTGCGCACCGAGAGCTATCTCGGCGGTCCCACCATCCACATCATGGCGGGCGTCACGCTCCAGCGATTCACGGAGCTGGTCGAACTGGCAGGGGGAATGGTGTACGCGCCCCTCGGCTGGGGCGAACTGCCCACGGTGCCGCTCGCTTCGAACGCCGCCCGCTGAACGCTCGGCCCGTGACCGATTGCCCGGGGCCACGAGGCTCGATTGCGCCCGCAAACGGGGCGCGACCAGAACAGTCGGGCAAGGCAATGTTGTCGTGGAGGAATCGATCATGAACGACGCCTACGAACGCCGGGCGCTGCTGCTGGAGCTCGGCAGTGTCCTCAAGATGCTCGCAAACGTGAAAGAACACGAGCACGCCGTGCAGACGGTCGGAGAGGTGGTTAGAAAATACAAGACGCTCTCCAATGCGCCTTTGCTCTGCCACGTCGCCCAGACCATGACGCCTCGCGAACTGGAGCACCGTGCGCTGCGCGCGTTTTGCCGCTGGCCCGATCTCCTGCTGGAAGCGAAGCTCGATCGCAGTGCGCTTGCCGCGCCCGTAAAAGAGTGGCTCTTCGACGACTACGCATTTGGATGGGAGTCCTATGCAGCGACTCTGGCCCCGGAAGTGCCGTGGTTCGAAGCGGCCGCTGCTTCGGCGACCCCATGAAAAAGCCGGCCTGGGCTCATTGAATCGCGGGCGTTCACCCCAAGATCGCTGTCGTAAGGCGGTCCGTAGCGAGTCGGTATGCGTGAAACGAAGCCCGCCGGAATATGCGGGCAATCGGTGCCCGCGATCAGTCCGCGGATCGATCCGCCAGCGCCATGAAGACGAAACGCCCCCAACCAAGACACAGCCCCACGCAACGCAAC
Source organism: Paraburkholderia sp. (assembly GCF_035501035.1). Taxonomy (GTDB): domain Bacteria; phylum Pseudomonadota; class Gammaproteobacteria; order Burkholderiales; family Burkholderiaceae; genus Paraburkholderia. Next base: position 51,663 of record NZ_DATJWR010000069.1, read on the forward strand.
GAGCCCATGCTCGAACTCGATGCGGGGCCGCAGGACATTCGCGTCTCCGACGATACGCTCGACCTTTTTCGCGCGCGCATGATGGCCGTTCCGCTCCTGTCGCGCGAACAGGAAATCGATCTGTCTCGCGAGATCGAGTCGAGTCGTCAAGACCTGCTGGGCGTGCTCGAGGCCTGCCCTCAGGCCCTCGAAATGCTGCGTGCAAGCGCGCGCCGGACATCGGCCGACGACATCGGCGACGACGGGCAGCATGCAGGCCCCGAGGAACTCGACGCGCCCGGCGCAAGCGAGCGTAGAGAGGCAACCCCCCTGCACGAAACCCACGACTGGCCCGCCGGCGCCATCGAAGCGGCCTGCGACGCATACGTCGCGCGCAGCCGCGAGGCGCAGGCGCACGAGCCAGCGACCGAGCCACTGCGCGTAATGGACGCCGCCCGGCGCCGGCTGCGCACGGCGACGCGCAAGATGTTCGAGGCCAATATGCGGCTCGTGCATTCCATTGCCCGGCGCTACGAGAATCGCGGCATCGACCTCCCGGATCTCGTTCAGGAGGGCAGCATCGGCTTGATGCGCGCGATCGAGAAGTTCGAACATCGGCGCGGTTTCAAGTTTTCCACCTATGCGACGTGGTGGATCCGTCAGGCCGTCTCGCGCGCCGTGGCCGAACGCTCGCGCACGATCCGGCTGCCCGTGCACGTGAGCGACGAGTTCTCCCGCGTATGGCGCGCGCGCGAACGCATCCGCCAGCAGATGGGGCGCGACGCCTCCTTCGAAGAACTGGCGCAGGCCACGAGCATGCCTGAGCACAAGGTGCGCAGCCTGCTTTCACTGCCCGTGGAGCCCGCTTCGCTCGACATCGTGCTGCCGGACGGCGAAACGGAGCTGATGGAGCTGATTCCCGATACTGCCCCCACGCAGCTGGAAACCGTGGCTCAAGTCCGCATGCGCGAGATCGTGAGGGCCCTGATCGACGAAATGGCCCCCGCGGAGGCGAACATCGTGCGGCGCCGCTTCGGCATCGGCAGCGGCGAACCGCAAACGTACGAGGAAATCTCCAGAAGCACGGGCGTCTCGCGTGAACAGGTGCGCCGCATCGAAAAGCGCGCACTCGATGCGCTACGCGAGTCGAATCGAGCGCGCGCCGCCCATGATTATCTCGAGGGCGAATACTGATGCGCTTACGCTGCGTGTGAAACGTCTGCCGCGGGGAGTTGCGCCTGCGTGGTCGTAGTGGGCTGAGCCGCCTCGCGCCCGCCCGCTTCTTCCGGAGGCTGAGCCCCCGCAATCAGCGCGAGCAGTTCGCCGTGCTCGATCACCTCCCGCTCGAGCAGGCGCTTTGCGATCCGGTCGAGTGCCTCGCGCTGCTCGGCGAGCGTGCGGGTCACGCGCTCATGGGCTTCGTTGAGCAGCCGGCGAACTTCGTCGTCGACGAGTTGGGCCGTGCGCGCCGCCGGATGCGGCCCTTCGGCCCCCATCGCCATGCGCGACGCGGCGCCGTCGTCGGCGCAGTTCGCAAGGCCGAGCCGCTCGCTCATGCCGTAGCGCGCCACCATGTGCCACGCCATCGCGGTAGCCCTCTCGAGGTCGTTTTCCGCGCCGGTGGAGACGTCGCCGAACACGAGCTCCTCTGACACCCGGCCGCCGATCAGGACATCCAGGCGATCGAGCAGTTCGCTGCGCCTGAGCACGTAGCGGTCCTCGGTGGGCACCTGCTGCGTGTAGCCGAGCGCCGCCACCCCGCGCGGGATCATCGACACCTTCTTGACCGGGTCGCAGTGCGCGCGGCTCTGGGCAACGAGCGCATGCCCCGCCTCGTGGTACGCAATGGTCACCTTCTCCTGCGCGTTCATAACCCGGCTCTTGCGCTCGGAGCCCGCCAGCGCCCGGTCGATCGCTTCATCGAAGTCCGCCATGCACACGTTGGCGCGGTCGGCTTCGGCCGCGTGCAGCGCCGCTTCGTTCACGATGTTCGCGAGGTCCGCGCCCACGCAGCCGGGGGTGCGCGCGGCCAGTTCCTCCAGGTCGACGTCTTCCGCGAGCGGCACGCCGCGCGCGTGCACCGAGAGAATCTGCCGACGGCCGTTCAGGTCGGGCCGGTCGATCGCGATATGACGGTCGAAGCGCCCCGGACGCAGCAACGCCGGATCGAGCGTCTCGGGCCGGTTGGTCGCGGCTAGCAGGATCACGCCGGCGTTCGCCTGAAAGCCGTCCATCTCGACGAGCAGCTGATTGAGCGTCTGCTCGCGCTCGTCGTTGCCCGAGACCGGATTCGCGCCGCGCACCTTGCCGAGCGCGTCGAGTTCGTCGATGAATACGATGCACGGCGCCTGACGCTGCGCCTGCTCGAAAAGATCGCGCACGCGCGCCGCGCCCACGCCCACGAACATCTCCACGAAAGACGAACCGCTGATCGAAAAGAACGGCACGCCGGCCTCGCCCGCGAGCGCCTTTGCGAGCAAGGTCTTGCCGGTTCCCGGCGCACCGACGATGAGGATGCCTTTGGGGATCTTTCCCCCTAGCCGGCGATAACGTTCAGGATGGCAAAGAAACGAGACGATCTGCTGAAGCTCCTTCTTGGCTTCGTCGATGCCGGCGATGTCGTTGAACGTCGTGCCGCTCGCCTGTTGCAGGTACATCCGCGCGCGGCTCCTGCCGATGCTCATGAAGTCGTGCATGCCCCCGCCGCGCCGCATCAGCACTTGCCACACGATCACGAACAGCACCAGCGGCGCGATCCAGACGAGCAGCAGGTCGCCCCAGTTGCTGTCGGGCGCGCCGCGATAGCGCACGCCGGCAGCGGCCAGACGCGCGGGTAGCGTATCGTCGGCAACGCGTATCGTCGTGAACGGATAAGGCGGCTTGTCGGTGGTGAAAGCGGAGGCGTCGGAGGCCGGCAGCGTCGCCTTTGCCTCGTCCGAGCGCAACTCGCCGCTGATGCGCGTAGGCGTGATCACGAGATTGTCGATTTCGTGTGCGGCGAGCAGGTGCTGAAAATCGCTATAGGCGATTGTCGGCGCCGCGGGTGCGGAGCCTAGCACCTGCGCGGCGATCAGGATCAAGAGGCCGATGAACAGCACGATGCTGCCGGAATCGAACTTCTTATCCATGCCCAATTCGCTCCTCTTCGGCCAGGGACACGCCCGGATGAGCGTCTGCGCCGTGGCATCTGCATAGCCGTGGCCGCCGGGTGCCGGATGCCGGCCTCGCGCCGCCGGCTTTGCTTCGTCATCCAGACGATATTTCCCGTCGTGTCATTCCGTACTTTCTTCCGGTGCCCGAGCCACTCGCGCGCACGCTGCGGTAAACGCCGCTTCTCGCCTCACTCGTCCGAGCCGCGAATGAGCAGTACCGGGCAGAGCGCCGAGCGCACGAACTGCTCCGCGACGCTGCCGAGCAATGCGCGTTTGACCCCGCGCCTGCCATGCGTGCCGAGCACGACCAGTTGCACGCCCCGCTTCGTCGCACAGCGCTGGAGGCAATCGGCCACGCTGTCGTTCATGCTCTGCACGTCGATCAGTTCCGTTTCGCAGCGCACGCCGGCCGCTTCGGCTTCGGCGCGAGCTGCCTCTAGCTGCTTCATGGCGTCCTCGCGGTACGCTTCGATGATGTCGGCCGGCACGTACGTGCCCCCCATGCCCATGGGCGCCACGATATCGAGCGCGTGGACGATGCACAGTTGCGCGCCCGTCATGCTCGCGAACCGTATTGCTTCGGAGAACGCCCGCCGCGATGTTTCGCTGCCGTCGTAAGCCACCAGGATCTTTTCGTACATGCCGGCCTCCTCTCGGATCATCACCCTGCGCGTGCGCATCGGGTTTGCATGGGTTTGCCTGACTATCTTCGAATCGGGCGGCGACATGCGATTGATTTGCATCAAGTAACAAAGCGGCCGCCGCTCGCCGCTCACTCGGTTGTCAGTGGGCTTGCGCCACGCCCTCGCCGCTGTCGTGCCCGCCGGGCCCGCCGTGCCAGCCGCCGCCCAACGCGGCGTACAACGCGACGGTGTCCTGCAGCCGCTGCGCCGCGGCTTCCAGCCATGCGATCTGTGCCTGGTGGAGCTGGCCGTCGGCAATCAGTATCTGCAGGTAATCCACGGTCCCCGCGCGATAGTCGGCGCGCAACAGCCGCAGCGCTTCCTGCGCCGCAGCAAGCGCGCGGGTTTGCGCGTCGAGCGCAAGCGCGTCGTATTCGAGTGCGTAGAGCACGTCGGCGACCTGGGCGAAGGCCGCGAGCACGGTCTGGCGATATTGCTCGCGCGCGGCCACGTAGGCGTCCTGCGCGGCCTTGCGGCCGTACCACAGCGTCCCGCCCTGAAAGAGCGGCGCCGCCACATCCGCCGCGAGGCTCCACGACTGGCCCATGCGCTGCGAGATCGCCGCGGGTGACGCGCCCGAGAGCCCGCCTACGGCCGAAAGCGTGATGTTCGGCAACATCGCCGCCGTCGCCACCCCGACCTGCGCGCTCGCCGCATGCAACAGCGCTTCGGACTGCAGCACGTCGGGCCGCTGTCGCACGAGTTGCGACGGCACGGTTTGCGGCAGATCCGCCGGTAGCGTGACATCGTGCAGCGAGATCTCGGGCGCGCTCCACTGGGCGGGCAGCGTGCCCGTGAGCGAGGCCAGCAGGTCGCCGGCCTGCGCGCGCTTTTGCTCGAGCACCGGCAAGGTGGCTTCGAGCGTGGCTTGCTCGTTCTGCAGCGTGACGACCGCTTCATAGGAGGCCGTGCCCGCGTGCGCCCTGACTTCGGCGATGCGCACCTGTTCGCGCACGAGTTCGATCATCTGCTGCGTCGCGTCGATTTCGTCGCGCCACGCCGCGCGCGCGATCATCGTATTGACCACGTTCGACGCGATGGTCAGCCAGGCCGCCTCCAGCACGTAGCGTTGTGCATCGCGCTCGGCCGCGAGGCCTTCCACGTAGCGGCGGTTGCCGCCCCACAGGTCGATGGCATAGCTGATCGAGGCGGAAAGCGTAAAGAGATTGAAGACGGAGGGCGCCACCTGCGACCCCATATGCAGCGGAGAATAGCGTTCACGCGCCGCGCCCGCTTCGGCGCTGGCCTGAGGATAGAAAATACCCGCCCCGGCGCGCAGCTCATCCTCGGCGTGGCGCAGTGAGGCTTGCGCCTGTACGAGCGTGGCGTTGTCGGTGAGCGCGTCATCCACCGTGGAGTCGATCGTGCGGTTGCCGAACTGGGTCCACCAGTCGTCGCGCACGCTCACGTCCGCCCGGAGCGTCTGCGAGGAACCCGCCGCCGTGAAGGTGGACGGGCCTGCGCCAGGCAGGAACGCGTCGACTTTCGGCGGCGGCGGGCGCGAGAAGTCCGGTCCGACCGCGCAAGCCGCGAGCAACATGGCACAAACCACGGCACAGGATCGAGCGCATAGGCTGCCCGCGAGGCACACACCGCGCCGGCCGGCGCGATCGTAGCCGCCACGCGCCCGCACAGGCGCCGGATCAACGAGCGGAGATGTAGACATCGACGATCTGCCCAGGATAAAGATGCAGCCCCGCCTTCGGCACGACGCGAAAGATGACCGGCAGCACGCGCAGGTCCACGCGCTCGGTGCGCTGGTCGGAGAGTTCGATTTTCGGCGTCACGTAGGGCTGGATGCGCTCGAACTCGAGATCGGCGTCGATGCTCGCCCCGCGCACCGTCATGCGCGCCTTCAGCCGCGCCGGCTCCGGCAGCCTTGCGATCAGGATCTCGTCCACGTAGCAGCGCACGGCGAGCCGCTCCGGTGCCGTGCCGAGCACGATCGCCGGCTCCATGCCCTGCGTGTAGGTGTCGTACACGCCCTGCTGCGAAAGATAGGAGCCCTGCGCCGTGTTCACGGCGAGCACCACGCCGTCGGCCGGCGCGCGCAGCGTGTAGTGGGCGAGCAGGGCTTCGGCGGAAACTGCAGCCTTGCGCAGCGCTTCGACCTGGCCCTGCTGGTTGCGCACGTCGTACACCCACGCGCCCGCGCGCGTGAGCCGGTCCTGGCGCGTGACGACCTCCAGATTGGCGCGCGCGACCCGCACGCCGTTTTCCGCGTTGTCGAGCACGTCGCGGCTCACGGCTTTCGGGTCGATGTCCCATGCCTCTTTCTGCTTCGCGTAGGTGTCCTCGGCCATCTTCAGGCTGGCCTGTGCCGCGCTCACCTGGGCGTCCGCGACATCGCGTGTTTCCGGCCGCGGCTGCGCCTGCAGCTCTTCGAGCAGCGCCTGCGCGGCATCGGCCTGCGCCGCGAGCTGCTGCGCGCTGGCTCGCTGAACCGAATCGTCGATGGTGAGCAGCACGTCGCCGGCCTTCACGCGGTCGCCGTCGTGCACGTAGAGCCGCGTGACGGCGCCGCCCACGTCCGGGTAGATGTTGACGTTCGCGCCCGCGGGCTGGTCGCTTTCCACGATCCCCGTTGCGTAGACGCCGTGCTCGTAAGGGTTGGCCGCCGGCTGAAACACAGGCGGCTGCGGCGCCTGCTGAATGCCGAACACCCACGCGGCAACGATACTGGCAATGAAGCCGGCCACCGCGGCGGCGAACAGGATGCGGTGCTTCATCGCGCGCCTCCCGCGTCGATGCCCTTGAGCTTGCCGTCCTCCATGTGCAGGATGCGGTCGGCGTATTCGAAGATGCGGCTGTCGTGCGTAACGATCACGATGCAGCGGCGCGCATTGAGTACCTGATGCTTGACGAACTCGATGATGTTGCGCCCCGTGTCGCCGTCGAGCGAAGCGGTCGGCTCGTCGAGCACCAGAATGTCGGGCTGGCTGACGATCGCGCGCGCAATCGCCACGCGCTGCTGCTCGCCGCCGGAAAGCTTCACGGGCGGCAGCGTCGCGCGTCCGGCGAGCCCCACCACTTCCAGATAGCGCGCCGCTTCGGCCAGCGCTTCATCCCACGGCCGGCGTTTGAGGATCAGGGGAATCGCCACGTTCTCGGCCGTGGTGAGGCGCGGAAACAGGTGATAGTCCTGGAACACGAAGCCGATGCGGTGGAGCCGGAAGTCGGCGAGCCCGTCGTCGGGCTGCGCCCAGAGGTCCACGCCGTCGATCGAAACGGTTCCGCCGTCGGGCCGCAGAATGCCGGAGATGACACTGAGCAGCGTGGTCTTGCCGCTGCCCGAGGGCCCGACGATGAGCACCATTTCGCCGAAGCGCGCCTGCATCGACACGCCCTGCAGCGCATGGGTGCGCGCCGCGCCCTCGCCGAACCATTTGTCGAGCGCGCGTGCTTCGATGGCGATCGAATCCGTCATCGCGTCAGCCCCGGAAGATGTCGAACGGCTCGATGCTCAGCACGCGGCGCACGCCGAGATAGCTCGAGAGCGCGGCGATCACCACCACCATCGCGAATGCGAGGGCGAGGTTGCCGTACGTGATCATCGCCGCGTAATCGCGGATGCGCAGGCGCGCGAGCGAGATGGAAGCCGCGCACAGGCCCACGCCGAGGCCATAGCCCGTGAGCGCGGTGAACGCCGCCTGAAACAGGATCATCGCGACGAGTTCGCGCCGCTTCGCGCCGATCGCCTTGAGCGCGCCGAATTTTTCGAGGTTTTCGAGGATGAAGGTGTAAAACGTCTGCCCCGAAATCGACAATCCGACGATGAAGCTGATGACCGTCATCAGCAGGATGTTGGTGCCGAGGCTCGTCTCGTACTTGTAGAAGTTGGCGATGCGCTGCATGAACTCCTGCTTCGTGTACGCGATATAGCCGAGCGACGCCACGACGGCCTTGATGTGCGCGATGTCCGCCTCCGACTTCGGCTCGACGAGAATGTACGACGTGGTGTAGCGCGTGGACGGGATGTACTGGATCGCGCGGCTGTACGTGGTGTAGAGCGTGGGCGTGCCGAAGAGCCCGCTGCTTGCCACCGTGGCGATGCCGACAACGACGGCGCGGTGGTCGTTCAGCTCGAAGTCGGTGCCGGGCGCGGGGCTGCCGAGCTTGTAGAACTCGGCGTCCTGCACGGCAATGAAGCCGTTCTCCGCGTAGATGTCTTCGATGCGGCCGCGCTTCATTCGCGGCCAGCCATAGAGCGTGGTGTCGTCGAGGCCGATGACCGTCGTGGCCTGGTAAGTGCCGTCGCGCAGCTTGACGAGCGCCGCGCCCGAGTACAGCGGCACCGCGTATTTCACGCCGTCGATGCTGCGCACGGCGTCGAGCACGTAGTCGGGCATGCCGATGCTGCTCGCAATGGTCTGCACGGCCGGGTCCATGACCCAGATCTTCGCGCCCACGTTGATGACCGTGGAAGACGAACGATTGAGGATGCCGGCGAACATCGACATCATCTCGACCATCAGGAACACGGCGAACGTAATGCCGATCAGGAGCGCCGTGAATTTGGCGCTGTCGTTCACGAGCAGCTTGAACGCGAGCCGCAGGATGCCCGGCATGACGAACCATTTAGCCATGGATGCGCGGCCCCGTATCGAGATGGATGACAGCGTCTGCCGTGCCAGAGACCGGCGGGGCTGTGAGCCGATTCTCGGGCAGGCGAGCTGCATCCTGTTGACGTGTGTCAAATGAATGAAGCCTGGCGGGAGCGACTAATAGGAGGACTCGACGGATTCGAACCCTCGGAGGAGACGCTGCCATGCCGTACAAGACCGTGCTCACCTACCTCGACCCGAGCGATCGCGCCGGGGCGCGGCTGAGCTTTTCGCTGGAACTCGCAAAGACACTCGACGCGCACCTGATCGGGCTTTTCACGACCTTCGTACCCGAGGCGCGGGACTATTTTTCGGTGGCCGGCTGCGCGCACTACTACGACGACTGGCTCGATGCGCGGCGCGGCCAGCGCGACGCGGCCGAAGAGGCGTTTCGTCATGCGCTGCGCAGCGCGGGCCTGGGCGGCGAATGGATTGCGTTCGACGACTACGCCGAAGCGCCCATGATCCGGCGCAGCCGTCACGCCGACCTGCTGATCGCCGGCCAGACGGGACCCGACGACGACTCGCAGGCGTTGCGCAAGCGCTTCCTGGAAGGCGTGGTGCTGACTTCCGGCAGGCCGGTGCTCGTGCTGCCGTACGCCGGGGGCTTGCGGCCGGCGGGCAACTCGATCGCGATAGCGTGGGACGGCAGCCGCGAAGCGGCTCGCGCCGTGCGCGACGCCATGCCGTTTCTGGAGCGTGCCGGGCGCGTGACGGTGCTGCGCGTGCGCAGCACCGACTCGCTGCGGCGCGTTACGACGGGGGCGCAAGGCGGGGAAATCGACCTGATGCTGGCGAGGCACGCGGTGAACGTCGACTTCGCGGAGGCCACCAGCGATTCGGACGAAACGGCGGCCGACGCGCTGCTTTCGTGGGTGGCCACGAGCGGCTGCGACCTGGTCGTGGCGGGGGCCTACAGTCATCCGCAGTGGCAGGAACAGTGGCTCGGCGGCGTCACGCGCGCCCTGCTCGAATCGGCGACGGTTCCCGTGCTGCTGTCACATTGACGGCGACAGGGAAACAAGGCGACATGGCGACGGCCGTTGCGGCGTCAGCTAAGCCTCTTGCGCGATGGCGTAGAGGCGCTTGACCTCGTCCACATCGCATAGCGCCGTGCCGCTGGAGAGCAAGGTTGCCGAGGCCGCCGCTTGAGCGAGCCGCGCGGCGTCCCTCAGAGGGTCGCCACGGCGCAGCGCGACGAGCAGCCCCGCAAGGAAGCTGTCGCCGGCGCCCGTTGCGCTCGACACCGGCACGGGCAGCGCCTTCACGCGAATCGTTTCTTCGGACGAGACGAGCAGTGCGCCGCGCTCCCCCAGCGTCAACGCAACGACCTGCGCGCGCCGGTCCTCGACGAGCCGCCGCGCCGCGGCCAGCCACGCGGCTTCATCGGCGAGCGGTCTTTCCTCCAGGGCCGCCAGCTCGCCAAGGCTGGGCTTCACGAGATAAACCCCCGCATCGAGTGCGAGCGCGAGCGGCAGGCCCGAGGTGTCGAGCACCACGCGCGTGCCGCGATGGTTGGCGTAACGGGCCAGGTCGGCGTAGGCCTTCGGCGGCAATCCGGGCGGCAGGCTGCCGCTCAGCACGAGATAGCGCGGCGCGGGCATCAGCGCGTCGAGCACGGCGAGCATGCCCGACCACTCCTCGGCGCCGATCTGCGGCCCGGGCAGCACGAAGCGGAACTCGCGGCCCGTCGAGCGCTCGGTCACGGAGAAGTTTTCGCGCGTCTCGCCCGCAATGCGCAGCCGGCGGCTCGCCACGCGCTCCGCCGCGAGCATCTGTTCGAGCAGATTCCCCGAAGCGCCCCCCGCCAGGTAGAGCGCGAGGCAACTCGGCTCGCGGCCATCGAGCCGCTGAATCACGCGGGCAACGTTGAGGCCGCCGCCGCCGGGATAGCGGCGCGCGGCGTCGCAGCGCAGCTTGTGCGTATCGACGACCCGATCCACCGCCGTCGAAACATCGACGGCAGGGTTCAGCGTGAGCGTCACGATCTCGACCACCGTCGCCCCCTGAGTAGGCATTTGCCTACACGATCAGAAAAAACGCCTACGTCAGTTTCAGCGCCCGCTCATTGGAACGCTGGCCGCCGCATCACATACTGAAGGCGTACCCCTCCCCCCGTCCGTTGCAAGGAGCGTTGCCATGTCCACCGTCGAAATCCGCTCGCTGACCGGCGCGACGCTCCCCAACGCGGGCGCCGCCGACGACCCCGAAACCCTGCTCGCGCTCGCACGCACCGCCGGCATGCTCGTCACGCTCGACGGTCAGATCGGGCGCGAGAAGTATCAGAGTGTGGCGGGTTCGTTGCATGCGTTTCAGGCCTTCGCCGCCGCGCTGCGCGACGCCATCGTCACGGACAAGACGACCTGAGCGGAGCGTGCGCGGCGTGCGGCCTACTGCATGTGCATGCCGCCGTTGATGGCAAGATTGGCGCCCGTCACGAACGCGCCGTCGTCGGAGCACAGGTAGGCGACGAGTCCCGCTACCTCCTCCGGGCGACCCAGGCGCCCCACGGGGATCTGCGGCAGGATGCGCGTATCCATGATGTCCTGCGGCACGGCTTCCACCATTGCGGTTGCGAGGTAGCCCGGAGACACCGTGTTCACGGTCACGCCGCGTTTGGCGACTTCGAGCGCGAGCGACATCGTGAAACCGTGAATACCGGCCTTTGCCGCTGCGTAGTTCGTCTGCCCAAAAGAGCCGCGCGAACCGTTTACGGACCCCACGTTCACGATGCGGCCGAACCGGCGCTCCAGCATCCCCGGCAGGAAAGGCTTCGTGAGATTGAACATGCTGTCGAGATCCGTGTGCATGACCGCATCCCACTCGGGCTTCGTGAGCTTCATGAAGCTCGCGTCGCGCGTGATGCCGGCGTTGTTGACAAGGACATCGATGCCGCCGAACTCGGCGATCACCGCTCGCGCGCATTCCTCGCACGATTCGTAGCTGGCCACGTCGAGCGCGAACGCATGAAACGTTCTGCCCACTTCGCGCTCGCCGTGCAGCCACGCCGCTACATGATCGTTGTGCTCCGAATGCGAAACGACGACGGTCATGCCGTCGTCGAAAAGTCTGCGGCTGATCGCGGCGCCAAGCCCTCCCATTGCGCCACTCACAAAGGCAATCCGGTCCTTGCGCATCTCGCTTCTCCTCACAGTTGGGTGATCGGCCGCTGCCACGCACCGGCGCGATCGGAACGTCGCTCCACTATAAGAACGCGCCTTCGCGCGCAATTGACATGCGTCAATCGTAGCCGCGCCCGCCGCATGCCGCAGGCGCCCGCGACTGGTTGATTCAGGTCAATCGTGCCCAGGCGCCGGATCCTAGACTGATCGCACGCAGCACCTGGTCGCGGTTTTCTCAATCGTGGAGCGCCGATCATGGAGTACCGCAGCATCCTTGTTCATCTGGACGGCAGCGAACGTGCGAGCGCCTGCCTCGATCTCGCGTTGCTGGTGGCGCGCCACCACGGCGCCCATGTCACCGCGCTTTTCGCGCCTGTCACGACGGACCACGAAAGCGCCTGGTCGATCACGTTCGACATGGGGTATCGCGCGCGGACACGGGAAGACCGGCGTCATGAGCTGGAGCATCAATTCTCGAGCGGCCTCTCGCAAACGGAACTCAAAGGCACCTGGCATACGGGCGCGCGTCACGCCGAGCACGAGCTGCTCGCGCTCGCGCCGTTCGCGGATCTCATCGTGGTGGGCCAAAGCGACCCGCGTGACCCTGAAGCGTCCCTCAATAATCGTCTGCAGGCCCGCGTGACGCTCGCAGCGGGGCGCCCGGTGCTGTGGGTGCCCTACGTCGGGACGTATCCCACGGTGGGCGAGCGCGTGGTCATCGCCTGGGACGCCGGCCAGTCCGCCACGCGCGCCCTGTACGACGGCCTGCCCTTCATGCGGCTCGCCACCCATACCACGCTCGTCACGCTCAACACCGAACGCGAAGGCCGCATTCCGGGCGCCGATATTGCCCTCGTGCTCGCGCGCCACGGCATCGACGTGGAGGTCACCCAGTTGCACACGCCCCCGACGGTGTCGGTTGGCGACGCCCTGCTTTCCCGCGTGGACAAACTCGGCAGCGACCTCCTGGTAATGGGGGCATACGGGCACACACGCTGGAAGGAACTCGTACTCGGCGGCGTCACGCAAACCATGCTCGGGTCGATGCCGGTTCCGGTGCTGATGTCGCATTGAGCAAATCGTGCGCCCGGACGGTGCGCGCGGCGGCTCAGGTTCAAGGAAGATCGCCATGTTTTACAAGAGCTTGCTCGTCCACCTGGACGACTCGGAACGATGTGCGGTGCGCCTTGCGCTCTCGCTCGAGCTGGCAGAACGGTTCGACGCGCATGTGACCGGGCTTTACCTGCCGCGTGCCCGCACGCACGCGAGCGAAGGCGCGCCGACTCCCGAGCTGCGCCTCGCCCGCACGCACGAGGCATTTCTGTTCGCCGCGGAGCACGCGGGCCGGATCGTCGAATGGCGCGCGCCGCAACCTTGCGACGCCGCGACCGCCACGCTGCACGCGCGCCACGCCGACCTGCTCGTGCTCGGGCAGCCCGAAGCCCCGGATTGGGTCGAGCAGAGCGTGGGCGGCCTGGTGACGGATCTGCTGATGACCTCGGGGCGGCCCGCCATCGTGGTCCCGCATTCCGGCGCCTTTGCCGAATTCGCGCAAAACGTGCTGATCGCCTGGGATGGCAGCCGCGAAGCGGCGCGCGCCGCCTCCGATGCGCTGCCTCTATTGCAGCGCGCCCAGTGCGTATCGATCGAAGTCATCACTTCGCATGGTCGCGCGAAGCGCGCGCACGCCGAAAGCGAGGCGATCGACGCCGCCGCGTGGCTCGACCTGCACGGGGTGCGCGCCTCGTTTCACGAGAGCACGCGCGATCCGGGCGTCCAGACCGGCGTGGCATTGTTGAGCCGCGCGAGCGACTTGCACGCCGACCTGCTGGTGGCGGGCGCTTACGCGCATTCGCGCCTGCGTGAATGCGTGCTCGGCGGCGTGACGCGCACGCTACTGGAAGCGATGACGGTTCCGGTCCTCATGTCGCACTGATTTCACCCTGCGCGACGTGCCGCGCCATGCCGTGGCGCGCTGCGCTATGCCGTGCCGTGCCCTTACCCCGGCGGGAGTTCACCATGCTCGACAAGCCCGATGTGTCCTCAGCCCACCCCAGCGCGGTCGACAAGCTCGACGACTACGCTCTGCGTTACGCCTTGCGCCACGCCACGCTTGCCCCGTCGAGCCACAACAGCCAGCCGTGGCGTTTCGTGGCGACCCACGACAGGATCCTGCTCTGCGCCGACCGGCTGCGCGCGCTGCCCGTCGTCGATCCGTACGATCGGGAGCTGATCATCAGTTGCGGCGCGGCGCTCTTCAATCTGCGCGTGGCGCTCGCGAGCCTCGGCATCGGCTACGCGATCACGCTTTTTCCAACGAGCCTCGATCCCGACCTGCTCGCCGACGTGCGCCTGCTTCGGGCGCAGCCCGTCGGCGCCGAACTGGCTCCGCTCGTCAACGCCATTTCCCAGAGAGTCACCACGCGGCACCCGTTTTCCCCGCAGCAAGTCGGCGCGGACGTCGAGCGCGAGCTGGTCGAAGCGGCGCTCAGCGAGGGCGTGGAAGTTGCATGCGCAAGCGAGGCGAGCAAGCGCGAGGCGATCGCCGACCTCGTGGCCAAAGCCGATGAGGGCCAGTTCGCCGACCCCAGGTTCCGTCGCGAGCTGGCGAAGTGGATTCACCCGCGCCGCACCGGCGACGGCATGCCCGCCTATTCAGCCGGGCTCCCCTCCCTGCTCGACTTCGCCACGCCGCTCGTGGCTTCCGCCATTCGCACGTTCGATGTCGGCGGCGGCGTAGCGGCGACCCATCGCGAGCTTGCGGCGGGGTCGCCCCTGCTGCTGTGTCTGGCGACGAGCGTCGACGACGCCCAGGCCTGGCTCGCGGCCGGCGAGGCGCTGGAGCGCGTGCTGCTCGTGCTGACTTCGCACGGACTCTGCGCCTCTTATCTGAATCAGCCCATCGAAGTGGGTGAGTTGCGCGCGCAACTGGGCGCGCTTCTCGGCATGCCCGAATCGGCTTACCCGCAGATTCTGCTGCGCATCGGGCATGGCACCCCAGATACGCAGTCTCCGCGCCGCCCGCTAAGCGAGGTCGTATCGTAAATCGCCAGCACGCGTCGCCCGCTTCCTTTATAAGCAAAACGTCAGAAAACCAGCTTGCAAGAGTTCTGAACGCAGCACGAAATATGCCCTACCATGCGACATATCGGCGTGACACACCTCGCTCCCCAGGCTATGTCCGAAGCCTGGAAACCTGGCAAATCATCCGGAGTGCCGCATGCAAACGGCAGGGCCCAAATCCTGGCTAGGACGCAATGACAGCGATATCGCCATCGCACACCGGTATCGCCTTCTGATCGACGCCGTACGCGACTACGCCATTTTCATGCTCGAACCCGGCGGCCGCATCGCGAGCTGGAATCCCGGCGCGCAGCGGATCAAGGGCTATTCTCCAGACGAAATCGTCGGCCAGCACTTCTCCGTGTTCTATACGCCCGACGATATCGCTTCGGGCAAGCCCGCGCGCCTGCTCGAGGCTGCGGCGCGTCAGGGGCGCGTCGAGGACGAGGGCTGGCGCGTGCGCAAGGACGGCAGCCGCTTCTGGGCGAATGTCGTCATCACCGCCGTGCGCGACGACGACGATGCGCTCGTCGGCTTCGCGAAAATCACCCGGGACATGAGCGAGCGACGCAGACTCGAAGAGCTCGAGCGGGCTCATGCCGCGTCGGCGCTCATGCAGCAGGCGCGCGAGAACGAACAGAAGCGCATCGCGCGCGAGCTGCACGACGATCTGGGGCAACAGATCGCAGCGCTGAAAATGGCGCTCGGCAGTCACGAAACCGACCTCGCCAATGCGTTGCCGGCGCCAACGCGCGGCGCACTGGAGGCGGTCGCGCAGATCGGCGCGCAAATCGACGCGCTTGCCGTCGCCATACGGCGCATCGCCGCCGATCTGCGGCCCGCCGTGCTCGACGATCTCGGGCTCCAGGCTGCGCTCGAATGGCTGGCGCAAGACTTTCAAAGCCGTTACGGCGTGAGCGTGCAGTGCGAACTGGACATTTCGGAGCCCGACCTCGACGAATTCGCCACCACGGCCCTCTTTCGGGTCGTCCAGGAGGCGCTCACGAATGTCGCGCGCCACGCCCACGCGCACCATGTGACGATCGAGCTGGAGAACGATGCCAAACATTGCAGCCTGCGCGTCAGCGACGACGGAGTCGGCTTCGACCCGCGAGCCGCGTCGCGTTCCGATGCGTTCGGGCTCATCGGCATGCGCGAGCGCGTTTTGCAGCTCGGCGGCTCGCTGACGGTCGAGAGCCGTCCCGGCGCGGGCGTCACGATTTCGGCGGAGCTGCGCCTGCCGGTGGAAATCCATCTCCCCTTCGTTCCCGTTACACGGTAACGGCGGAAAAGCGCGAATAAGCGCGGGTAAGCGCGCTCACGCGCGCAGTTCATCTGACGCCACCGACCTCCCGCACGAATTCCAGCTGCCCCTCGAGCAACTGCTCGGCGCAGCGCGCATAGGCCCAGCCAGGGCCGTTGTCGGTGCTGTACATGCCGCGGCACATGCCCTTGAGCCGTATCGTCGTCGTTCCGTCCGCCGCCATCTGCCGCACCGCCCAAAAGTACGCAATGCCAAATTCATGTGGCATGCGCGTCGCGATCGTGTCGTCCGTCGAAGTCTCGATCGGCGTGGGCGAGTGCCGTTCGACGAAGAGCCGGGCGCGACCCCAGGCCTCTACGCACGCATCGGGCGTGGCGCATTTGATCGCGCTCTGCTCGCGCGACGCCTCCAGCTCGGTCTCCGAACGGCGGAAACCGTCGTTTTCGTCGCCGTGCGTGACGCACGCGCCAAGCAATGCAATCGACAGAATCGGCACCAGTGACCTGCCAGAGGACAACCTGATCGACATGTTTGCCCCTGCCCGAAAACCGGCTCTCGAAAGCGAGCCGCTGACTTCAATGTAAGAATCAGCGGGCGCGCTTCGATTGATCTAACTCAAGCCGAAGTGGGCGGGATCAATGCCCGTTCATCTGATTCAAGTCAAATGCACAGTGCCGGTGCGCGCTTCAATCGCTATCAGGCGCGCACGTGGCGCGCGAAGCGAGGAGAGCGTGATGAAGCTGACGTTTCTGGGCGCGGCGCAGACTGTCACCGGGTCGCGGTACCTGCTGGAAGCGGCAGGCAAGCGGGTGCTGATCGACTGTGGGCTGTTCCAGGGCACCAAGAACCTGCGTCTGCGCAACTGGGACCCGCTGCCCTTTCCCGCCGACTCGATCGACGCGGTGATCCTCACGCATGCCCACATCGACCATTGCGGCTACCTGCCCGTCCTCGCGCGCAACGGTTATCACGGCCCCGTGTATTGCACGCCGGGCACCGCGGATCTGTGCGGCGTCATGCTGCGCGACAGCGCCCGGCTCCAGGAAGAGGACGCGGCGTTCGCGAACCGCCACGGCTTTTCGAAGCACCATCCGGCCCTTCCGCTCTACACGATGGAGGACGCGGAAAACGCACTGCGGCTCCTCCAACCCCGGGAGTTCGACGCGCCCCTCGCGCTCGGCGAGCAACTGACCTTCCGGCTGCTGCCTGCGGGCCATATCCTTGGCGCAGCCAGCGTCGTGCTGTGCTGCGGGCACACGGTCATCGCGTTTTCGGGCGATCTCGGCCGCCCCGAGGATCCCATCGTACGCGCGCCCGCGCCGCTTGCGCATGCCGACTACCTCGTCGTCGAATCGACCTATGGCGACCGCCTGCACGACACCCGCAACCCCGAGGACGAACTGGCCGAGATGTTCGCGCGCACCTTCGCTCGCGGCGGCCTCGTGGTCATGCCTTGCTTCGCGGTAGGGCGCGCGCAGGAAGTGCTCTACTACATCGCGCATTTGAAGGAAACGGGCCGCATGGCCAACGTGCCGGTCTATCTCGACAGCCCGATGGCGATCAGCGTGACCGACCTCTACCGGCGCCACATGAGCGACCATCGGCTGACGATTTCCCAATTACACGCCATCGATCACGCGGCGGTCATGACGCGCACCGTCGACGAGTCGAAGGCCATCGTCTCGCGCAACGGGCCCATGGTCATCATCGCCGGCAGCGGCATGGCCACGGGAGGCCGCGTACTGCACCACCTGCACCTGTACGCGTCCGACCCGCGCAACACCATCGCGCTCGTGGGCTACCAGGCTCCCGGCACGCGCGGCGCGGCGCTCGAAGCCCACTCCCCGGCAATCAAGCTGCATGGAGAGTACGTGCACGTGCGCGCCGAGGTCGCCTCGATCACCTCGCTCTCCGCGCATGCCGATTACCAGGAGACGCTGCGCTGGCTGGCCGAGATGACGTGCCCGCCCATTCATACGTTCATCACGCATGGCGACCCCGCCGCGGCCGATGCCTTGCGCCGGCGCATCGCCGAGACGCTGCACTGGGATTGCAGCGTGCCGGAGCATCGGGAATCGGTCGAACTGGCGCAGGAAACGGTGCGGCCTTATCCGTGCCCGCCGTGCGAACCGGCGTCGGCGCCCGGCACGGCCTCCTGAAAGGCCGCCGATGCACTCGTCGTGGATGGGCGCATGGGTGTATCGGCATATCGGCGTATCGTTGCCTCGCGCAAACCCGCCGGACGGTCGCAAACTTTTTGGGATACGCTGCCATGGGGCTCATAAAATGGGCTTGCATCCCGCGTAATGCAGGATGTCGGCTCCCCCTACATTGATATCGGTAGTTCACACGCGAATGGCCTACGCATCGACCTCGCGCAAGCGTTTCATTCCGGATCTCCGCCATGGGACCAGGCGCTAACCCGCGTATGCGCGTCGGGCGAAGCGCGGGGCCGGCGCTCGTCGCGCGGCTGCGCGATCCGGCCGTCGCGGCCGTGCTGGCGTTCATTGTCGCTTTCGCGCTCGCCGGCGCTATCGCGACGTTCGTCTCACGGCAGTGGCAGGCGGCCGCGGAGCAGCGATTCACCCGGCGCGCGGCGGCGCTGCGCGCAACGCTCGAACAGACGCTCATCGCCAACGAAGCCATGTTGCGCGGCGCGCGCGCCTTGCTCACGCAAACGCCCACTCCCGATCCCGCGGCCTGGAATCGCTTTGTCTCGGCGATCGATCTGGATAGCGCACACTCGGCGGTCTTTGCGCTCGGGTATGACATGTCGCGCGGCTACACAGCGGCCGGCGCGGCCGGATCGCCCACAGCGCCCATCGCGCAATGGGCCGGCCCGACCACCACCCTCCCCGAGAACGCGCTCGTGGAAACCGTCGCGACGCGTGCCGCGCGCCGCTATGCCGCCGAAACCGGCAATGTCGCGCTGGCCGCCGTGCCCGCACTGGCCGCCGAGCCGCCGCTTCTCAAGCTCTGGCTGCCGGTGTACGCGGCGTCGCCCGACGCACAAGGGGATGCGCGCAAAGTCGTCGGTTTCGCCATGGCCTTGCTGGACGCGCGGCGGCTGTTCGAGCCGCTCGTCGCCGCTGATCCCGGACTCACCCTCGCCGTGCGCGTGGGAGCGCCGCCACTGGACGTGTACTCGAGCGCACGCGGCGAGGAGGACGAGGTTTTGCCCGGCACCCGGTTCCGGCACAACGATTCGCTGGAATTCGGCGGCGCGACGCTCACCCTCTTCGTCAGCGCCGACGGCAGCCCGCTGCTCATGGGCGCAGCCGCCTGCGTCGTTGCCGTCCTGCTCGCGGGAACCCTCGCCGCCGCCGCGTTTGCGCTTCTCGTGCATCGCCTCATGCGCGCGAGCGCCTCGCCCACGAAGGCCCACGGCGACGCGCGACTCACCGAAGCCCGCATGATGGGGATCATCCGCTCGTCGATGGAAGCGGTCATCACCGTCGACGAAAGCCAGCACGTGGTGATCTTCAATCCCGCCGCCGAACTGGTGTTCGGCCTTTCCGCCATGGAGGCGATCGGCTCGCCGCTCTCGCGCTTCATTCCCGAGCGGTTCCGCGCCGCCCACACGCAGCATGTCGAGCAGTTCGGCGTGACGGGCGTCACCGAGCGCCAGATGGGCCGCCCACAGCGCGTGCTGCTTGGGCTGCGCGCCAATGGCGAGGAGTTTCCCATCGAGGCATCGATTTCGCAGATCCGCGACGGCTCCGGCAAGCTTTTCACGGTCATGCTGCGCGACGTCACGGAGCGCGTGCGCGCGGAGGAAGCGCTCAAGCGCTCCCGCGAAGAGCTGCGCGAACTGTCGGCCAATCTGCAGAACGTGCGCGAGGCCGAAAAGACCCGCATCGCGCGCGAGCTTCACGACGATCTCGGCCAGCAGCTCACCGCGCTCAAGATCGACCTGTCCGCCCTCGAGCACCGGCTCGGGCAAGATGCCAGCTTCGACACCACCGCGCGGCTCGCCGGCATGCGCAACCTGATCGATTCGACCGTGGCGTCGTTGCGCCGCATCGCGGCGGACCTGCGGCCGGTCATGCTCGACGACCTCGGCCTCGTGCCGGCCATCGAATGGCTCGCGAACGACTTCACGAACCGCTATGGCATTGTCGTGGAGCGCGATCTGGACGCGGAAGCCACGGTGTTCTCCAACGTCGCCGCCTCTATCCTCTTTCGCATCGTTCAGGAAGCGCTGAACAATGTCGCCCGTCATGCCGAAGCCAGCCTCGTCGAGCTGTCGCTCAAGGTGAGCGGGCCAAGCTGCGTCTTGCGCATCGCCGACGACGGCCACGGCGCGGACGGCGACCCCACCGACACGCCGCCCGACGCCTTGCGGGACAGGCCGTTTGGCCTGCTCGGCATTCGCGAGCGCGCCCATATGCTGGACGGAAACGTTTCGATCGATACGGCGCCCGGAAAGGGCTTTACCATGACGATCACGTTCGCGCTCCATGCCCTGCTACCCGAAGAGGCCGCTTCATGATCAAGGTGATTCTCGCCGACGACCATGCGCTCATGCGTGACGGTCTGCGCCGCATCCTGGAAAGCGCGCGCGAAATCGAGTTCCAGGTGGTGGGCGAAGGCTGCGACAGCGCCACGACGCTCGCGCTGGTGCGCGAGCACGACGCCCACGTGCTGGTGCTCGATCTCTCGATGCCGGGCCGCAGCGGTGTCGATCTCGTCAAGCAGATCAAGGATGAAAAACCCGCGCTGCGCATCCTCGTGCTGACCATGCACGCCGAGCAGCAATATGCGGTGCGCGCCTTCAAGGCCGGCGCTTCGGGCTATCTCACCAAGGAATGCGCGAGCAAGGAGCTCGTGAGCGCCGTGACGAAGATCGCCTCCGGCGGGGTCTACATCAGCATGACGATGGCCGAGCGCTTCGCCCAGAGCCTGAACGAACCCGCCGACACGCTTCCCCACCAGCGCCTGTCCGACCGCGAGTTCGAGGTATTCCGGCGTATCGCGTCCGGCCAGACCATCACCGAAATCGCGCAGGAGCTGTGCGTGAGCGCGAAGACCATCAGCACCTACAAGGTCCGCATCCTCGAAAAAATGCAGATGCCGCACGAAGCCGCCCTCGTGCGCTACGCCATGCGGCACAAGCTGCTCGACGATCCGGACGAACCCTAACCCGGCCTTGCGCACGCCGCGGCCGATCGCCGCATGTCTGTAGGAATTCACCTACAAGACTTCCGTTCTGCTTACGTCACTTTCCATCGACGCCGATATTTTTTTGAGACGGCGCCGCCAATACTGGCTACATGAAAGCCAGTCCTGTCCGCCAGCCGCTGCAAGTCTTCCTCGTCGAGGATGCGACGGCGGTGCGCAGGAAGATCGCCGAGGCCCTTTCGGCCATTCCCGACGTGAGCGTGATTGGCGAAGCCGAAGATTCGGCCAGCGCCCTGAGCGGCATCGCCGAAAGCGGTGCGGACGTCGCGGTGGTCGACCTGAGGCTCGCAAGCGGCAGCGGCATCGAACTGCTCACCCTGCTTGCACGCGAGCATCCCTCGGTCGTGACGGTCGTGCTGACGAACCACGCTGGCGCACCCTTTCGAGCCGCCTGCCAACGCGCCGGAGCCCACTTTTTCTTCGACAAGACGTCTGAATTCGACGCCGCCTGTGAAGTCATCGAAGCGCTTGTGAAACAGCGCGCCGCCCCGGCGCGCTGACTTGGAGACGATTATGTATGCCGAGCCTGCCTGCGATTCCTCACTGTCCACGCCACCGTCCGCGCGCTGCCCTGTCGTGCCCCTGCAGCCGGCCGCGCGCGCGGCGGCGCCGCGCCAGCCGGCTACGCGCTGCTCCACCTGCTCGCTGCGCGCGGTCTGCATGCCGCCGGACCTCACGTATACCGAACTCCTGCAGCTCGACGCCGTGGTC
This sequence comes from Paraburkholderia sp., assembly GCF_035501035.1. GTDB lineage: Bacteria > Pseudomonadota > Gammaproteobacteria > Burkholderiales > Burkholderiaceae > Paraburkholderia. Next base: position 73,422 of record NZ_DATJWR010000069.1, read on the forward strand.
CTCACCACACGCAACGTGCACCGCGGCGAAGCGCTGTTTCGTGCGCACGACACGTTTCAGAGCCTCTACTCCGTGCGCACCGGCTCGTTCAAGACCGTCGTCATGCATCGCGACGGCCGCGAACAGGTCACGGGCTTCCAGATTCCCGGCGAGCCGCTCGGACTCGACGGCGTTTGCTCCGGCATGCACAGCTGCGACGCGATTGCGCTCGAAGACAGCACGGTTTGCATCATTCCTTTCGCCCAGCTCGAGACGTTCTGCCGCGAGAGCCGTCGCATGCAGCGCTACCTCTACCAACTGATGAGCGGAGAAATCGTGCGGGAGTCGAGCCTGATGATGCTGCTCGGCACGATGACCGCCGAACAGCGCCTCGCGACATTCCTGCTCGATCTCGCGGCGCGCTTCCACGCACGCGGCTATTCCGGCGCGCAATTCAACCTGAAGATGAGCCGCGAGGAAATTGGCTGCTTCCTCGGCATGAAGCTCGAAACCGTGAGCCGGATGTTCTCGCGCTTTCAGCGCGAAGGGCTCGTCGAGCCGAACGGCAAGCAGATCCGCATCGTCGATGTGGAGGGCCTCGCGCGCGTGTGACGTGTGACGCGAGGCGCACGCACAGCGCGGCACGGTTGTTTCTGATATTTTTGACACAGCGCGCCTCGTAGCTGAGGCGCGTCTGTTTGACGGCGCCCCATACCCGGCGCCGTCTTTTTTGCATCGCCGCGCAATCGCCATGTAATCGCAGTGCAATCGCCGTGTACACGAGCGGAGTGCAATCCCGTGCCGCTTGACACATATCAACGGAACCAGGCGCGCCAATGGCAGCATGAATCTCATTGAGCGCTTTTGGCTCGCAATACGCACTCAAGGAGAGGATCGATGCCACGCCCCCTTACGCCGGTCGTCTGCGTCCCGATGGTTCCGTCTTTCCAAGATCGTGCAAGCCTCGTCCTGGTTCATGCCGTGCTGACATGCGCTTTCGCATTGCACGCAGGGCTTGCGCATGCACAGCTTCCCGAACCCACGGAACTCGTCGATCAGCAGCACTGCATGTTCTGCCACACTTCCGACGCGCCCTTTCTCGCGCCCTCGTTCCACCAGATCGCCGAGCGCTACCGCGACAACCCGAACGCGCAAATCCTGCTCGAAGACAAGCTCAGGCGCGGCGGCAAGGCGCACTGGGGCGACATGGCCATGCCGCTGCCGGAGGAGCGCGGCGGCCCGCTTTCGGCCGAGGACGCACGTACGCTCGTTCAGTGGGTCCTGAGCCAGTAGTCACACACATCTTCCAGGAGAGCATCGCCATGCGCGTCACCGTTCATCTCGACAGTTTCGACCGCCTCGACCCCGCTGCCTACGCGATCATCTGGATCGACACCGAAGCGAAGAAGTGGTCCAGAGAAGGCCATGCCGGCGTGAACCTGCCCGAATGGGGGCAATGCCGCCGCACGGCGGAAGGCACGAGCCTGCTGGCGTCGGAAGGCCAGCGCGAAGTCTGCACGGTCGATGGCCTCGACCTCCAGGCGAGCGTCGGCCCCTTCGAAGGCGAATCCGGCCGCGCGCGCTGGAACCCGCGCATGAACGCCGAGCCGCTCGAAGGACGTTGGCATGTGCAATGCGTCGATGAGAGTGTGCCCGATCCCGAAGACGGGCTTTTCGCCGACGAAGCCTGAGCGCTGATGGCCAACGGACGGGCTTTGCCCCCGTCCGGCCGTGCCCGGCTTTAGCTCAACGGTGGCGGCGCGTTGCCCCGTCCCGGTATGTCGCGTCCGCCCGAAGGCGCCCTGGCGCTGAGCTGGCGCTCGGCTGCGTCGAACGCCGCGCGCAGGGCTGCCACGGGGTCCTCGCCCTCGCAATGGCCGAGCGGCGAAAGCTCACGCGAGGGCGAGACGAGATCGAGACGAACGTCGTACGCCGGCTGCCGGTTGGCCGGGTGCAGTTGCTCGATGGCGAGATGACAATTCGACAGCACGCTGCTGAACCGTTCGAGCCGCAGCAACTGAACCCCGGCTTCCGCCTCGAGGGCAGAGGATCCGGCGAAACCCAGATAGACAATTTGCATCCCGAGTCCCATCACGGTACCCCTTCGAAAATCGGTGCCGTTGCGGCCCACAGGCTCGTCATCGCCGTGGACCGCACTGGATTACAGTTCGAACGCGTGACGAATTTTCAGGTCGATCCACACCATGCCCTCGCGCAGCCCTTCGAGCACCGCCTCCCGCTCGCTTTCGAAGACGCGATGGTGCGCGAACGCGTGGGTGAAGCGCTGCGTTTGCGAGCCGTGCGAGACGTTCACCTCGCAGCGAAACCCGCCTTGTGGCCCAGGCGAAGTGACGGCTTGGACGCTCCAGGCGCCGGAGTCGATGTGGCCATTGAGTGTCATGATTCGGGTCTCCTTGTCGAGGGCGTGAGTCCACATCAAATGCCTTGGGCCAGCTCGCGTCACCGCATGCCACGCGGCGAACAACCGGGCCTGCGAGTGAAATCAGCATAAAACCGGACCTTCGGCGCCAATTGATGCACGTCAACCTGATCGGTCCTGCTCACCGCGGTGCGAAAGCGGGACGACGCTTTCCCGCCAGCCGTGGCCTCGCGCGAGGTCTCTTTCGCCGCGGCCTCGTCCGTCGCGTGATTCGAGGGCGCGACTACGAGAACGGGGCACAGGGCGTCGCGCAATGCGTGCGACGCTACGGCGCCGGGCAACGCGTGTGTGCGCACGCGGCGCCCCTGTAACCCGATGACGAGAAGATCGGCGCCCCAGGCGCGCGCCTCGCGCAGGATCGTGCTGGCAACGTCATCCAGTTCGTCGTGCGTCGCGATCGCCGTCAGCGACAGCCGCGAGCGACGAGCCTCAGCGAGCGCTTCGGCGCGAGCCAGGGCGCGGGTGCCGTCGGCCTCGAACAAGTGGGAAAGACGCGGCTCTCCCACAGGTAGCGTACGGTCGACGACATGAATCACCTTCAGCTCCACGTCCTGCGGCAGGCAGCCGAGCGCGAGTTCGAGCGCGGCGTAAGCGCTCGCGCTTCCATCGACGGCAATCAGCGCGCGCGCCAGAGGAGGCTCATCCAGCGCGAGCAACTGCGAAGGCACGTACAGCAACGTGCGGCGCGTGGCGTACGCGACTTCCTCCGGGTCGAGCCTGCAGGCCCAGTGGTGCCCCGGGTGGTGCGCGGCGAGCGCCACGAGATCGGCATCGAATGATTGCGCAGCACGTGCGACGGCGGCCGGCGCCTTGACGTTCAGAACCGAGAGGTCGAGCAGCTGCACTTCCGGTTGCGCCCGGTCGCTCGCCAATGTCTGCGCGGCGGTGCGCAAGTCGAACTCCGCATGGCGCATCATCGCCGCGTGCGTGTCGGCGCAGTCCGGCAACCCCAGGTGGAGCGCAGGAAACACGGAGGCGGGGTCCGCGATGAGTTCGACGAGCTTGATCGGCGCCTCGCGACTTGCGAGCCGCGAGGCGAACGCCGCGAGCGTGGCGAGGCCGCTTCCGCCCTCGGCGGCAGCAATGAGGCGCTGGAATGGTTTCGATGAGGGTGCCATGTGCGTATCCGGTTCGACTGAACGAAAGCCACAGCGACGCAGCGCACGGCCGCGCCCTGAGTGTGTCATCACATCAGCGTCGGCGCTTTTATGGCCTGCGGCACGAGGAGCAGCGGCAACACCGTGCGCTGCGCGACTTCCGAAGCGACGCTTGCAAAGCGCCACCGGCCCCCTGCATGGCCGCCGCGCGTGCCCAGCACCAGCAGGTCCGCGCGCCACTGCAGCGCCGCCTCGATGATCGCTTGCGCCGTTGTCTCGCCATCGTGCTGGGCTTCGAGCACGGCCGCATCGAAGTCCTCGGGATGCTGTGCATCCGCCGGGTCGCAAGCGAGATAGCCCACGCGCACCGCCGTATCCGGCGCCGCCAGTCTCGCGGCTTCCCGCACGGCGCAAGCCGATGCCGCGCTTGCATCGCTAGCCACGAAAATGCGCCGGGGGGGCACCGGGTAGTGACGCGCGGTGGGCATGGGCAGCAAGAGCACTGGACACTCGGTTTCGCCCGCCAGGGTGACCGGATTTGCCGGCGCGCCAATCGCCAAGTCGGCTTTCCAGTCGCGTACCGCGCGAACCAGCGCCGCGCCGCGTGCCGCGTTGTCCGGCCCCGTGCCAAGGACCTCGCAGTCCGCCTCGATTCCGCGTAGTGCCAGCACTTCGCGGGACGCGTCGAGCGTCGCCGCGAGGGTGATCCGATTGGAGCAATGCTCGGCGGCCGGCTGGTCCGTCTCGGCCACCGAAGCAGCAGGAGCCAGCCCAGCGAGCCGCACGTGCGCCCCGCATGCTGCCCAGCCCGCCACGCAGTCGAGCAGCGAGGCCACGTGCTCCATGCCGGTGAAGAGCACGAAAAGACGTGAATAGTGCACAAGGTGCTGCATTCTGGCGGCTGCGGCAGTCGGTCGTTTCATTATGTGTCTCCCCCTGATGCATGTGCCTGCGACGTGTTTCGCCGCGCGAAAGCTCAGTCGTGCATATATCGAAAAAAAAGGCGCGGAGCCCATGCCCCTGCGCCGTCATGGCGCGCGCCGGGCTTTCGTGCCCGGATTCGACGCGCCCTCCCCAACTCTCGACGAGTTCAAGCGCTCACTGGATCTGAAGTCGCTTTTGCTCGGCGTGTGCCTTCTTCGGCAGCGTGAGCGACAGCACGCCGTCCTGATACTGCGCGGTGGCGCCGCTCTCGTCGATATCGCTCGCGAGCGAGAACGTGCGCCCGAACGAGCCGCTATAACGCTCCCTGCGGATCACGCGCTCCCCTTCCTTCTGCTCGGTCTTGCGCTCGACCTTCGCCTGAATCGAAACCACGTTTCCGTCGATTTTCACGTCGATGTCCTTCTTGTCCACGCCGGGCATTTCGGCCTTCACCGTGTAGGACTTGTCGCTTTCAGTGACGTCGACTTTCATCGCGGAGAGCTCGCTCTCTTCGTTGGACAGCATGCCGCGCATGGGCCGGAAAAGCCCCTGGAACAGGTCCGAAACCGGCTCCATCGAAAACGGGTCATAACGTGTCAGATTGCTCATTGCCTTGCCTCCTTTAGGCCTTCGTGGCGCACGAACCTTGTGATGAATCGTGCCGCCACCAGCGGTGGTCACCCACACATCGTTCACGCCGCGCCATGCAGCGTGCGCCGTATTCAATCTATGCAGGCACGGCGGTTTCCGATTGATCTGCCTCAATGTCTCCTTTTTTCCGGAATCCGTCCGGGCCGGATGCGTCTCCGCAGAGATGATTGACTCAAATCAAACGCCACAAGCCCCACGTTTCTAGACTCGAATCACTTTCTGCGCCCCCTTTCCGCTCCCCGAAAGGCGGCGCGCCCACCCCGTTCGCTGGAGAACACGATGAGCTACAAGACCGTCATGGTGCACATGGACACGAGCGCGCGCGCGAACGCGCGGCTCTCGCTCGCGCTGCGGCTGGCCCGCACGTTCGACGCGCATCTGGATGGCCTGTTCGCGATGTTCGAACCACGCCCGCGTGAGTTTTACGTAATGGCCGGCACGGCCGACTATTACGACACGCATCGCAAGCTGCGCATGGAACAGCGCGGCGCGATCGAGCGGCTGTTCCGCGCCGAACTGGCGCGCGCACAGGTCGATGGCGCCTGGATTGCCCCGGAGGGCGATCCGGTTGCTACGGTCATGCAGCGCAGCAGGACCGCCGACCTCGTGATACTCGGGCAAACCGATCAGGACGATCCGGAGTCCTATATTGCGGAGCAGTTCCCCGAGACCGTGCTTCTCGGCGCGGGCGGCCCGGTGCTGTTGATGCCGTACGCCGGCAACTTCGAGTCTGTCGGCAAGCACGTGCTCATTGCGTGGAACGGCAGCCGCGAGGCCGCTCGCGCGGTGCACGACGCCATTCCGTTCATCGTGCGGGCGGCGCGCGTGACCATCGCGGCGGCATCCACGACCTTTACGCCGGCCGAGTCGCAAGCGGCGTGCGCCGACCTGGCCGCCATGCTTGCGCGCCATGGCGCGACGACGGTCGACATCACCCGGTTCGAGCGCGACGCGGCCGAATCCACAGGCGACGCGCTGCTCAGCTATGCGGCCGACGGCGGATACGATCTGCTCGTGATGGGCGCCTATGGCCACGCGCGACTCCAGGAACTCGTGCTGGGCGGGGTCACGCGTTCGATACTCGCCTCCATGACGGTGCCGGTGCTCATGTCGCATTGACGAACCGCGCGTTGCCTCTCCAACCCTGCTGAACTCCACGGAAACGCTGCCATGTACTCGCGCATTCTGGTCCCCCTCGACGGCAGCAAGACTGCCTCGCACGCCCTCGACACTGCGATCAGACTCGCGCTCGATACGGGCGCGGAACTGCAGGTTCTCTACGTGATCGACCTGCCGATCATTGCGTACGACGTGCCTGGCTACGACCCCTCGATCGTGCGGGATGCGTATATCGAGGAAGGCCGCGTGATTCGTGCTGACGCCGAGGCACGCATGGCGCAACAGGGCGTAAAGGGGACGTCCCGCTCGGTCGAGGTGGAACTCCCCGCGGAGGACGTGGCGCAATGCATCCAGCACGCCGCCGACGACTGGAACGCCGATCTGATCGTCATGGGCACGCACGGGCGCCGCGGCGTGCGCCGCCTCGTGCTGGGCAGCGTGGCCGAGCGCGTGCTGCGGTGCGCGTGCCGCCCCGTGCTGCTCGTGCCGTCGCGTGCGGCGTCGCCGGCGCAGAAAGAGCCGGCCCAGCAGGGCGCGCAAGTTACCGCTTGAATTGAACTTGAATTGAATGTGACCGCGCGGCAAACATCTGGTGAACAACGGACCAGGTGAATAGCCGCGCGCGATCCAGGTGCCCCCGCAATGTGGCTGCGCACGGCGGGCGCTATCCGTAAGCTCCCCCGCAAACAAACACCGCATAAGCAAAAGGCAAAAACGAAATCGGCGAAGGCTGGGTACCGGACAATCCGGTACCCAGCCTTCGCCGCCTACATATCGAGCTTCTTCCTTCTTTTACATCGGCGTGAACACCACCGGGTAGCCGAGATGGTCCTCGACACCCTTGACTCCGGCAACACGTTCCGCGGTAACGAGAATCGCCTTGCGTTCCTCTTCGGAGTTCACCGTGCCCCAGAAGTGGACGACCCCTTCCTTGACGATGACATTCTCCGCCGACATCGCCCAGCGATGACCGTCCAGCGCGTGCAGCACGTCGCGTTGAATGGCTTCGTCCGAAGCGAGCCCCGACTCGGTGGGCTGCACGGTGCTCGCGAGCGCGCGTATCAGGTTCGCGCGGCTCACGATGCCCACGAGCTTGCCCTGATCGATCACGGGCACACGCTTGATATGCAGGCGTTCAAGCAGGTCGGCGATCTCGCTGAGCTGCGCGGAAGGCGAAATCGAAACGACATTGCTCGTCATGATGTCGCCGACCTTCACGGCGTTTTCCTTCAGGTATTCGCTTGCGAGCTTGCGCGTCGAATGGAGGAATTCACCAAACCAGCTACGTTGCGGCTTGCCGGTTCCCGTTTCCACGCGATGCAGCAGATCGCTCTCGCTGAGGATGCCGATAACGGCTCCGTCGTCGGCAACGACCGGGATACCGCTGATGTGATGATCGGTGAGCAGCGTCGCCGCCTCGAAAACCGACGCATTGGGGCGCACGGTAATGACGTTCGTAGTCATGATGTCTGATGCTTGCATGAGTTCCTCCGTTATGGGCCAACGCCCCGATGAGACTGAATGTAAAGTTTGCCAGGGCGCGTACATTGACTTGAATCAACCACACGGGGTTCACCGGGAGCGGTCTTTTCCCGCATCATCCGCTTCGCCGTACATGCGGAAGTAGCCGCTGTGAAGCGTGACCGCATCGGACTTCGTGGCTTCGATCATGCGGGCCGCCGCCTTTTCGATCGCCGCTCGATGCGCAAGAAATGCGCTGCACAAATCCGCTTCGCGCAGCGAGGCCGCGCCGAAGTGATCTTCGAGCGCCTCGGCCGTGATCGCGCATTCGATGTGCAGATCGCCGGCCGTGGCAGAAAACGTCAACCTGAGCCGGTTGGCGTCGTAGTGCGGCGGTCGGTCGGGAAAGGTGATGTCCATGCCTGTGCCCCCTCGCGCGTGCGCGGGTAAATGCGCTAGATCGTGATATAGCCCTGGAACGACCACGGCAGCGCCATTGGTGAGTTATCCGAACCAGCTGGCGCGCGCGCCATGCAACTGCCGGCAAAACCCGGTGCGCCGTCGGCCGAAAAAACCGGCACGAACGAGAGCGAGTCGTTGATCGTGACCAGGAAGTCGGGATTGAACCTTGACGGCGCGAAGATCTTCACCGATTCAAAGAAGGCCGCGCCTACGTCCTTACGTGACCATTCCGCCACTTGCGCGGGCGTTGGCGCACGCATCTCGTAGCACGGCGGCAGCTCGACACTCTGCTCGCCATGGGTGAGTTGCGCAGCCGGCCGGAAGACCAGCGTCGCGCCAGGATAGGGCAAACAGCGCGGCGCTCGCACGACCGGCCCTTCGGGCCCGAGGCGCAGCGGCGGCCATGCCGCGAGCGAAATGCACAGCGTAGGCGTGCGTTGCGCGAAATAATCAGCGAGCCACTTCATCTCTCTCTCCTTGCGTCAGACTGCTTGACGGATTGCCACAGCCCTCTTCGCCATACCAGTTGCGAATGGCGGCCCAGATGTCCTCGGCCGATTCGCAGTAGCGAAAGAGCGCGAGATCGTGCGGGTCGATCATGCCTGCCTCGGCCATTGCGTCGAAGTCGATCACACTGCGCCACCAGGCCTCCCCCACGAGCAGGACGGGAATCGCCGCGATCTTGCCCGTCTGCAAAAGCGTCAGGACTTCGAACAGCTCGTCACAGGTTCCGTATCCGCCGGGGAAGAACACGGCCGCCTTCGCGCGCTCCAGCAAATGCAGCTTGCGAATGGCGAAGTAGTGAAAGCGGAAACACAGCTCCGGCGTCAAATAAGGATTGGGAAACTGTTCGCGCGGCAAGGCGATGTTCATGCCCACCGTGGGCGCGCCGGCATCGAACGCGCCACGGTTGGCCGCTTCCATGATGCCGGGACCGCCGCCCGTCACGACCGTGAGCCGCGGGAGCTTGCTCGTACACGACGCACGCCCGATCAGCGCGCCGAACTGACGCGCGACGTCGTAATAGATGCTGCGCCGTAGCAGCGCCTGGGCCACGCGCAGTTCGCGCTGCTGCTCGGCGCCGGCACCAGCCAGCTGGGCCTCGCGGCGCGCGGCGGCAAGCCGCTTGCGCGCGCGAGCCGGGCTCGTTACTCGCGTGCTGCCATAAACGACCACCGTATGCGCAATGCCGAGTTGCTGCAGGCGCTCTTCGGTTTTCCAGTAGTCGAGCTGAAGGCGCACGCCGCACATTTCCGGACGCCGCAGAAACGCCGCATCCTCGTCGGCCTGAACGTAGCTCTGGCTTTCGACCAGCCGGCGCACGCGCGGCGCCAGCCGCAACGCCGCCTTGCGCAACGGTTGCTGCCCGGGTTGCCGCCTGGGTTGCCGTTTGCGTCGCGGCGGCCGCGTCACGCGAGCCTCGATGCGTTCGAGGAGTTCCGTGGTGGAAAGCGCCCGGCTGCTCATGGCACGTCACATCTCGATGATGACTTTCAGCGCCTGGGTGCTCGCCGCGTGCGAGAACGTCTCGTAGGCCTTCAGCACGTCGGCGAACGCGAAGCGATGCGTGATCAGACGGCCCGGATCGATGCGCCCGGCGCACACGGTCTTGAGCAGCATCGGTGTGCTGACGGTGTCGACGAGACGCGTCGTGATCGCCACGTTACGGTCCCATAGCTTGTCGAGAAAGATGGACGCCGGCACGCCATGCACGCCGATATTCGCGACGATGCCGCCCGGCGCCACGATCTGCTCGCACAGTTCGAACGTCGCGGGCACGCCGACCGCCTCGATGGCGCAGTCCACGCCAACGCCTTCGGTGAGCTTCATCACGGCATCCGCCGCGTCGCCCGCTTGCGGGTCGATGCACGCCGTGGCACCGAAGCGCTTCGCGCATTCCAGACGGTTGGCGTCCAGGTCGATCATGATGATCTGCGCGGGCGAATAGAACTGCGCGGTCAGGAGCGCCGCGAGCCCGATCGGCCCCGAGCCGACGATGGCGACCGTGCAGCCGGGCTCGACCTTGCCGTTGAGCACGCCGCATTCGAAGCCCGTGGGCAGGATGTCCGAGAGCATCACGAGCGCCGACTCGTCGAGGCCGGCGGGAATGCGATAAAGGCTCGTCTGCGCGTGCGGGATGCGCACGTATTCGGCCTGGGTGCCGTCGATGCGGTTGCCGAGAATCCAGCCGCCCGTCTTGCAGTGCGAGTACATGCCGCGCCGGCAGTAATCGCACTGCCCGCAGCTGGAGATGCATGAGATGAGCACGTGATCGCCGGCCTTGAGCGCCGACACGCCGCCGCCGACCTCATGGACGACGCCCACGCCCTCGTGCCCCAGGATGCGCCCTGGCGTGCAGCTCGGCACATCGCCCTTGAGGATATGCAGATCGGTGCCGCAAATGGTCGTCTTCGAGAGCTTGACGATCGCGTCGCCGGGGCCCTGCAATTCGGGCATCGGCCGCGTCTCCACCGCGAGGCTGCCGGGGCCGTTATAGACCAGTGCTTTCATGTTTCCTCCATCCCATGTCGGAGCGGGACCGGCACGCGCGCCGCTCTGCGCGTGCGCGGCTCACTCGGTGCCGGTCTCATGATGAGCGGCGGCGGCGCGGCGCATTTGACATCGATCAATTCCATGCGCGGCCGGCCGGCTCAGTCGCCGAACGTGCGCGAGTGGTCGTCGTAGCTGAAGAGGCCCGCGTACCTGCCCCAGTCGATCGCGGTGCGCAAGGTCGTTTCGGCATCGGCGCGATGCAGGTGGTCTTCCAGTTCGAGCTCGAAACGCGCACGCGGCGCGCGGTGCACTTCCCGCTCGTCCAGGACCTCGCGGATATGGGCGACGAGCGGCACGAACTGCAGCACGTGCTCGCGAAAGAGCCGCTTGCGCTCGCTGTCGTCGGCGAGCGCGAACATGCGCCCGGCGGCCGTGAGCTTGATCGTGCGCTCCTCGAGCTCCGCGAACGCGAGCAGGTGCAGCGCCGCCGCCACGGGAAAGAGCTCGTCGGGCTTGACCATCAGCGTAGCGGCCAGCGCCGCCAGTTCCGCGTGGCCCTCGTGCGCGGCCGCCGCGAGCGCGCCGATGAATCCCACGAGACGATGGCTGGAGACCGCCGGCAGCCGCAGCCCGAATGCGCCGCGCGCCGTGCCCGCGCCGCCGGCGGATTCGGCGAGGCGCGCGGTGAGGATTCCATAAAGCGTGTCGACGATGGCGCGAAAAGCCGGGTCGAGCCGGTTGCGCGGGCGCGCCAGCGGCACCTTCAGCGTCGCCACGACATGCCCCGGATGGCCGCCCAGCACGTGGATGCGATCGCACATCAGGACCGCCTCCTCGATGTTGTGCGTGACCATGAGCACGGCCTCGATCGCCGTCTGCCGCTGGGCCCACAGGTCGAGAAAGTCGCTGCGCAGCGTTTCGGCGGTCAGCACGTCGAGCGCCGAAAACGGCTCGTCCATGAGCAGCAGTTTCGGCCCGCTGACGAGCGCGCGCGCGAAGCCCACGCGCTGGCGCATGCCGCCGGAGAGTTCGCGCGGAAACGCAGATTCGAAGCCGTCCAGCCCGATCATCTCGATGGCGGACATCGCGCGAGCGCGCACCGCGTCGGGCTTGAGCCCCGATGCGTCGAGCCCCAGCTCGACGTTGGCGAGCACCGTGAGCCACGGGTAGAGCGCAAAGGTCTGGAACACCACGGCGATGCCTTCGGCCGGGCCTTCGAGCGGCGCGCCGCGGTACAGCGCGCGGCCCGCCGTGGGACGCACGAGGCCAGCCGCCACGCGCAGCAGCGTCGACTTGCCCGAACCCGAGCGCCCGAGCAGGCCGAGGATTTCGCCCTCGCGCAACGCCACATCGATATCGTCGAGCACGGGCAATGGCTCGCCGGAGGACCGCGCGAACGATATGCCCACCTGGTCGAGTTCCAGTACCGGCGCCGGCGCGGTGAGGCCAGGCTGCTTCGTGCCATCGGGCGTCATTGCGGGCTGTGCGAGACCTGGCATTGAGGTGCGCTCCATGGCAAAGGACTCAGGCGAGCCGCGTGCGGCGTTCGGCGAACGCGTAGAGGGGCCGCCATATCAGCCGGTTGGCGCCGACGACCATGATCGACATGACGGCAATGCCGAGCGCGATGCGCGGGTAGTCTCCGCGCGCGGTCATCTGCGCGATATACGCGCCAAGGCCGCCTGCGCTCAGGTTCGTCGTGCCCCAGCTGACGGTTTCGGCCACGATGCTCGCGTTCCACGCGCCGCCGCTCGCCGTGATCGCCCCGGTCACGTAATACGGGAAGATGCCCGGCAGCAGCACCCGCAGCCACCGCGCGCGCCACCGCAGCCGCAGGCTCGTGGCCGCCTCGTGCAAATCGGTCGGCAACGCCGAGGCGCCCGCTATCACGTTGAAGAGGATGTACCACTGCGTGCCGAGGATCATCAGCGGGCATAGCCAGATGTCCGGGTCGAGCCTGAAGCGCAGGATAGAGAATGCCACGACGGGAAACAGCAGATTGGCGGGGAACGCAGCCAGAAATTGCGCGCCCGGCTGGACCCAGGCGGCCAGCCGCGGGCGCAGCCCCACCGTCACGCCCACCGGCACCCAGATCACGGAGGCGAGCACGATCAGCACCGCGACGCGCAGCAGCGTGAGCAAGCCGTTGCTTGCCGCGTTCGCTACGTCGGCCCAGGCGAGCGCCGGCGCGGCGAAGCGCAACACGGCCACGGTCGCACCGGTCAGGCACGCGGCGCATAACGCGATCCAGAGCGCGTCACCCGCGCGCCGCGAGAATGGGCGGCTTGCCCATTCGTAACCGCGCCCATGCGCGCCGGGCGACAGCCGCAGATGCGCGGCGCGCGTGAGCGCCACGCCAGCCGGGCGGCACGCGTGCTGCATCCACGGCGAACGATGAAAGAGATCGAGCAGCCAGCTGCGCGGGCACGCCTGCGCGGCGACGTCGCCATAGCGAAAGCGGTCGGCCCAGGCCACCAGCGGGCGAAACAGCAACTGGTCGTACAGCACGATCGCCACGCTCATGGCGACTATCGCCCAGCCCACCGCCGCCAGATCGCGCGTCTTGATCGCTTGCGCCACCCACGACCCCACACCGGGCAGCGCCACCTGCACGTCGCCCACCGAGATGGCTTCCGAAGCCACCACGAAGAACCAGCCGCCCGACATCGACATCATCGCGTTCCAGATGAGCCCCGGCATCGCGAACGGCACTTCGAGCCGCCAGAAACGCTGCCAGCCCGAGAGGCGGAAGCTGCGGCTCGCCTCGTCGAGATCGGTGGGCACGGTGCGCAGCGCCTGATAGAAGCTGAACGCCATGTTCCACGCCTGGCTCGTGAAGATCGCGAAGATCGAGGCGAGTTCGGCGCCGAGCACGTTGCCCGGAAACAGCGACATGAAGAACACCACGGTGAACGAGAGGTAGCCGAGTATCGGCACCGACTGCAGCACGTCGAGCAGCGGAATCAGAATGCGCTCCGCGCGCCGGCTCTTCGCCGCGAGCGTCGCATACGTGAAGGTGAAGACGAACGAGGCGACGAGCGCGATCAGCATGCGCAGCACGGTGCGCAGCGTATAGCCGGGCAGCGCCGCGGGCGAGAGCGAGATGGCCGGTCCGTGGCCGCCCGCCAGCGGCCCCGTCATCTGGCGTGCGCCCTCGCCCAGCAACACGATCACGCCGAACACCAGAACCACGGCCGCCACGTCGCGCCAGCCCGGCATTCGCGGGTACCACCGCAGTCCTCTCAATACTTCGGCATGGTGTTCCACTGCGTTCCCCCGCTCCCCTGACGGCGACACCTCGCATAGGCCAGTCGCTGGTTTCGGATTCCTTACCGCATGCCGCGCATGCCCGAGTGCCGCGACGATTTCAGGTTTCGAGCACGTATTCGCCGGGCGCCGGCCCGAGCCCGCTTTCCGGCGTGCGCGCCGGCACGTCGCCCGTCGAGCGCCCGCGCAGCCAGTCGCGCCAGCAGATCCACCAGGAGCCGTCGGTCACGGGCGTGTCGCTCATGAATTCATCGCGGCTGCGGTAGGGCGCGCCGGGCTCGCGCGTCGCGCACCGGAAGTAGCGATCCTCATGACCGGGCTCGGACACGATGCCCGCATTGTGGCCCCCCGCCGTGAGCACGAACGTGAGCGCGTTGTGCGTGAGCAGATGCAGCTTGTAGACCGAGCGCCACGGCGAGACGTGATCGCGCTCGGTCCCGACGACGAACATCGGCGCTTCGATGTCCGACAGCGCAATGGGCCGGCCATCGACGCAATAGCGGCCGGCGGCGAGATCGTTGTCGAGAAAGAGTTGGGTGAGGTACTCGGTGTGCATGCGGTATGGCATGCGCGTGGTGTCGGCGTTCCACGACATCAGGTCGTTCGGCTTCGTGCGCCGGCCAAGCAGATACTCGCTCATCATGCGCGACCAGATCAGGTCGCGCGCATTGAGCAGCTGGAACGCCGCCGACATCTGCGCGCCGTCCAGGTAGCCCTGTCGCCACATCAGCGCATCGAGCGCGGCGAGTTCGCTGGCGTCGATGAACAACCCGAGTTCGCCGGGCTCGCTGAAATCGGTGAGGGCGGCGAGCAGCGTGACGGAGCGCAGCCTGTCTTGCCGGCCGCCGCGCGCCAGCGCCGCCGCGCCGATTGCGAGGAGCGTGCCGCCCAGGCAATAGCCAACCGCGTGGACCGCCTCGCCGCAGCGCGAGCGCACCGCTTCGAGCGCCGCGAACAAGCCCTCGCGCAGGTAGTCGTCGAGGCCGAGATCGCGTGCCTCGGGGCCGGGGTTGCGCCAGGACACAGCGAACACCGTGTAGCCCGATTCGACCAGAAAGCGGATCAGCGAGTCGTGCGGCTGCAGGTCCAGGATGTAGTACTTCATGATCCACGACGGCACGATCAGGATCGGCTCTCGCGCGACGTTGGGCGTCGTGGGCGTGTACTGCAGCAATTCGCACAGCGCGTTGCGCCAGACGACGCGGCCCGGCGTCACGGCAACGTCGCGCCCGGGCAGCCAGGGCTGCGCCACGTGCGCGTGGGCGCCGCGCATGGTGCCGGCCATGGCGTTCGCGTCGTCGAGCCAGTTGCGCAGGCCCGCAACGAGGTTCGCGCCGCCGCTGCGCAGCGTGGCCTGCAGCACGACCGGATTGGTCGCGACGAAGTTGCCGGGCGAGCACGCATCGAGCCACTGGCGCGCCGCGAAGCCAACCAGTTCCTCGTGGTGCCGCTCGACGCCGGGAACGCCGCGCGTCGCTTCGCGCCACCAGCGCTCGACCGCCAGAAACGCGTCGCGATAGGCGCGAAATGGCCAGTTCGACCACGCGGCGGCCATGAATCGAGGGTCGGCATGCCCGGCGTACACGGCCGTTCCGCCTTTGTCGGCATCGTCGGCTCCGTCGCCGGAATGGTGCGGCGCCGAGGGGAACCCGCTCGCCGCCAGCCACGCGTGCGTGGCCAGGTCGAAGCATTTTCCGGGCGCGACCGCGAGGTGCGCGCCCCAGTCGAACGCGGAGAGCGCAAGCGACAGCGGCGACAAGCCGAACGTCATCGCGGCTAACTCCGCATGGGCCGCCCGGTTCCACTGATCGGCGGGCGTGCTGGCCGGCCGCCCGCGCGCCGCGACGCGCACAGGCGCTTCATGAGGTGCCCGGCTCGCATGCAAAGTCCCGGCTACGCTGACGGCAGAATCGGTCATGATGGGCGCGCTCTTTGTTCGATACGCCTTTCGTGCGCCAGATGGCGCGCGGCGGCAACCGCATCACTGTGCGTTGGCGGCGCGCGGGCACCATTGATCTGCGTCAAGCGTGCGGGGCCGTGCCTACCCGGTCGGGAGGGCCGGATGCGCCTCGCCCACCGCGGTGCGATAGGGCGTCGGCGCGTGCGGCGCGATCCTCATCCCCGAGCCTCGCGATTCTGCCGGGTGCCACGCCTCGGGACTCGCCACGTATGCCGCGTCAAATTTCGATGCCGAGCGCGGCGATTCTGCGGTAAAGCGTGGCACGCGCCATGCCGATGCGTTCGGCGGCTTGCGCGACGTGCCCGTCGGCCGCGCGCAAGGCGTCGCTCAGGAAGCGTCGTTCGAAGTCGCGCATCGCCTCATCGTAGTTCGCGGCCTGGCCCGCGCCGGCAAGGGCAGGCGCGTGTGCCTCTCTCTCGCGCGTCGGCGCTTGCCCGCTGCCGCCGGCGCGCCATTCGCCTTTGCCGTCGCCGATGAAGCGTGCCAGCGAGCTGGCATCGATGCGCTCACCCTCCGAGAGCAGCACCGCACGCTCGAGCGTGTTGCGCAATTCGCGCACATTGCCGGGCCACGCGTACGAGCACAACAGCGCCAGCGCTTCGCGGTCCAGTTCGAGATGACCCGCTCCGCTCTCGACGGAAAGCTTGTCGAGCATCGCGTACGCCATCGCCTCGATGTCGGCGAGCCGTTCCCGCAGCGGGGGCACGCGTATCGTCAGCACGTTGAGCCGGTAGTAGAGATCGGCGCGGAATTTGCCCTGCGCCACGAGCTCCGGCAGATCAGCCGACGTCGCGGCGACGATGCGCACGTCCACACGCACGATCCGGTTCGTGCCCAGCGGTTCGAACTCCTGCTCCTGCAGTACGCGCAGCAGCTTGCCCTGCAGCGCCAGCGGCATGTCGCCGATTTCGTCGAGGAATAGCGTGCCGCCATTGGCCAGCTCGAACTTGCCGATACGGCCATTGCGGTCGGCGCCCGTGTAGGCGCCTGCCTCGGCGCCGAAGAACTCCAGTTCGAGCAGGGTGTCGGGGATCGCGGCGACGTTGACCGTCACGAGCGGGCCGTCGGCCCGGCCGGATGCGCCATGTATCGCATGCGCGAGCAGTTCCTTGCCCGTGCCGGTTTCGCCGAGCAGCAGCACCGGCGAAGCGAGTCGCGCGGCGCGGCGCGCCTGGCGCTTGACTTCGAGGCTCACCGCGCTCGTGCCTATGAGGCTCGCGAAGCTGTACTTCGCGCGGCGCACCTGCGCGAGCGACTGCCGCGTGCTGATCAGCTCGGCGCGCAGGCGCGCGTACTGGCTGAAGAGCGGCGAGAGGCCCTTGATCTCGTTGAACAGAACGAAACCCACGGCGCCTATCGTTTGCCCAACGTCGTCCTTGATCGGCAGACGCGTCACGACGATCGGATCGCGGTCGGTCTCGAGGATATCGAGCAGGATCGGCTCGCCGCCCTGCACGACCTCGCGCATCATGCTGTTCGGAATCACGGCTTCGCAGTCGAGCCCGATGGCCGCCTGCGGATCGTCGTAGCCGAAGCGCGCGGCGTAGTGCTGATTGATCCAGACGACTCGCGCGTTGCGGTCGACGATCACCGTCCCTTCGCTGAAGTTTTCGAGTGTGGCGAACAGCGTTTGCATCGCCAGTCTTTTCACGTAGTCGTAGTCCGCCAATAGCGCGGTGCTTTCAAGTTCCATTCGTCCGTTCTTTGTGTGAGCAAGAGCCGCCTTGTGGCGCGAATTCTCATTGGCGAGACGCATTATCTCAAAAGTGGGAACGCGTCCGTCATTTCGGGGACGCCCGTCTTTCAGGACCCACAGGGTCAATAGCAACCGACCAGCCCAGCCGCCGTCTCATTTCCGGGACGCGGCCGCGCGAGTCTAGCCGTTTCTCCCGCGCCGCGCTGGAACCGCTCCCATCGAAAGTCTGGACAAACCGCTTCACGCAAGGCGAAGACGACATTGGCATGCTTCATGCTTATTCGCGCCATCGCGTGAAATCTCGCGCGAGCCGCACGCGTTACGACACTCAAAACATGCGTGCACACACAGACCAACTGGAGACAAGATGTCCTTTGTGATTGTGATCGCCGCCCTGGCGTTCCTGATGCTCGTGGCCTACCGCGGCTACAGCGTCATTCTCTTCGCACCGGTTGCCGCGCTAGGCGCCGTTCTGCTCATCGATCCCGCCGCTGTCGCCCCGGTTTTCTCGGGCATCTTCATGGACAAGATGGTCGGCTTCGTGAAGCTCTACTTCCCAGTCTTCCTGCTTGGCGCCGTCTTCGGCAAGGTGATCGAGCTGTCCGGCTTTTCCGAGGCCATCGTGGCGGCCGCCATCCGCTACATCGGACGCTCGCGCGCCAATGCCGTGATCGTGGCCGTCTGCGCGTTGCTCACGTATGGCGGCGTGTCGCTGTTCGTCGTCGTGTTCGCGGTCTATCCGTTCGCCGCCGAACTCTACCGCCAGAGCAACATTCCGAAGCGGCTGATGCCCGGCGCCATCGCGCTCGGCGCGTTCACGTTCACCATGGACTCGCTGCCCGGCACGCCGCAGATCCAGAACATCATCCCCACGACGTTCTTCAAGACCACCGCCTGGGCCGCGCCCACGCTCGGCGTGATCGGGTCGCTCTTCATCGTCGTGGTGGGCCTCACGTACCTCGAATGGCGCCGTCGCAGCGCGATGGCCAAGGGCGAAGGCTATGGCACGTCGCTCGTGAATGAGCCGGAGCGCGTGGAGACCGGCAATCTGCCGCATCCGGCGCTGGCGATTGCCCCGCTCGTGCTGGTTGGCGTCGCCAACTTCATGCTGACTAAGTGGATTCCGCAGTGGTACGGCGATAGCTTCACCATCGCGCCCGACTTGCTGCCCGGCCTCCACGCCCCGGTCACCGTGGCCGTGAAGGGCGTTGTCGCAATCTGGGCCGTGCAAGGCGCGCTGCTGCTCGGCATCCTGCTCGTCCTCGTGACAGCCTTCAACCGCGTGAAAGAGCGCTTTGCCGTGGGCACCAAAGCCGCCGTTGGCGGCGCGCTGCTCGCCACGCTCAACACGGCGTCCGAATATGGCTTCGGCGGCGTGATCTCGGCGTTGCCCGGCTTTCTCGTGGTCGGCAACGCACTCAAGGCCATCCCCAACCCGCTCGTGAACGCCGCCGTTTCTGTCTCGACGCTCGCGGGCATCACGGGCTCCGCGTCGGGCGGCATGAGCATCGCGCTCGCGGCGATGTCCGATACGTTCATCAAGACGGCGCAGGCCATGCACATTCCGATGGAGGTGCTGCATCGCGTCGTGGCCATGGCGAGCGGCGGCATGGATACGCTCCCGCACAACGGCGCCGTCATCACGCTGCTCGCCGTTACGGGACTCACGCATCGCGAGTCGTATCGCGACATCTTCGCGGTGACCATCATCAAGACGCTCGCCGTCTTCTTCGTGATCGCCGTGTTCTATCTCACCGGTCTCGTCTGACCGGCACACGTCAAGGCGACCTCACCCATGCAACAGTCACCCACGCTCCCGCTCGCGGGAAAAACCGCCGTGGTCACCGGCTCGACCAGCGGCATCGGCCTCGGCATCGCGACGGCGCTGGCGCAAGCCGGCGCGAACCTCGTGCTCAACGGCTTCGGCGACGCGCAGGCCGCACTTGCGCAAATCGAAGCCCTCGGCGTGCAAGCCGTCCATCACGGCGCGGACATGAGCCGCCCGGACGAGATCGAGGCCATGACCGCCTGCGCGGTCCAGCGCTTCGGCGGCCTCGACATTCTCGTGAACAACGCGGGAATCCAGCACGTGGAAAGCATCGAGCACTTTCCGCCGGATCGCTGGGACCAGATCATCGCGGTCAATCTGAGCGCGACGTTTCACGCCATGCGCTTCGCGCTGCCCATCATGCGCGAGGCGGGCTGGGGGCGCGTGATCAACATCGCTTCGGTTCACGGCCTGATCGGCTCGGTCGGCAAGTCCGCCTACGTGGCCGCGAAGCACGGCGTGATCGGACTCACGAAGGTGGCCGCACTGGAAACCGCGCGCAGCGGCGTGACCGTCAACGCCATCTGCCCGGGCTGGGTGCTGACGCCGCTCGTTCAGGCGCAGATCGACGATCTGGCGCGGCGGGAATCGATCTCCAATGAAGCCGCGACCGAGCGGCTGCTCGGCGAAAAGCAGCCGTCCGCGCGGTTCGCGAGCGTCGAGCAGATTGGCGGCGTGGCGGTGTTTCTGTGCTCGCAGGCGGCAAGCGAAATGCGCGGCGCCGAGATCAAGGTCGACGGCGGCTGGGTGGCCCAGTAAAGCACGCCTGCGTGGCGATGGCTTCGCGCTCCGTTCGAACGGGGAGCGTAGCCATCGCCCGTCACGCGTCGCGTCGCGCGCTCAACGCGGCCTGATCGGCTGAGCCGTGGCGCCGGCGCTCTGCGCAGCCCCGTGCCTCGCCCCCAGCGCATCGCGCAGCCCCTCGAGCTCGTGATGCAGCGAGGCGATTTCCGCGTGCAGCGCCTTGATGTCCCGATGCATCTCGCGGCTGAGCCGCCGTTCTTCCTTGCCGATGAACCATGCGGCGAGGCCGGCAAACACCAGTGAAAGCATGCCGTAGCCGAGCAGCACGACGAACACCGCGAAAATGCGCGAAGCGGGCGTCGTCGGCGCGAAGTCGCCATAGCCGACCGTGGCGCTGCTTTCGAATGCGAGCCAGAGCCCATCGGCGTAGCTGTGCACTCTCGGCTCCAGTGCGTAGAACCCCGCGCCGCCGAGCAGCAGGATGACCACACCCGCGAGCGGCAGCACGACGAGCCGGTTTTGCTCGAAATACGCACGCAGCGCAACGACGATTCGCAGGGCGATCATCCCCATGAACGCGAGTCTGAGCACCCATTCGAGCGAAGACCAGGGATTCCCGCCGCCCAACATGCTGACCAGCGCGCCACAAGCGATCGCCACGTCGTACGCATTGCGGTCCAGGTAGCGCGCGGGTTTTCGGCTCGCCCAGGCGGTGTGCGCAACGGCACCCGCGCAGGCCACGGCCATGCCGCCGTATAGCGCTCTCGCGGTGAGCAGCATCGTGCTCGTTGTTGCGAGCAACTCGAGATAGAAGGCAGGAATCGCGATGAGGCAGCCCGCAAGCAAAACCCAACGGGCGTGCGCCCATGCGTGCAGTGCAGCGGCCCCGTCATGCGAATCGACGCCGCGAAGCCAAGCCTTGTGCCAACCGAGATTCATTTGCCGTATCCGTCGTGATGCAAGTCTCGTCGACCGCGCCATGCCATGCCGGCTGCGCGGCCGCCGCCATCGAAGCGACGCAGCGCGTGGGCCGCGCATGCGTTACCCGTCTCGTGCGAGCGTCAGATGAGCGGGCGGCTCGCCTGATCCAGCACGCTCGGCACAGGCAGCAAATCGCGGCGCGCAAACCGCACGAGCGCGAAGGCCCGCAAGCGGCCGGAAAGTGCCGGAATGCGCGCCACGCGCAAATCGATCGTATGCGCCGGTGTCGGCGAACTGTCATCGACGATCACGTTCATCGCATCGAGCCGCACATGCCGCACCGTCACGTCCATGTGCGCAGCGGGATTGTCCAGCACCTCGCCGATCTGCTCGAGTTCCTGTTGCAGCGCTTCGCTGCGCATGCCCAGCTTCGCGAGATGCCGTGCGTTTTCCGCGATCTGCGCCTTCAGCCTCTCCCGTCCCG
Organism: Paraburkholderia sp.; assembly: GCF_035501035.1. Classification (GTDB taxonomy): domain Bacteria; phylum Pseudomonadota; class Gammaproteobacteria; order Burkholderiales; family Burkholderiaceae; genus Paraburkholderia. Next base: position 94,948 of record NZ_DATJWR010000069.1, read on the forward strand.
CGGCGTCGACCGTCGCCTCGCCGCCCACCACCTCGCCAAGGCCAACACCCTGCCGTTCGAGCAGTTGCAGCCGGGTCTTCAGGAGCGCGCGTTCCTGCTCGAGCGCGTCGCGCCGCGCGGCAGAGCCCGCCATGCGCGATATGCCCTCCAGGGCGAGCTGCTCCAGCATGCGCAGCTCGATTTCGCGCCGCAGCTCCGTTTCGGTGAGCCCGCACATGCGCACCTGGTAGTCGCTGAAGCTGAGGGTCGCGCGCACTGCGTCCGTGCGCACCATCTCGCCATGCTGCTGCGCGCCCAGCGTGCGGCGCTCCTCCATCGCCATGCCCAGCACCGCAAAGGCCTCGTCCGCGCCGGGATGCTCGTGGAAAAATCGACGCAAATCTTCCGAGCGGCTCAACGCCTGCGCCACCTCGTCCGGCGCGGCAAAGAATGCGTGAATCCAGGCATCCGTCGACCAGGCCTTACCGCTGGCTTCGCACGCTGGCGGCAACTCGCCGATCAACTCGTCCAGATAGCGCAGCGAAACGCGCACGCCGTGCAAGAGGCGCCGTTCGTACCCTGCCGCGAGGCGCAACTGGGGGCTCAGCCTGACGACCCGCTCGAGCCCTTCGCGCACCTGCGCGCTATCGATCGCGGCGTCCGCCTCCGGCGCTTGCCTGCGGCGTTTCAGCCAGCTCAGTATGCCCATGACCGTGGCTCCACCAGGCTCAGTCCTCGGTTATCGCTTCAATCCGGCCTTCGCGGATCGCCCTGATAAGTTCGCGATAGTCCTGTCGGTTCTGTGAGCTGTATTCCGTCGCAAACTCTGTGATCGCGTCGTCGAAAGTGTCGCCCGAGCCCAGATATCCGGCGATCATCGCCGCGTCGCCCGAACGCGCATGCGCGCGCGCGAGCGCATGTGCGCACATGCGCACGTATTGCCGTAGCAATCCCGCATCGAGCGCCTCGAGAATGACAGACATTTTCATGTCGCGAAGCTGCCTGGCATAGAAGTCGCGCTCGTTCTCCCCGCGACTCCAACCGAGAAACACGTCGCTCGCTGCCTGCATGATGCGCTGCCCCTCAATCACGCGTTGACCGTGGTTCGCGTACAAACTCTTCCCCGCATACGGTTCGAGCACCGAAGCTCTTGCTTCCTTGACCTGCAGGAACAGCGGGTCGTTGTCGGAGGCCATGAAGAGACCCACACCGCACATCGTGCCGACGCTGCCCACCCCTACGACCTTGAGCGCGAGGTCGACCAGATGAAACCGGTCGAACAGCACCCGCACATGCTCGGCGAGGCTCTCGCGATACGATTGGATCGCCTTCGCATAGCCAGACTCGAGGCCCGGAGCGAGATCCGCGTCGGGGTGGAAGATGAGCGGCAACTCGTCCTTGATTCGCGGCTGTCTGCCCTGCTCGGTGACGAGCTTGGGATAAAGATATTCAGGCACGGTCTTGCGGCGCTCCGCTTCGATTCGCTGCGAGATACGCTTGCGCAGGCTCTCCATGACATCCGGATCGCCCGACTTGTCCTGATACTTTTGCAGATCGATGCGATCGTACCAAACGTCCAGTGCACGCATATAGGCGTAGTCGTGCATGCGCTCGCGGTATTGCCGCACGAGATCCCGGGTGAGGCGCAAGGTATCGCTGTAGGGAAGCTCGAGATGCTGCGCCGCGATCACGGCGCTCGCCGCAAGCCGTTTCAGATCCCATTCGAACGGGGCGGGCAGCGTTTCATCCAGATCGTTGATATCGAAGATCACATTGCGCTCTGGTGTGGCAAAGCCGCCGAAGTTCATCAGGTGCGCGTCGCCACACGCCTGCACGCGCAAGCCGCTCGTGGGCGTGGTGGCGAGATCCGCCGCCATCACGGCGGCCGCGCCTCGAAAGAATGCAAACGGCGACGCCGACATTCGGCCGAAGCGTATCGGTATCAAGCGCGGCAAACGGCCGGCATTGGACTCCTCGAGCACCTCGATCACGTCGCGGCGCGAGACGGGAGGCTTCCATCCCGCCTGCGACGAACGAGGTACCGAGTCGCGAATGAGCCTCCCCTGCACCGCCCTTTCGTCCGGCGTGTGGTACGGCGCTGGCGTGTCGTGCCTGTCGTGCGGTGTCTTGCGTGAAACAGCTTTGTCCATGATGTCTGCTCCTTTCCCGTCTCCTCCCTGGAAGCGCTTGTGCGCACCAGACCATACCTTGTAGAACGTCACGCGTTCATTGTCCGCTCGCACCCTGCGCCGGAAGTTCGATATGGAAGGTCAATCCTCGATCGGCATTGCGCTCGGCCCATAGCCGGCCGCCGTGCGCCATGACGATGGTGCGGCTGATCGAAAGACCCAGCCCGAGCCCTTCGGGCTTCGAGGTCACGAATGGCTTGAACAACGTGGCGAACTGATCGGCATCGACGCCGCACCCGCGGTCGCGAATGGCGATGCACACCTTGCCCCGATCCGCCGTGGCAGTGACGATGACGCCAACCTCGCGGTCCTCGGCGTCGCACTCGTGCACGGCGTCGAGGGCATTCAACAGAAGATTGACGAGGACCTGCTGCAGGTGAACGGCATCCCCGCGCAGTGGCGGCAGGGGGTCCTCGATGCTTGCGGTGATGGCCGCGCCGGCCGCCTGGGTCTCGCGGCGCACGAGACGCACCGCGCCGCGCACGAGGCTGCTCGTGTCGATCGTGCTGGTCTCGGGCGGTTCGCGTCGCGCCGATTGACGCATCGTTCGAATGATCGCGTGGGCTCGCGCGCTATCGGCGACAACTTCGGCGAGCAACTCTTGCAGGTCGTCGAGAGCCGGAGGGTTCTGGGCAAGAAAGCGCTGCGCCGCCTGGGCATTGCTGAGAATGGCCGTGAGCGGCTGGTCGATTTCATGCGCAAGCGCAGCAGCCATGTCGCCCACTTCCGATGCGCTTTGCCGATGCAAACGCCGCTGTTCGTTCTCGTGCGGCGCCGAGACTGCCAGGCCTGCCTTATCCGGTTCGACGACGATCACGAACCGCGCCACCGGTCCCGGCCCCACCGACGGCGAAGCCGTCACGCGAACGTCGATATCCGCACCGCCTTTCGTGCGTGCGACGGCATGGCCCGTGACACTTCGCGAAATGTCTTCGGCGTTCATCAGGTTAGCGAAGGAAACCGGCCGATCGTTCCCGCGCGAAGGCAGCAGCATGCGCTCGACAGGCATGCCAACGAGTTCGTCCAGCGCATAGCCCAGCACTTGCGTCGCTCTGCCGTTTGCCCACGCAATGCTTGCCCTGTCGTCGAGCACGAGCGCAGCCGCCGGCATGACTTCGAGAACACCGTGAAGGCTTCGCACCTCGCCTTCGGCGACGCGCAACTTCGCATCAACGGGTTGCGGCTTCGTCAATGCCTCGGTGTAGCGCGAACCACGCGCCGCAATCCTGTTGAACCACGAGATAGTGCTGCCAACTGCCTGCGTTGCCATGGAGCGGTCGAGATTGAGCTTGCCGTTACCCGCGTGTACCTTGATCACCGTTGCCTCCGCATTGGCCGCCCTGTTCCAGCATGGGCAGAGGCTTCTCGCTTAACGTATGAGCAATCCCGCGCACGCGCCACGACCTTTCGCTGGCTAGCCGCATCGACTGCCCGGGCGCACCTGGCCCCAAGCTTCGGGCGCTCGCGATCCGCTCTCTGCGTAGACAGTAACGAAGAGAAATCCCGGTTGATTGACCTGGATCACAGTTCCCTCACGAGCGATTTTCAATGCGTGCTTCATGAAATGGCGCTGAGGTCTGATGTATACGATTGCCCGCGCGTGCACACGGTGAATTGCCCATCGCGTTTTCCCCAACCCCGTCCGACCCGCCTCCATAAATAAAGGGGTCCTGATTAGTTTCAAGGTCGCCTGCCGTCCAGCGTGGCTTGACCTATGTCAATCGGATCTGCGGCGGCGGCCCTAGCCTTCACAGAGGCCTCACGATTTCAGCCCCGCAGACCCGCTGGATGTCGACCAGCCGGCGCACGAAAGTGGGACGTCAACGTTTATTGACCCGCTGGATTCATGCCGCCGCGCGCACGCGTTCGCCCCCATGGAGCCACGTCGGCGTTGTCGTCGCCGTGACGGGCGCATCTCCGTCGATATCGCGTAGCACGCCAAATCAACCATCGATTCTGGAAAGGGCGCCTTCCATGTGGATCTACCGTGTCAATGAACCGCGGCTCGGTGCGGTTCGAGTGCGTGAATGGCGGCGCCGCGCGCGGCACGCCGTTGCGCTGCTCGTGTTGCTGCTCGCTGCTGCCACCACCGGGCTCATGTTTCTGGACCAGTCCCATGCCGCGTTTCATACGCGACTGTTCAACGCGCTATGGGACGCCGCCAATCTGACGACGACGCTAGGCGACTTTTCCGACTTCGACGAGCGCCAGAAGATTTTCATGCTCGGCGCGATGTTCGTGACGATGTTCGTTGCCGCGTTTGCGATATCGAAGTTGACAGGGATCCTGTCCGGCGACGACGTGTTGGCATACAGGGAGAACCGGGCCATGGAACATCAATTCGAGCGGCTTGCCGGGCATATCGTGGTTGTGGGCTACCGGTCGCTGGGGCAACGCATCAGCGCAAAGCTTCGCGACGCCGGTGAAACCGTATTGGTGCTCGTAGCCGACGCGGCGCTCGCCGACAAGGCCGCGGAAAACGGACATCTGGTCATCCTCAGTTCCCCTGACGTATTCGACGATGCACTGCGGCGCGCGCGTCTCGACAGCGCAAAGGCACTCCTTGCGACGGCCCCTGACGGCGACGCCAATCTGGCCATCACGCTGTTGACGAAGTCGCTGAACCGGTCGCTGCCGGTCATCGTCCCCGGCGAGAACAGCTTGAGAAAGACGCTGCTGGAAAATGCCGGCGCCACCGAGGTCATCATCGGCGACGAGATCCTCGCCAACGCACTAGTCGAAAAACTCTGCGCTCACGTGGAGGCCGCATCATGAAGACAACCATCCCGCCTGAAGGCACCGGCCATCGCCTGCCTTTCCTGCAGGGCGTCTTTCCCATCTCCCGCGCACAGTTGCCGCATGACATCGTCGCGGGCATCACGCTGGCCGCGCTGGGCATTCCAGAGGTCATGGGTTATACGAAGATTGCGGGCACGCCTGCGGTTACCGGGCTCTATACGATCCTGCTGCCGCTCATTGCATTCGCCCTCTTCGGCGCCTCACGACATCTGGTCGTCGCAGCGGACTCCGCAACGGCTGCGATTCTCGCGGGCAGCCTGGTGACGGTCGCCGCCCTCGGCACGAAGGAATATATCGGGTTGACGTCCACTGTCGCGCTTGCCGTTGCCGTGCTGCTCGTGCTCGCGCGAGTCTTCCGGCTTGGCTTTCTCGCCGATTTCCTTTCGCGCAGCGCCTTGATAGGATTCCTGACCGGCGTCGGGGTACAGGTCGCGGCAGGCGAGCTAGCCGGGCTGGTGGGACTCGCGAAACAGGGGCATGGCCCCATTCTCCAGGTGGTTTCCGTGTTCCAGCGCCTTGGCGGCGTAAGCTACGCAACGGCAGCGCTTTCCGCCATCGTGCTTGCCATCATCATGGGCTGCAAGCGCTTCGCGCCGCGAGCGCCCGGCGCGCTCATCGCCGTGATTGGCGCCATCGCTGCGAGCGCAATGCTCGATTTTGCCCAGCGGGGGATCAGCGTGATTGGCGAAGTGCCGGGCGGCCTGCCCTCCTTCTCGCTTCCGCCAATCCATTTTGCCGATATGGACGGCGTGCTGGCCACGGCCCTCTCGTGCTTCATCGTGATCATCGCGCAGAGCGCCGCGACAGCCCGGGCTTATGCCAACCGCTACAACGAGCGCGGCGACGACAATACGGACCTGGTCGGCCTTGCGGCCTCGAATGTGGCCGCTGCGCTTACCGGCACGTTCGTCGTCAACGGCAGCCCGACCAAGACGGAAATGGTGGACGACGCCGGCGGCCGCACCCAGATAACCCATCTGACCACGGCCGCTATCGTGCTGCTGGTGCTTCTCTTCCTGACGAAGCCGCTCGGTTATCTGCCCACGGCCGTGCTGTCGGCCATCGTGTTCATGATCGGCGTGAAGCTGATCGACGTGAAGGGCATGGGCGAACTCCTCAAGGTGCAGCGCGATGAATTCTTCGTAGCCCTGATCACCGCCGGCGTGGTGGTCTTCGTCGACGTGATGCACGGCATCATCGCCGCGGTGCTCCTCTCGATCATCGACAACACGCGTCACAGCTACCGGCTGCGCACGCGTGTGCTCACGCGCGGCGAAACCGGGAACTGGGCGCCGCACGACGTGGCGCCCAATCTGTTCGCAGCGCCTGGCATCATCGTGTATCGCTTCGAGGCGGATCTGTTCTTCGCGAATGCCGGGCGCTTCATGGACGAAATCCTGAAGCTCGCGGAACACACGCAGCCGCCGCCGCGATGGATCGTCGTCGACGCTTCGCAGATCAGCAACATCGACTATACGGCGGGCATGACACTGCTTCAGCTGCGCGATGAACTGATACGACGAGGCATTGGCTTCGCCTCCGTCGCGACTCCGGAGGGCGTGGTCGGTAGTTTAGAACGGTATCGCGCGCTCGGGCACGTGAGCGATCGCGAGCTCGTCTTCCCGACGGTCGACGCCGCCGTCGAGGCGCTTCGCGACGCGAGCCCAGCGCCAGGCGAGAAAGTGGCCGCCACGCCGTAGACCCGTCACGCGGGCATTGCCGGGGCAGGAACCGCGATCGAAGGTTCGAGGCGTACGCCGGAGCACAGCGACGCCAGCAGGAGGATCATCATGACCGATCAACCAAGGAAGATGAACGTAGTACAACTGACGTTCATCGTCACCGTTAACATGATGGGATCGGGCATCATCATGCTGCCCGCCAACATGGCGCAGGTTGGCGCGATTTCGTTGTTGTCGTGGATCGTCACGGCTATCGGGTCGCTCGCCATTGCCTATGGCTTCGCGGAGGCCGGGCTGCTCAATCAGCGCGCCGGTGGCATGGCCGCCTACGCCGAAGATGCTTACGGCAAGGACGGCTATTTTCAGGTCTTCTTCCTCTACTTCCTCTCCATCGCCATCGCCAACGTGGCGGTCGCGAGTTCCGCCCTTGGCTATCTCGCCGCATTCTTCCCGGTGCTGATCGCTTCCCCAATCGCAACCTGTCTTGGCGTGATCGGCCTTCTGTGGATCACCACGGCGGCAAACTTCGGCGGCCCCAAAATAACAGGGCGCATCGGTTCGATCACGGTTTGGGGCGTCATCCTGCCCGTGGGCTTCATCTCGGTTGCAGGCTGGTTCTGGTTTCACGGCGAAACCTTCGCCGCCGCATGGAACCCGAAGGGCCTGCGCCTCACGGAGGGCATGGGCTCGAGCATCGCGCTCACGCTTTGGGCGTTTCTCGGCATGGAATCAGCGGTGCAGAACTCGTCCGCCGTCGAAAACCCCAAGCGCGATGTTCCGTTGGCGTGCATGTTCGGCACCCTGGGCGCGGCGATTGTCTACATTCTCTCCACTGCCGTAATTCAGGGCATCGTGCCGAATGCGGTGCTTGCCAGATCGACCGGACCGTTCGGCCTCGCCTTTGCCCAGATGTTCAGTCCCGCCGTCGGTTCCATCGTCATGGGTCTCGCCGCCGTGGCGTGCGTCGGTTCCTTGCTCGGCTGGCAGTTCACGCTGGCGCAAACGGCCAGGGACGCTTCCGATAGCCACATGTTCCCCGCTGTTTTCGGCAGGGTGAACCGTTCGGGGGCGCCTGTTGCGGGCATGGTGATCATGGGAATCGTCCAGTCGTTGATGGCCTTGTCCACGATCTCGCCGAATCTGAGCGAACAGTTCGCGGCGCTCGTCAATCTTGCCGTCGTCACCAACGTGATTCCGTATGTGATTTCGCTTTCGGCGCTTTTCGTGATGATGCGCAACGCGGGCACGCCGCTGGCGAAGTACCGGCTCAATGCGGGCGTGACGGTCGTGGCGCTGGCGTACTCCGTCTATGCGATCTACGCGTCGGGCAAGGATGCCGTGATGGGCGGCATGCTGGTCATGGCGATTGGCTACGCAATCTATGGCTTCGCGGCCACTCGCGCCGGCTCGCCGGCTTCCACGCGGCGCACCGCTGCGGACTCGGCGGCCGCGGCGATGGTCATCGGCATCATCGCGCTTTCGGCGCTCATGCCGCATCCGGTGCACGCGCAGGTGCAGACGCCGGGAGGAACGCTCCTGCGAATCAAGCAAGCGGGCAATATCCGCTTGGGCTACCTCAACAATGCGCGTCCGTACGCCTTTCAGGACCCTGCCGGGCAAGTGACAGGCTATACGGTGGCGTTGTGCCAGAAGATCGCGCAACAAATCAAGAGCGAGACGGGGCTCGCCACGCTCAAAGTCCAGTGGATCCCCCTCTCCCCCGGCGAAGACGCGCGCGCACTGGGCGAACGGCGGGTCGACCTCGTGTGCGGCGCACTCGATACGCTCGCGAACCGGCAGAGCATGTCGTTCTCCATCCCGGTCTATCCGGGCGGTATCGGCGCGCTTCTGCGCACGGATGCGCCTGCGGGGCTGCGTGAGATTCTCTCTGGGAAGCCCCCTTCTCACCCCATGTGGCGCGCGTCGCCTGCGGAACTGCTGACGCGGCAGACGGTTTCGGTCGTGACGGATTCGCCTGCGCAGCGCTGGCTTGCCGGCAAGCTCAACGACCTCTCGATTTCCGCGACGGTGGTTCCAGTCGCTTCGCTACAGGCGGGTGTGGAGAAGGTCATTGACCGCCACACGAATGTTTTCTTCGCGGATCGCGCCCTGCTCTCTGCCGCAGCGCACGACAGTCCGGCGGCGAACGACCTGATCGTTCTCGACCGGCGTTTTACGCGGGTTTCCGTGGCGATAGGCATGTCGCGTGACGACGACGACCTGCGCCTGCTCGTGGACCGCACGCTCAGCCGTCTGTATGGCTCGCCGGAATTCGCCGCCGTGTACGAAAAGTGGTTCGGGAAACTCGATGCGGATTCCAGCACGTTCTTTCGCTGGGCCGCGCTGCCTGAATGATTATTTCGTATGCCGAATTATTTTTTTCGATGCCGATAGTTACCGGCACGGCACCCATCATTGGGCAACTGATTGTCGCCGACCTTGAGCTGCGACTGGAGATTCACGATGACCTACAAGACCGTGATGGTCCACCTCGACACGAGTGCAGGCGCCCATACGCGGCTCGGGATCGCACTGAAGCTCGCCCACAAGTTCGACGCGCATCTGGACGCCGTGTTTGCCATGTTCGATCCGCATCCAGTGGGGTTCTACGCCATGGCGGGCGCATCCGACTATTACGAGGCCCACCGTAAATTCCTCTCGGAAAAGCGCGCTGTGGTCGAACGGCTGTTTCAGTCGGAACTGTCTCGCGCGCAGGTGCAGGGCGTTTGGGCTGCGCCGGACGGCTATCCCCTTACGGCGGTCATGCAGCGCGCGCGAGCCGCCGACCTCGTGATCCTTGGGCCAGCCAGGCCGAAAGACCCGGAGTCCTATGTGGCCGACAATTTTCTGGAAACCATCGTGCTGGGCGCCGGCGGCCCCGTTCTGTTGGTACCGGAAACCAGCCGGTTCGAGACGGTCGGCGAGCGCGTGCTGATCGGCTGGAACGGCAGCCGCGAGTCGGCCCGTGCCATCCGTGACGCGATTCCCTTTATCGCGCGCGCGGAGCAAGTCGCGGTCGCGGCCATCTGCACGGCGCCCACGCCGGGGCCTGCCGAATCATCGTGCGCCGATGTTGCGGCGATGCTCAACCGGCACGTTGCGACCCCGGTGAACATCTGCCGTTTCGAGCGCCCCGCGACTGTATCGACAGGCGAAGCCCTGCTCAAATATGCGGCCGAAGGGGGATATGACCTGCTCGTCGCGGGCGCTTATGGCCACGCGAGATTTCACGAGTTCGTATGGGGCGGGGTCTCGCGCTCGATTCTTTCTTCGATGCAACTGCCAGTGTTGATGTCGCATTGAATGGGCCAGGGGCGCGCAGCCCACCTTGAACGCCCGCAACCTGGCGTACCAAGGCGTGGCCCGATGATTCCCACTGGCTTGTCTGTCCACGACGGCGCGCGACCACGTCGGCGAATGGGGAGGCGAGCAGCACAACAGCCGTGGCCATCAACCGGATGGCGGCTCGCAGCCCGAGCAACGTCATGCCGTTGGCGATGCCGCCGGTCCACTCCCGTCCCCTCGAGCCGATAATTCACGCGCCGGCGGCCGATGAATTGATGCAGGTCAAGCGCTCCGACTCCCCCCGGCGGTCGAATGACATCAGCCGTCGAAGCGCCCAAAACTTCGGCACCTTTGCGTTTACCGGAGCCTCGATTGTGCGAAACGCCCCCGCCATACCCAAGGTCATAGCCACCACCGGCCATGAGGAAACCACGAAATTCTGCTTTCGCTATCGCGCCGGCCGACGCCACCACAGGCTCTACGACGTGCTGATGACGCTGAACGAACCCGGCGGCGTCTGCCATATCGAGGTCTGCCACGCGCTGCCGGCGGGCGCGGATCTCCCGCCCCTCGCATGCGGCCGCCTCAACGCCGCGCGCCTGCTGCGCGCCGTCGATCTGGTCGGGCTCGTGAAGCAGGTTACCTCGCGCGACCACTTGCGGCTACAGCCGGGCAGGCTCGTGTTCGATGGACACCTGCAGTTGCCCTGGCGGCCCGTAGCCGCCGGCTCGGCAAGCACGAGTACGCAGCGACTGTGGCAACCATCCGCGGCCCGGCACGCGCTTTCGTCATTCGGAGCCCGAAGTGCCGCCCTCCTGCCGGTCATGGCAGCGAATCCCGCGCAGCCGCTTGCGCATGCGCGGGTCCATTACCCGTTGCACGGCCTGGGACGCGGCGCCCGACTGAAGCGTCATGCCAGGGCCAGCTAATCAGGCGTGCGCGGCAGGCTTTCCCAGCGGCCCGGCGTCGCGACGGCACTCGAACGGCTTCCAGAAAAGACAGAGGGGGCAACAATGAAACGCGGATGGCGATGCGGTCTTCTTCTTGGCGTAGCAGGGCTCGCAATGGGCGCGGCATCGATCCAGGCTGCACCCGCCGACGACGCCTCTACGAGCGCGAACGCGGCGTCCGTGGACCAGTTTTCGGGCAAGCGTGTCAAGCACGCGAAAGCGTTCGTTATCGCCATCGACACTGGCCGCAACAGCATCACGCTGCTCGACGACAACGACGAATCGTACGACGTGCTGGTCGATCGAAGCGTTGGCGACGTCAGCAAACTGCAGCTCGGCGACACCGTCGCCGTCACGTTCAGCCAGGCGCTCCTGCTGCGCGCCGACAAATCCGCTTCGAGCGGCGTGCGCGAACGCGTGGATAAAGGCTTCACGACAGGCGCGTCATTGCGGTCCTCACTGTCCATGTACCGCGTCGAAGCGGTGACGACCGTCGTCAAGGTCGATCGCGAAAGCCGCCTGCTCACGTTGCGCGGCCCAACGGGCACGGTGGTGTTGCAGGCGTCTTCGGATAGATTGCTCGACGGACTCAAGGAAGGCGACAGCGTGCGTGTCGATTACGTCGAGGCGACCGCCGTGCAGATTCTCCGGGACGGTGAGCCGCTACGCTGAATCCGTCGGGTTGTTTCGCGCGAAAGGATTGAACATGGAAAACGATTTTGCCGGGCGCACCGGTGCGGGCGGAGTGCAGCACAGACTCGAAGAAGGCGATTCGGGCCTGCGGCATTACATGCTGCGCGTCTACAACTACATGGCCACTGGGCTCGTGCTGACTGGCCTCATCGCCTATGCCGGGGCGACGAGCGGATTCTATGCATCGATAGCGGCAACGCCGATCTTCTGGGTTGTTCTGCTCGCACCGCTCGCCCTGGTCGTGATGCTGAGCTGGCGCATCGAGCGCATGAGCCCAGCCGCGGCGCAAGCCGCTTTCTGGGTCTACGCCGCGCTGGTCGGCCTTTCGCTTTCCGGGATCTTTCTCGTCTATACGGATGAGAGCATCGCACGTGTATTCATCATCAGCGCGGCCACCTATGGCGCAACGAGCCTCTATGGCTACACGACACGAGCGGACCTCTCGCGCTTCGGCTCTTTCCTCTTCATGGGGCTCGTCGGTATCCTGATCGCAGGGCTCGTGAACCTGTTCCTCGCTTCGACGGCCTTGCAACTCACCGTTTCCGTGATCGGCGTGCTCGTATTCACGGGCCTGACTGCATACGATACGCAGCGCATCAGGCAAATCTATGTTGAAGGAGAGGATGACGTCATCGCCGGCAGGAAGGCGATCATGGGCGCCCTCGCCCTCTATCTCGACTTTCTCAACATCTTTCTCCTGTTGCTGCGCCTGCTGGGCAACCGCCGCCGCTAGCCGATGCGTTTCGAGCAAATCGCGGCGGCAATCGACGATCCTTTTGCGGACTCCCTCTCCCTGAAACGGCAGCCGCGCGCAAGGATCCGGCCTTTACCACCGCAGCGTGAACGTGTTCGTGCGCTCGTCACGTACCACCTCCACGCCATAGCCCGCGCTTTCCCGCGAGAGCGTTGCATGCAGCCACGCTGCGCCCTCGTCCGGCGCGTGCACCACGCGAAAATGACGGATCTGCATCGGCACGGCCGTGAATTCCACGAGCGCGCCGCTTGCCGGATTCACGACCGGGAAATACATGAGCGTGAGATCGGGCCGATAGTTTTCGTGCCCCGGAATGCCCTCATAGTCGTTCAGAAAATCGCCGCAGCCGTAGAGCACCGGCTTGCCGCGATAGATCTCGATGCCGCGAATGTGATGCGACGAATGCCCGTGAACGACGTCTGCAGCGCCCGCATCGATGAGGCGCTGTGCAAACGCGCGCTCTGCGCGCGAGACGTCGAAGCCCCAGTTGCCGCCCCAGTGCAGCGAGATAACGACGACGTCGCCTGCGATCCGCCCTCGGGCGACATCGCTTGCGATGCCGTCGGCGCTCTGCCTCGAAATATCAGGCAGAAAGTTGATGCCAGCTTGCCGCGCACTGGCCGCCCACGCTTGCGGCACCCCGGCCGTCTCGCTCCCGTATGCATACACGAGCACCCTGCCTTGCCCGGCGATATCGACGATTGCGGGCGCGCCCGCTTGCGCGGCGTTGCGTCCGGCGCCGGCGGTGCCAATTCCCGCGTCGTGCAGCGATCTCAGCGTCTCGTCCAGACCTGTGCGCCCCCAGTCGAGGACGTGGTTGTTCGCCAGCACGCAGCAGTCGATGCCCGCTTCGGTCAGGCACGCCAGATTGGCCGGATGCATACGATAGTGGATGGACTTGTCGGGGCAGTGCGCGTCGCTGGTTGTCACCGCCGTCTCGAGATTGACGATGCGCGCATGCGGCTGGCGCTGGGCGAGCACCGCGAGCGCGTCGCCCCAGGGGTACGCGAAAGCGGCTGGTGAGGGCAGCTTTCCCGTGGCGCGCTCCGCAAGCTTCACATAGTCCGTTGCCGAGCGGACGTAGGGCTCGAACAGTTGCGCCCTACCCGCATGGGCCAGGATCTGGTCGATCCCGCGCCCTGTCATGACATCGCCGCAAAGGAAAAGGCACACGCGCTGCATGCGGGCCGCAGCGCCGCCCCCAGATTCTTCGCCCACCATCGATTACCTCTCCCGTTAGCTTTGCCTCGCCCGCACTGGAGATGGATCGGCGCGGAGATTTCATACTGAATGCCCCCTTTGCCGCGCCGTTGATACAGGTCAATCGCTCGCCGCCGCGGTGTTATGGAATAAGAAACGCATGGCTAGGGCGCGCATAAGGCTGCCTGCATGCTCCCATCGCTCACGACCAGCGAGGCCCATTGTGATCGGCAAGACCCTCGTATTCCATCAGGCAGCCCGCCAGCGCCTTCTCGACGGCGTCAACGCGCTCGCCGAGGCCGTGAAGGTCACGCTCGGTCCGGGTGGCCGCAACGTGATCGTCGAACGCCGCAGCGGCACACCGCTCATCGCGAACTCGGGCGTGGTCGTGGCCGGCTCCGTGGCGGTTCCGGCTATGACGCGGCAAGCGGCACGTTCGGCGACATGATGGCGGCCGGCATCGTGGATCCGTTGAAGGTCACGCGCACGGCGTTGCAGAACGCGGTGTCCATTGCTTCCTTGCTGCTCACGACAGACTGCATGATCGCGCGGCAAGACAGTACGGGGTACGAACAAATCGAGTAACTCCGCGTGCATGCGTGTTCGCAATAGCGGCATGCAGGCATGTATGCAAACGGCGGGCACAGGCTGCCGGAACAGATTGGCGACCAAGGAACCATCATGAAAGACGCATTCGAACGACGCGCGTTGCTGCTTCACCTGGGACGCACGCTGCAATTGCTTGCCCGCATTCTCGAAACGCGCTCGAAGGCCGAGACTATCGGCGAGCTCATCGAACTGAATCCGATACTCGAAGACGAGATCCTGCTCGAGCATGTTTCGCCGGCCTTGAGCGTGGATGATTTCATCGCGCATGCGCTGCGGGCATTCTGCTGCTGGCCCGAAGCGCTGCTCGACGAAAAGCTGGACCACGGCACGTTCGCCGTGCCGGTACGCGACGGGCTGTTCAATCTGAATCTGCGCGGCTGGCACGCCTACGCCACCGGCCTGCGCGCGGAGGTCCCCTGGTTCGGGCTGCAACCGGCTGCCCGCCCGCGTGTGAGCCGACGCAAGCACGACCGCGCAATCAAGCCCGCTCGAACCAGCGCCGATGTATCGGGCGCCGGGGCCGCCGCTGCGCCGGCTCGCGACATCGAGCGTGACAAGGACGAGATGGACCGGACTTCGGAGAGCGTGGAAGGGCTCTCGCCGGCGCGCGGCGCCAGGCGCGAGAATGAGCAGTACCTTCCTGAGTTTGAATGAAGAGGCGCGGCGCGACTGGGCCGGCTCATACGAGAGGCGCCTCGGCGCTGCCCTCGCGCCGGTGCCAGCCTGCGGCCGGCTCCAGCGGCTCGAGCGCACTGGTTTCGTCGAGATGAAAGAGCGCGTCGAACTGCAAGGCGAGTTCGGCTTCGAAGTAGTGGCTCTGCCGCTCCGTCTGCGGAAGATACAGCACGCCGATCGCCCGCTCGAGCAGGGGTTCGTCGAGCGTGCGCGCGGTGTCATCCCGCATGGGCAAGAAGAAGCGGTCGTAGCCCGTGGTGTGGAACAGATGCTCCCAGCTCCCGTGCAGCGCGGGGCGCACCCACTTCTGCTCGACCTCGCCATCCCAGTGCGAAGCCGCGGACACATGCCCGGTGTAAGTCGTGAAGCCGACCAGCAACGCGCGGTGCTGCGCACTCTCGCGCACGATCTGCCCCAGGTTCCACTCGCCGCGCAGGCGCGACTCGGTTGCGCGGGCATCGCCAAGATGCGAGTTATGCGCCCAGACGACCACCTTGCCGCTGCCGCCACGGCGCACGCGGTAGCGGGCCAGCGCGAATAGCGTGTTGGCCATGTGGGCATCGCGCAAATTCCATGTGTTCAGCCGGCTGCTGAACATGCCGCGATAGTAGGCTTCGGCGTTGACCACCACCTGGGCGTTCTGCTCAGCGAAAAACTGTGCGTCGAGCGCTTCGGTGCCGTCACGCGAGAGGTAGTCGAATTCGTCGGCGCGCAGTTGCAGAAGCTGTCGCACCGCGCCGGCCTGCGCGGCTGGCCGCGCGCCGAGCGCCGCCGCATAGCCATAAACCTGCGGCTCGCGCACATGGTCCAGCGCCGCGTAGCGCTCGCGCGCCAGTGCGGCCTCTTGCGGGTCCACGGCGTCGAGATAGCGGATCACCGCGTCCGCGGAGCGATAGAGGCTGTAGAGATCGAGGCCATAGACGCCAACCCGCTGCTGGCTCGTTCGCGTCGCGTTGAGCTCGCGCAGCGCCGCAATGAAGTCGCGCATCTCGCGATTGCGCCACATCCACATGGGGAAGCGCTCGAAGTCGTCGAGCGCGGAGGTGGCGTCGTCGGCGCCCTCGCCTTGAACGAAGCGGTTGACGCGCCACGCGTCGGGCCAGTCGCCTTCTATGGCGACGGTGTCGAAGCCGCACTCGGTGATGAGGCGCAGCGTGATTTGCGCGCGCATGCGGTAAAACTCGGCGGTGCCGTGCGTGGCCTCGCCGAGCAGGACCAGATCGCGGTTACGCACCCTCTCCAGAAGTGCATCGTAGTCCGTATCATCCCCGCTCAGACGCTGGCCAAGCGTGCGAACGGCCAAAAATGGGGTTTTCGACGGCTGCATGATGAAACGCCTCCATGCTCTGTACGAAAGTGGCACGGCGAGAGGACCGCGAGGCGCGCGGTCTCGCGATCGAGTGCAACGCGCCAGCAGGCCTGCCGATCAAACCGGCCCGCCCTCGGGCGAAGCGGTGCGCGCGCCGCCGCCATCGCCGGGTGGGGTCGTCTGCTGGAAAGTCTGTGCGGCGGCCAGGCAGGCTCGCACCTCGTCGTCGCTCGTTTGTGCGAAGTCCACGTAGAACTGCCCGATGCCCATGAACCAGTCGGGCTGCATCACGTAGACGAAGTCGTCCGCGACCGACTCGAAACGCGCTTCGATCCCTGCCGGGCACACCGGCACGGCGACCACGATCTGCTTCGGGCGACGGTTGCGCAGCGCGCTGAGCGCCGCGTGCATCGTCGAGCCTGTCGCAATGCCGTCGTCCACCACGATGACGGTCTTTCCCTCGACCACCGCAGGCGGCTGCTGCCCCCGGTAGGCCAACTCGCGCCGATTCAGCTCGATGCGTTCGCGCGCGATGGCATCCGCAACCTGCTGCTCGCTCACATGGAGCGCGCGCAGCACCGAATCGTTCAGATACAGGGCGTCGCCTGTCGCAATGGCTCCCATCGCCAGTTCGGCGTTGTGCGGCGCGCCGAGCTTGCGCACGAGGAGCAAGTCGAGCGGGCAGCGCAAAACGCTCGCCACTTCATAGCCAACCGGCACGCCGCCGCGCGGCAGCGCCAGCACCACGAGGTCCTTGCGGCCGGCGTAGCGCTCCAATGCCGCCGCGAGCTGCTTGCCCGCGTCGGCGCGATTCCGAAATGCGTCACTCATGGTCGATGTCCTGTAAGCGATGCATCGCCGGTCGCGGCGATGCACGTGAAACTCGAACGCGGTGCCCGGATCGGCACGCGGCATAGCGGCGGCCCACCCCGCAGGTGGCCGGCGTTCAGGACGAGGCCGCGCCCAGCCAGCGTCCGAACCAGCCGGCGGCGAGGCGCGTCACTTCTTCGAGCGCACCGGGCTCCTCGAACAGATGCGTCGCGCCAGGCACGATTTCGATGCGATGCTCGCAGCTCAGTTGCGCGGCGGCCTTCTCGTTCAGGCGGATGACCTCGGTGTCGAGTTCGCCCACGATCAGCAGCGTTGGCACGTGCACCAAAGCAAGATCTGCACGGGCCAGGTCCGGCCGCCCGCCTCTTGAGACGATCGCGCCCACGGTGGCCATCTCCGCTGCCGCAACGAGCGCGGCCGCGGCGCCTGTGCTCGCGCCGAAGAGCCCCACCGGCAGCGCTCCGACATCGGCCCTTTCCCGCAGCCACCCAAGCGTCGCGCCGAGCCGGCGCGCCAGCAGCGCGATGTTGAAGCGGTAGGTGGCGTCGACGTTGTCGTGCCGCTGCTCTTCCGCCGTCAGCAAGTCGAACAGCAGCGTCGCAAAGCCCGCGCGCTGCAAGCCTGCCGCCACCTGCCGGTTTCGCGGGCTGAAGCGGCTGCTGCCGCTGCCGTGCACGAACACCACCACGGCGCGCGCGCCATCCGGCATCTCCAGAATCCCGCCAAGGTTCACGTAATCGACGGGAATATCCACCTGCAATGTATGCATCTGTCTCTCCTGGGGGCGGCAACCGCGCGTCAGCGGGCGCCGCGCACGCTAGCCTTCCGCTGGTTCCATTGCGTCCTGCACGGCGCGACGTCCCTTGCCTGGATCATCGTGTCTGCGCCGCGCTGACCATTGATTTCGATCAACTGCCCAGCGCAGACAAATTGCACATGTGACGGTCCATGCGCCGCAGCAGAAAGCCCTCGATACGCCTGCGCCTGGACCGCAAGACCATCCCGCTTCCCGCACCTTGTCCGCGCGGCCCTGCTTGATGCAGATCATGCGCCGCTGTTCGTCCGTCCGGTCGAACAGGGTTGGCCGGCGCACCGTGCGCCAATGCTCACCCAACCCGGAGGGCCAATCATGTGGAAGCTGACGTTCCTGCACAGGCTGCTTTTCGGCGTGCATCGCATCCGGCGCATGCACGACCGGCATCCCGACCTCGCGTGGCAGCCGCGTGCGTTGGCTCCTGTAGCGGTCCTCGTGCCATGTCGCGCGCGCAACACGTCCCGTTCGCGCTGAGCAGCGGCAAGGCGCATCACGACGCCCGGCTCGTCGATCTGCGAACGCGGTCCTCGGCGCACGCGGCGCGAGCCATGACGATGGACTCGCGGATGCTCAAGCTTCCCAGCGTGAACGGAGGCGCGGCACCAGGCGGACAGTCAGCAACGGATTGAGGCAAGGCGTGCGCCGCGTCGATCCACCGTTCGCGCTTCGTTGATCGAAGCGCCCTCGGGCGATCACGGACAGCGTGGCGTGCGGCCGGTCGGTTGCGGTGGAGTGGCGTCGGTGCCGGCCGACGACATGCGACGGCGCAAGCGCCGAACGAGCCGCGTCATGCCCGCCACGGCAATCGCAACGACGCACAGCACGACGAACCATAAAACGAGGACGTATCCGATCAGTTGCCAGAACTCGCCGACGCGCTGTTGCAAGACCCACGCCTGATACGACACCGCATTGTCCGCCGCATCCGGAAACGACACGCGATAGATGAAGAAGGCGAGGCAGCGATCGCTGTCGGGCAGTGCCGCGGCGAGCCGTGAGCCGGCCGGCAACGCGCGTACGGGCGCGCACTCGGGTGCGTTCATGCCCGCCACGATGCCGGCATCCACCGGGAAATCGTAGATCGTGCCGAGCCAGGTCGTGCCTATCGCGAACATCAGACCAATGCACGCGCCGCGAATGTACCGCCTCAGCCAGCGACGCCGAAGAGGACGGCCGTTTTTGACCATCGGAACCTCCCATGCCGCATCCAGGTGGATGGCGGCGCCAACAACGGACGGCGTCGCGCCAGCGTGTGCCGCATGAGAGTGCAACGCTCGCGCCGAAGGCGTCAGTTCCGTGAGACTGAACAGGTCCAATCCTCGCCCTTTGGCCGCCTCATCCAGTTGATATCGATCAACCGCCCGGTCCGGCTGCCCGCTTTGGGGGACGATGACCTGGATCAACGCTCCAACCGCGCCCCCGTCCATGCTGTGATCGAACCGGGCTGCGCAGTCGCGCACGCCCCCATGCCGCGCATGCGGCGCAACGAGCTGAAGCCATGCCCATTCACAATGCCGATGTCGCCGAGGTTTTCGGCGAGGTTGCCGACCTGCTCGAAATTCAGGGTGGCAATCCGTTTCGCGTGCGCGCGTACCGCAACGCGGCGCGCTCGGTCGGCGAATACGCGCAGAACGTGCGAACGATGGTGGCCGAGGGCGCCGACCTGAAGGCGATCCCCACTATCGGGGACGACCTTGCGCTCAAGATCCGGGAGATCGTCTCGACCGGCTCCTGTGCGCTGCTGGCGAGCCTGCGTACCCAGGTGCCTTCGGCGGTCACGGCGTTGCTGCACGTGCCGGGCCTCGGGCCCAAGCGCGTGCGCAGGCTGTACGAACAACTGCACGTGCAATCGCTGGAAGAACTGGAGCGCGCCGCCGCCGAGGGCCGCATCCACACGTTGCCCGGATTCGGCGCGCTGACCGAAGCGCACATTCTCGCGAGCATCCAGACGCACTTCGACAAATCGCGCCGCTTCCTCTTCGCGCAGGCCCGCCAGCGCGCAGAGCCGCTGCTGGCCTGGCTGGCCGCGTCGCCCGGGGTGGCGCGCGTCGAAGCGGCAGGCAGTCTGCGGCGCCTGCGCGACACCGTTGGCGACATCGACATCCTCGCCACCGCGCGCGACCCCGCTGCGGTTACCCGGCGCTTCGTCGGCTACGAAGACGTCACCGAAGTGCTCGCGCAAGGCCCGACTCGCGCGAGCGTCGTGCTGCGAGGCGGCCTGCAGATCGATCTGCGCGTGGTGGAGCCCGAAAGCTTCGGCGCCGCGCTCACCTACTTCACCGGCTCGAAAGCGCACAACGTGGCGTTACGCCGGCTCGCGCAGGAACGCGGACTCAAGATCAACGAATACGGCGTGTTCCGCGCGAATACGCGCATCGCCGGCGAAACCGAAGCGTCCGTCTATGCGAGTGTCGGGCTGCGCTGGATTGCGCCAGAACTGCGCGAAGACCGCGGCGAACTCGAAGCGGCGCGCGGCGACGGACTGCCTGAGCTCATCACGCGCGACGATCTGCGCGGCGACCTGCACGCGCACACCACGGCCAGCGACGGCCACGCGTCGCTGCGCGACATGGCGCTCGCCGCCCGCGAGCGCGGCTTGTCGTACCTCGCCGTCACCGATCACTCGAAGCGCCTCGCGATGGCGCACGGCCTCGACGCGGCGAGGCTCGCCGCGCAGATCGACGAGATCGACCAGCTCAACGCGCAGCTAACAGGCATCACGCTGCTCAAGGGCATAGAGGTCGACATACTCGAAGACGGCCGCCTCGATCTTCCCGATGCGATGCTTGCGCGGCTCGATCTCGTGGTCGGCGCGATTCACAGTCATTTCAATTTGCCGCGCGAGCGCCAGACCGAACGCATCCTGCGCGCGATGGACCATCCCTGCTTCACCCTCCTCGCGCATCCATCCGGCCGCTTGATCGGCAGCCGGGAACCGTACGAATTCGACATGCTGCGCGTGATGCGCAAGGCTAAGGCGCGCGGCTGTTTTCTCGAGCTCGATGCGCAGCCTGAACGTCTCGACCTGATCGATACCGCCTGCCGCATGGCGAAGGATCACGGCGTGCTCGTCTCGATCGATTCCGACGCGCACAGCGTGGCGGAGCTCGACAATTTGCGCTACGGCGTCAACCAGGCACGCCGCGGGTGGCTCGAAAAAGCGGACGTGCTGAACACGCGCTCGCTTGCGAAGCTGCGCCCGTTGCTTGCACGCACGATGGGCGTTGAGCGCGGGCACACGGCCCAAGACCCGAAGCCACTTGCCCGACAGGAGTCCTGACGATGAATACCGAGCCGCTGCCACCGCAACTTTTCTCGCCGCCCACGACCCACGCGTTCGCGCAGCGCGTGGCCACTGCGCTCGGCGTCGCGCTGGCCGAATACGAGCGATGCCCTTTCGAGGACGGCGAGCACAAGATGCGCCCGCTCGAAAGCGTGCGCGATCGCGATGTCTATGTGATTCATTCGATGTACGCCGATCCCGGCCACACCGTGAACGATAAGTTATGCGAACTGCTTTTCTTCGTGGGCGCTCTGGTAGACGCCTGCGCCGCGCGCGTGAGCGTCGTCGCGCCTTACCTGTGCTATGCGCGCCAGGACCGGCACTCGCAGTTACGCGACCCCGTGACCACGCGCTACGTCGCGCAGCTTTTCGAAGCCATGGGCGTGTCCCGCGTCGCCACGCTCGACGTCCATAATCCGGCCGCCTGGCAGAACGCATTTCGCGTGCCAACCGAGCATCTCGAAGCGAACGGGCTGCTGGCGCGATGGTTTGCAACGAATCTGCGCGACACGGCGCTCGTCGTCGTTTCGCCCGATGCAGGCGGCGTGCACCGCGCGGAGGATTTTCGCGCGCGGCTCGCGAAGCTCGTTGGGCACCCGGTCGAGGCGGCGTTCGCTGGCAAGCTGCGCGCAGGCGGCATCGTGACGGGCAAGCCGATCGTCGGCGATCTGGAAGGCAGATGTGCGATCATCGTCGACGACCTGATCGGCACCGGCGCGACGATTGCGCAGGTTGCCGCCCACTGCCGCGCACTGGGCGCGAGCGAAGTGCATGCGGCCGCGACCCACGGTCTCTTCCTCGGCGATGCGTGCGAGAGGCTCGGCAACGGCGCGCTGGCAAGCGTGGTCGTGACCGATAGCGTCGCGACATGGCGCGTACCGGAAGGACCGTTGCTCGAGCGGCTCACCGTGCTCGACAGCGCGCCGCTCATTGCGGAGGCCATTGCCCGCATGCATGCGGGCGCCGCATAGGCTACTCACGGGCGCGCCGGCAAGGTCGGCGCGCGCGGCAATCTCCACAGCATGCTGCGAATCATCGAGGTCAACAATGTGGTACTGGTACGCCCTTGTTGAGCAACAGCGCCAATGGCTGCGCGCCTGGCGTGAGGCAACGCAGTTCGCGCGCCAGGCGTGCGACGCGTGGCCCATGCCGCCGCTGGCCCATGCCGCGTCGTCGTGCTACGCCGATCTGTACGAGCCCCTGCTGGGTCTTGCGGCCGGGCCGCCGTCGTTTGCCATCGACACCATCGCGCTCGATGGGAATGACTGCGACGTTCACGAACGTATCGTCGCGCAAACGCCGTTCTGCAATTTGCAGCGCTTTTCGCGCGCCGGCGCGCAGCGCGCCGTGCTGCTGTGCGCGCCGTTGGCCGGCCATGCGTCCGTGATGATGCGCGAGACGGTCGAAGCGCTGCTCGCCGACGGCGACGTCTATATCACCGACTGGGTCAACGCGCGCGACGTGCCGCTCGCCGCCGGGCGCTTCGGCCTCGCAGAATACGTGGCGATGCTCGACGACTTCATCGACGGCCTTGCGCGGGACGGGCGGCCGCTGCACGTCATCGCCGTCTGCCAATCCACGTTTCCCGCGCTCGGGGCGCTCGCGCTGCGCGCGCAGCGCGGATGCGCGCCGAGCGCGAGCATCACGCTGATAGGTGGCCCGCTCGACGCGCGCATCAACCCGAGCACGCTCGGGCTCGCGGCGGCTTCGCATTCGCTCGACTGGTGTCAGCGCCACCTGATCGACATCGTGCCGGCCGGGTTCGCCGGGCACGGCCGCCACGTGTTTCCGACCTACCTCCAGCAGGCCGAGATCGCGATGGTCTACCCGCATCGCTATGTCTCGCTGGTCGACCGCTACGGGAAGGCGGCCTCGCGCCGCGACGCCGGCGCGCTCGCCGAAGCGCGCCGTGCGTTGCTCGAGTACACAGCGCTGCTCGACATGCCGGCCGAATATTTTCTCGACACCGTGGATATCGTGTTTCAGCGCGCCCTGCTCGCGAACGGCGCGTGGCAGGTGAGCGACACGCTCGTCGAGCCTGCGGCGCTGCATGACGTCGTGCTGCTGACCGTGGAAGGCACGCGCGACGCCGTCACCGGCGCCGGACAGACGCACGCGGCGCTCGATATGTGCAGCGGCGTCGCGCCGTGGGCGCGGCAGCGCCTCGACGTGGACGGTTGCGACCATTACGGCCTGTTCACCGGCGAGCGCTGGCGCGATGACGTGCATCCGGCGGTGCAGGCGGCGTTCGCTCGTGCCGAAGCGGCCCAGCCACGGCGGCATGCGGCGCCACGCAAGTCAGGCGTCTCACCGGGCTGATATCGCCACGATGTACGACGGCGCGTTGCGCGCCGCAGATCGCCCGGTTATTCGATACAGCGCCGCACTGCACTGCATGCCGGCTTCCGTATCCGGCCACGCCAGGTCGCACCTATTTGAGTCAGATCAATCGCCTTGTGAGGGCGACCGCCATCATGCAATGACCTCGTCTTTCACCACGCACCCGTCACGCCGCCATGTCCGCTCCTGCCATCGAGACGCATGCGCTTTGCCGCCGCTTCGGCGAGGTCACGGCCGTCGACTCGCTGACGCTCACGGTCGACGCCGGCGAGACCTTCGGCCTGCTAGGGCGCAACGGCGCCGGCAAGTCGACCGTCATCAAGATGCTCACGACGCTGCTGCCGCCGAGCGCGGGCCAGGCGAGCGTGTGCGGCTTCGACGTCGTGCGCGAATCCGCCCGCGTGCGGCAAATGATCGGCTATGTGCCGCAGGCCCTTTCGGCCGACGGCGACCTGACCGGCTACGAAAACCTGCTCGTCTTCGCCCAGCTCTACGACATCCCGCGCGCCGAGCGCGCCGAGCGCATAGGCCGCGCCCTCGCCTTCATGGGGTTGCAGGACGCCGCGCAACGGCTCGTGAAAACCTACTCCGGCGGCATGATCCGCCGGCTCGAAATCGCGCAGTCCACGCTGCACCGTCCACGCGTGCTCTTTCTCGACGAACCCACGGTCGGGCTCGACCCCGTCGCGCGGCAGTCGGTGTGGGAGCAGGTCGAGCGGCTGCAGTCGCGCTTCAATGCCGCGATCCTTCTCACCACGCATTACCTCGAGGAAGCCGAGCATTTGTGCCAGCGCGTCGCCATCATGAGCCGCGGGCGCGTGGCGGCCATCGGCGCGCCCGCCGCGCTGCGCGCGGCGATCGGTCCGAACGCGAGCTTCGAGGACGTGTTCGAGCACTACACGAGCGACGAGGCGCCGCTCGCCGGAGCTTACGATGAAGTCTCCCAGACCCGCAGAACCAGTCAGCGCCTCGGCTGACACCACGCAGGCCGCCGCGGGCGGCCCACGCCGCCCGAAGCTGGTCGCGTTCGTGGCGAAGACATTCGCTATCGGCGCGATGGAGGTGCGCAAGCTGCGCCACGATCCCACCGAGCTCGCGACGCGCGCGATCCAGCCCGCGCTGTGGCTGCTCGTGTTCGGGCAAGTGATGAGCCGGGGCCGCGTGATCGACACGGGCGGCGCGCCCTATCTCGACTTCCTCACGCCCGGCATCCTCGCGCAAAGCGTGCTGTTCATCGCGATCTTCAACGGCATTTCGGTGATCTGGGAGCGCGATCTCGGCATCGTTCACAAGTTGCTCGCCAGCCCCACGCCGCGCTCGGCGCTCGTGCTCGGCAAGTCCCTTGGCGCCGGCGTGCGCGCGCTCGTCCAGGCTGCCGTCGTCATGCTGCTCGCGCTCGCGATCGGCGTGCATCTGCGCATCGACCCGCTTTCGGTCGCAGGCGTCGCGTTCTTCGTCGTGCTGGGCGCGGCCGTCTTTTCGACTTTCTCGCTGATCATCGCCTGCATCGTCAAAACGCGTGAGCGCTTCATGGGCGTCGGGCAAGTCCTCACGATGCCGCTCTTTTTCGCGAGCAACGCAATCTATCCCACCTCGCTAATGCCGCGTGCGCTG
This sequence comes from Paraburkholderia sp., assembly GCF_035501035.1. GTDB lineage: Bacteria > Pseudomonadota > Gammaproteobacteria > Burkholderiales > Burkholderiaceae > Paraburkholderia. The sequence continues at coordinate 119,954 of NZ_DATJWR010000069.1, forward strand.
CAGATCGTGTCCGAAGCGAATCCGCTGACCTACCAGGTCGACGCGTTGCGCCGGCTGCTGCTGCCAGGCTTCGCCAGCGTCACGGGCCCGGACTTCGCGCTCGACGCCGGCGTGCTCGCCGCAACGCTCGTCGTGCTGGTTGCCGTGTGCGCACGGCTCTATCCCGATCTCGCGCGTTGAAGCAAGCCCCATCGCGCCACGTACTTCGGCGGCGGCGCGGCGGACTACAACGACTATCCGCTTCTTGCCGCGCACCGCGCACTCAAATGATCGTTGCCCGACATGATTGACATAGATCAGTCTGCGCGCCGCATCCTCGTCCATTCTGTTTTTCAAGCGCCACGTTTCTGCGCATTCAAGCGGTCCCGGCAGCGGCAAGTTACGGGAACGCGCGTTCGCTGGCCGCTCCAGGCCGTACATGTCTGGGCATTCGAGGCTGCACGCCTTGCACCGTGCTCGAAGCGCGGCAGCGAGGCGGCCCTTGTGCCCCGGCATGCGGCCCGGTCAGGCGACGCGCGTACCGATCGGGCCTGCAACCGTGTCGCGGAGACTTACCTGACGGTGGTCCGATCGCGAAACGTGGCGCCCCTTCTACCTGGTGCATGCCGTGCGCAGCTGCCGCTGGCCGCGTCGCACGGCGTGCGACCCGCATCTCTCGCTCGCCGGCCACAACGGAAACACGAGGCAACTGCCCAGCGATTCACCCGGCGACCGGGAAATTACCCGCGCCGCGCCTGGGTCCAGTCTTGCGATCTGCCGTCTTCTGCGTTGCGTGTCGATAGCCGCACTCCTCGTGCTTCTCGCTGCTTGCGCGACGCCAAGCTCGGTCTTCGGAAGACGCTTCGGCTTCGACCAGCCGTTGACGGGAGGGACACTGGTCGCGAGCGTCGTGCCCGGCAGCGGCGGAGGGAAATGGCGAGTCAGGATCATGTGGCCATTCGACGTGATGGTCGTCACCGTCTACGTGGATCCTGATTACCGCTACACGGTTCGCCGCATGGAGGATGGCGACCCCATCGGGATCCTCTCCCGCACGCCCGACATGGACGAAGACGTGTACGACGGCCTGGTACGCCGGCTTGCCGCGCTGGGTATTCGTACCGAGCGTTTGCGGCGCGTTGCGCAACATCCGGATCAGATCGGACTGCCAGGCTACATGCAACCCCGCCAGTAAGTCGCGCCAGGTGGGGTCGCGTGAGCCCGGGTTCAGCGACAGCACGAAGCCGGCGACACCCACAATCAGCGTTGCAGCCCCATAGCGAAACGTCGACCAGGCGTCGAACACGAGACCGTCGAGCACCCGATAAAGCCCGATCAGCGCGGCGAAGACAGCAGTCGCCGCGCACACGATCCTCAATTCCGGGCGGATCATGACTCTCCCCTACGGCAAAGGAGCAATGAGAGAACGACGCCGGGCATATCGCTTTCCGGTTAGTCAGGCACGACCTGCATAGATGATCACGAGCACAGTCGCAAGCAGGGGCCGGCGACCGTGTCAAACCACACTATTCGCGATCTATTAAAGCCGCCGACCGGGCACGAGCATCGATGTACGTCAAGCGCTCACGATGCAGCAGTTGACGCCGCCAGCCCGTCGCACGAATCGCTGTGCGTCCAGTCGAATTCCGGCAGAGGTCGACCAACCATTAACTCGGGCGGACATCCATGATCTGGCTCGCCAATATCGTTCTCGTGCTGCACGCGCTGATCGTGCTGTTCATCGTCGGCGGACTGATCGCGGTGTGGATAGCCGCCGGATTGAAGCTCGCATGGGCGCGCAATCGCGTCTTCCGCACGACCCATCTCGTCGCCATCGGCATCGTGACGACCCTGGCTGTGCTCGATGTGCCGTGCCCGCTCACCGTTCTGGAGGACTACTTGCGCACCGGAGCCGCCGGCCCGCAAGGCTTCGTCCAGCGTTGGGTGAGCGCGTGGCTGTATTACGACTTCCCGGGTTGGGTGTTCGTACTCGCCTATGTCGCTTTCCTGCTTGCTGTGGTCGTTACGTGGCGCCGGATTCCGCCAGGCATAACCCCGCCTTGAAGTCAGACCCAGCGGGCCGCGCAACGCCTCCGCCAGCGTCATGCGGGGTTCCGCCTGAAGCGATCTTTCCGCATGGTTGATTCGCAAGGTCAAGGCAATGGGCACCGCCGCGGTAAGCGGCGTTGCCTCCGGCACCGCCCCTTACCGCCGCCGAAGATGCCGACGCGGCTGGGGCCGCCCCGGCGCCTTGCGTTGCCGCAGTGCCTGGCGTGACGTTGGCCGGAGCCACACCCGCAATGAAGACCTCCGCGGACATCAACATGGTGTCTTGCAGACACGATCAACGTGATAACGTCCTCGACATGCCGCCTCTCCATCAGGACCCAGCCAACGCACGATCTGTCGCCATCACTCGCAGATTTCGCTGTGATGCAACGGAAGGTTGGACTGTTGAACCCGTGGTAATCATGGGACGCCACGCCCTTCGTCATTGACCTGCCTCAACTGCTGCAATCGATTGAGGGATAGCGTTACGAAGAAATGCTGCGAAAGCGCAGCTTGCAAATACGGGGGAATCGTTCATGCCGGAGATGCTCATGTCCAGTTCCACATCACCCTCGCCTACGCCTTCGAACGCCCCGACGCCGCAAGCGCTCGCGGGCACCTGGATGGCCCTCGCGAATCTTCAGACGCAAGCGTATGCCGACTGGCTGGCGCTTTGTATGGAAACGTCCGCGCGCTGTGCACTCACGCGCAGCGTGCCTGAATACATGGCGATCGGCAGCTTGATGCTGCCCTCCTGCCTCTCGCATGCGATGCATTACTGCAAGAGCGTGTCGGAGGTCATGCAGGCGGGCGTACCCGCAAGCGCGTCGCCTGCCGGTGCGCAAAGCGGCGTCGTCAAGCAGGACGGCGGTGCTGAACACGCTATCGCCGGCGTGGGCCACGCGTAGGGATGCCGCTTGCAGTCGCTTCAGGATGGAAGTCGCAGGGATGGACGCACAACCGTTCATCCGCGAGGCCGCGGCCGACTTGCGGGTCGCGCCGAATTTCGCCGACTACGAGGGCGAGCGCCTTTTCATTCTGAGCGAACACATTCCCGAGATACGCGGTTATATGCACCCGTACATCGGCGAAGAGGCGACCGGTGTGGGTGCGATTCACGCGCTTGACGCCGACGACAATATCGTCGCCACATACCATGAGCACGCGCATGCTCTATGCGAACGGTGGTGACGGTACCCTCGCTGAGATTGATGCGGCGCCTTCGCCAGTTATTACGTAATGCGAAACACCTTGCGCGAGCAAACCCCAACGGCCTCATATCAAACGCCACGTCTTGCGATATGTGCGGTAGCTCAATGCGGCATGCGCGCATCCAGCGTGGTGCGTCATTTCCGGAATGTGCCGACCAGTTGCGCATCGCCGATCACGTGATCTTTCATCGCTTTTTCCAGTACAGCCTTCGAAGGGTGGCGGAGATCGGGCAGCACCTCGTCGAGCGCATAGAGCTTGAAGAAGTAGCGGTGACGGCCAATGGGTGGGCACGGGCCGCCATAGGCGGTGCGCCGGAAATCATTGGTTCCTTCAAGCGTGCCCGCCGGCAGCGTGTCCGCCCCGACGTGCTCTTGCAGACCCACGCTGGTCGGCGGAATGTTGTAGAGCAGCCAGTGGACCCATGTCATTCGTGGCGCGGCAGGATCGGGGGCGTCCGGGTCATCGACTATCAGCAGGAGGCTCTTCGCGTGGGCAGGCACGCCAGACCACGCAAGCGGCGGCGACACGTCTGCGCCCGTGCAGGTGTAGCGGGCCGGAATCTCGCCGCCGTCGCGGAAGGCCTGTGAGGTCAGGATCAGGTTCATAAGGCGTTGCAAACTCGTTTGGGGATTCACCGGGTCGATTCACATTGATGCTTCGAAGGTGGCTACATTGCGACTTCCTTGCTACCGGGCCGCGAATCAGCGGTCCAGCTATCGCGGGTCCGGGTACGCCTGCCGGAACGCGGCAACGAACGCATCGAACGCCGCGCGCGGCAGGCGGCCTATGCCCGCGGCCCCGGATCGCCCCGCTCCGCCGAAGGCCCGGCAAAACCGGTCCGCGCCAAACGGCGCCGCGAGCGGCGCGCGCACGCTCACGGTCCAGAAGCCATCGGCTGCGGGCGTCAGCACCGCATGCGCGCGCTCGGGCGCCGCGAGAGCAAGCCGGTTCGCAAAAGCGCCCCGCACCCGGCGCGCCCAACGCTCGCGTGGCAACGTGTAGACCTCGGCGCCCGCCGAGGCCGCCGACGGGCGCTGCGCACACGCAAGCTTCAGGTCGTCGCGCCGCGCCTGCCCGATCGTCGTGAGCAGCGGGCAAGCCGCGACGAAATCGAGCGGATCCGCATACGGCGCGAGCAGCGCGTACAGCGCCGCAGGTGCCACCAGCAGATCGTCTTCCGAGTCGCCATAGCCGGCGTAATTCACGTTTTCGCCCAGCTCGCGCAGGCACGCCTCGTCGTCCGGATCGATGCCCGCGAGCCCGGCGAGCCGGTGCGCGGCGTCCGGCAGGTTGTCGCCGAACGCTGCCGCTACCGCCCATGCGCGAAAACGGCCGCCCAGGCGCCGGTCAACGAGCAGACTCGTGCAAACGTCGGGCGCCGTATCGATGTCCGCGTGCAGCAGCGGGTGGCGCGGCAAGTCGGTCGCCATGTGATGGTCGATATAGTCGACCGTCACGCCGCGCGCGAGCAGCGCGAGCACGGCGGCGCGATTGACGTCGAACGAGAGGTCGAGCGCCGTCACGTGGTCGCCATGGCTCGCCGGTACGCGCCCCAGCAGCGCATTGTCGCGCTTGCGCCCGGTGATCAGCACCGCGTCGCGCGGCGTCGCGAGGCGCAGTTGATGCAGCGCGAACAGGCCGTCCGCGTCGCCGTTGCATACGTCGAAGTACTGCATCGGGCTACCCGCATCCTCTCGCTTGCATCTCCCTGCATCAGCGTGCGCTATTTGCACATCTCGTCCTCATGGTCGGCGGCCGCCTCGCCGCTGCGCGGCTTCGCTTCGTCCGGTTCGACCACCTTCAACGCCGCAGCACGGCCAAGCTTCTGCAACGCCGCGATCGACTCCGCCGAAAAATCGAAGTCGCGCGCGAACGTCGCCCAACCCATGCCGGTGCCGTCGAGCGCGATGCGGTGGATCTGCACCGGCGCGCGGCTGCCCATCAGGCGGATGAATTCCGGCGACTGGCGCACGCGCGCGGCGGTCGCCGCGTCGAGCTGGCCCGTGATGCGCTCGACGAGATCGCGAAAGTCATTGGCGTTCTCCTCGAACCGCAGATCGTTCCGCACCCGGTCCGCGTAGACAATCTCGTCCCGGCGCAGCATGACCTCGAACAGATTCGACGGCAGCTGCCGCTCGCCGGAAAACAGATCGACGACGAATACGCGGCCCGCCACCTGGCCACAGCGCTCGATCACGAGATCGAGCGGCGAGTTGCTGACGATGCCGCCGTCCCAGTACGCGCGGCCCGCAACCTTCGTCCACGGCATCGCGGGCGGCAGGCTGCCGCTTGCGAGCAGATGCTCGGGCGTCAGGCGGTCCACGTAGCTGTCGAAGATGCGTCGCTCGCCGCTCGCCACGTCCACGGCGCCGAGCAAGAGCCGCGTCGGGCTCGCCGCGAGCGCGTCGAAATCGACGTAGCGGCGCAACAGCGCGAGCATCGGCTGGGTGTCGTAGTAGCTCGTCCACCAAGGCGCGAAGCTGCCGGCGTGCGGGGCGCCCAGCCACCAGCGCGGGCGCATGAAATTCGGCACGCCAAAGAGCGCGAGATGCCAGGCGAGCTCGGTCTGGCGCACGTGCGCGCAGGATGGCGGTGTGGCGATGCCCTCGATCGACAGCTCGCGCCAGAACGCGTCGAGCGCCTTGGCCACATGCCCGGGGTGGCTCGCCGCGACCGCGCCATTGAACGCGCCAATGGACACCGCCGAGACGATATCCGGACGAATGCCATGCGATTCCAGTGCGGCGAGCGCCCCGGCCTCGAACGCCCCGAGCGCGCCGCCGCCCTGCAGGATGAGCACGGTCTGCAATGGCATCGCGCCCAGCCGCGAGCCCGCTTGCGCGAGCGCGGCTCCGCTGCGCGCGAGATTGCGCCGGTGGCGGATCATCTCTTCGGCGGCGAGCGCTTCGTCGGCCGGCGCGCCGATCGAGAACATCGCCCGCAGCACGTTGTGCCTCGTGAATACCAGTGAGTAAGGCCGCTGCGGGAATTCGCCGCGCTCGACGACCTCATCGGCATCGGACGGATCGCCCAGGATGTTGTAGGGCACGTCGAAGACGTCGCCATAGAAGATCGACACGTCGCGGTACGGCATGCGTGCGCCGCGCATGTTGCGAGCCGCGAGGCGACCCTGGCGCACCGCATTGTCCCAGTGCTCGACGCGCCGGCGCGCGCCCAGCACCGGGTCGGGAAAGTTCGCCACGTCGCCCGCCGCGTACACGTCCGGGTCGGACGACTCCAGGCATTCGTCGACGAGCACACCATCGGCCACCTCGATGCCGCTGCCAGCCAGGAACGCGCAATTCGGCGACACGCCGGTCGCGACGACGGCCAGATCGCACGCAAGCACGCGGCCATCCTGCAGCACCGCGCCCGTGACCCCGCCCTGCCCGGTGAAGCGCTCGACCGTGAGGCCGGTCAGCACTTCGACGCCATGCTGCGCGCAGAGCTTCGCAAAGCGCGCCGAGAGCAGGGCCGAATGCAACTGCGGGAAGATTTGCCCGCTGCGCTCGACCAGCGTCACCTCGAGGCCCAGTTCGCGCAGCGCGGCCGCCGCCTCGACGCCCACGAAGCCGGCCCCGATCACGAGCGCCCGGCGCTTGCTGCACGCATGCGTGCGCAGCGCGACGGCGTCGCCGATATCGTGCACGCGATGCACGCCCGCTAACGTGGCGCCGGGCACGTCGAGCATGCGCGGGGACGCGCCCGTGGCGATCAGCAACTTGCCGTAGCCCACCGCGCGGCCGGCTTCAAGCTGGACGAGATGCGCGGTGCGATCGAGCGCCGCGGCCCTCGCGTGCAGCAGCAACGCAATGTCCTGCCTCTCGTAGAAGTCGGCCGGGTGAATCGTGACCCGCGCGGCGCCCATCTTGCCGGTGAGGAAGCCTTTCGTGAGCGGCGGTCGCCGGTACGGCAGCACCGGCTCGCCGCACAGGATCGCAATGCTCGCGCCGGACTCCTCGTGACGCAGCGTGCGCGCCGCCGAAACGCTCGCAATGCCGCCGCCCACGAGCAGGTAATCGAAGCGCCGCTCGCGCATGCCCCGCTCGGCCGTGGTCATCGGTGCGCCGCCTCGCGCTCGCGCGCGGCCAGGGCGTCCTTGATCGTCAGCACGAAGCGGGCGACCTTTTCGACTGCCGCGTCGCCCTGTATGTCCGGCGCGGAGATCGCACAGGTTGCGATCGGCGTGCGCCGCGCGAGCCGCTCCATCTGCGCGAGCGTGCTTTCGCTGCCGCGCTTGCCCATCGTGCAGAAGAACGCCACCGTGTTCAACTGATGCCAGTGCAGCGAAAGCCACGTCGCGACCGGCGTCGACGCGCGCGCCGCCCACACCGGCGTACCGATCAGGACGACGTCGTAATCGGAGAGGGTGTGCGTCATCGGCTGCAGGTGCGCGGGGCGCTCGCGCACCACGTCGAGGATCGAAAGCAGGAAGCCCAGAGGTCCCGCGCGCCGCCGGAATTCCACCTCGTGCAGCCGTTCGAAGTCCCCCTGGAGTTCGGCGGCGAGCCGCCCGGCAACCTCCGCCGTGGTCTCGCTGCGCGAATAGAAGACCACGAGGATTCGTGATGGTGCGTTCAAGGCCACCTCCATAAGGTTGCGCCGAAGCGAACCACGCCGCGCTAGTTGCGGCGCTTCTCTTCGAAATGCTGTTGCCGCTGCGCGATGAGGCGCAGTTCGTCGAGCAGGTTTGCTGCGGCATGCAGCAGATCGTCGAGCGAGACGATGCCGATCAACCCGCCGTCTTCGCCGACCACCGGCAGCCGGCGCACGCCATGCAGGCGCATGCGCCTCGCGAGCAGCCAGATATCGTCGTCGCCCTGGGCGACTACCGCGGGCGTCGACATCACGTCGCCGGCGTACAGCTTGCCCGCCGCGGCGTCCGGGCTCACGACGGCCAGCACGATGTCGCGATCGGTCAGCACGCCGAGCGGCACGCGCACGCCATCGTCCTCCCTCACCACCACGAGATCCCCCGCGTGCCGCTCGCGCATTCGCGCTGCCGCTTCGACGATGGACGTTTGCGAGTCGCAGGTCGCGACCTCGCGTGTGCAAAGCGCAGCGCCGTTCATTTCGCCCCCTTCAATTCGGTCAGCAGTTGATCGCATGAACCCACCTGGGTCGCTTCCTCGCATACGAGCGCGAACGGAATGCCGGCATCGGCCGCTTGCTGGGTCACGAAGTCGGGCATCAACGCATCACCGAACCGGTGGATCACGAGAAAGCCCGTGCATACGATGGCCGAAGCCGTCACGATCCCGAACGCCAGCCGTTCGAATCGACGAAAAAAGCGATACATGGGAGTGCCTCCTGCATTGCCGTCACGCGTGACCCGTGCAACCCGTATGACTTGCGCTGCCGGGCGCCTCGGACGCCAGGCAGCACGGTTCATTCGACGCTCAGCAGATTGACGATCGTGCGCACACCCGGCGTCGCTTTGGCCGCGCCGTAGACGAGCTGCCGCTCGGCGTGCGAGGCGACCTTGCCGGTCAGGGTGACGGTGGTGCCGTCGATCTTGATTTCGATGTGCCTGGCTTCGCGTTCGCTGTGCCGGCCAATCGCGGCCCGAATCCCACGTGCGATGTCTTCGGCCGAGGTTTCGCCGCGAATGCGAATCTTGTCGGTCACACCGGTTACGCCGCGCAAATGCGAGATCGCGCGCTCCGCGGCGTGGCTCTGGTAGCCCCAGTCGCACTCGCCGATGAGCGTGACCCAGCCCTTCTCGACCTCCACCTGGACGTCCTGATTGTTGACGCCGACGGTCCATTCGAGAATCGAGCGCACCGTGTTCGCAATGTCTTCGTCGCTGCGCTCATCGTGACGCGGCACGCGCACTTCCATCTCGACGACAATTCCGCGCACGCCCGCAACCCTCACGGCCGCCCTTTGTGCGGCGAGCTTCGCCGCGTAACTCGACGGATGGCCCGACAGCGTCACCACGCCCTTCGAGACTTCCACCCCGATATTCGCCGGCTGGATCGACCGGTCGCTGGCAAGCTCGGCCTCGATGTCATGTTTCAATTCCATATCGGATTTCATCGCACTCCACTCCTGATTTCGCCCCGCACGCGAACCCTTGAGGCAGGTCGCCGCGGGTTCGTGTCCTCTGTGATTCATGCCGCCGGCACCGGGGCGAAATGCCCACGGACGAACTCACGTACCTGCGCGAGATGGGCAGCGGCCGTGGCAGCAGGCATGGACGGGCCGACTTCGTCGAAATGAAGGTGCCCGATCAGCTCGAAACCGGATGCGCGGAAAACGTGCGTATCCTGCAGCAACTGCATGGCCTGCCACCGGCCGTCCGCCATGAACGAAGCCAGCGGCGCGGCCGAGACGGTCACCACGACGGCGCGGCGCCCGGAGAGCAGGCCGTGCACGCCTCCCGGCTGCGTTTCATACGCGAAGCCCCGGCTGAACACGCGGTCGATGTAGCCCTTCATCATCGCGGGCATCGCCATCCACCACAGCGGATAGACAACCGTCACGACATCCGCCGCGAGCACGTCCTTCTGCGCGATCACGACGTCGGCCATGCGAACGTGCACGTCGCTTTGCTCGGTCAACTCCTGCGCGGAGAGCACGGGATCGAACCCCATGCGATACAGGTCGTGAACTCGCACGTCATGGCCTACCCGTATCAATTCCCCAAGGTAGGCACGCGCCACGCTCATGGTGAAGCTGTCTTCCACCGGATGCGCGACCACGATCAGGTGTTTCTGCATGGCAGGGACTCCTTTCGAAAACGCGCCGCGTGGCGTAGCCGCGCTGGCAGGTCCATCGTGCGCGTTCCCGCCGCCATCCGATTGACACACGTCAATCATGCGGGGATCGCCCCGCCCGTGGCCACATGCACTCACGCCCGCTCGCTCACGCGACGACGAGCTTGTCCACCACGCGCCGCACGCCGCGCGTCGCCCACGCGGCGCCGCATGCCGCACGCCGGTCGCGCAGCGACGACACCGTGCCGCTCAGCGTCGCCACGCCGCCCTCCACCGTGATGTGGATGCCCGCGAACTCGCGCTGCGCGCGGCGCGCGAGCGCCGCCGAGATGTGCTCGGCAACGTGCGCCACGGCGTCGCTGTTGCGCACCTCGATCCGGTTGGCCACGCCCATCACGCCGCGCATGCGGCTCACCACCTTCTCGGCCAGATTGCGTTGATAGCCCCAGTCCACGTCGCCGCTGAGCGTCACGCAACCGCGCTCCACCTCGACGTGAACCTGGCTCTCGGCAAGGCCCGCCTGCCAGCGCAGCGCGACCACGATGGCTTCGGCGAGATCGACGTCCGGGTGCACGAGGGCCGGCGGCGGCTCGATCGTCAGCTCGATGACAATGGCCTGGCAGTCGGCCACGCGCTCGACGGCTCGCTGGATAGCCATCTTTTGCGCGTAGCCGGACACCGCGCCCGACACCGTCACGATGCGATCCTGCACGCCAACCTCCACGCGCGACGCATCTACCGCCGGGTCCCACGCGAGTTCGCATACCACTTCCTCTCTCAATGCCTCATCGGATTTCATCGCCTTCTCCTGTTCGAGCGCATGCCAGGTCACGCCGCCTCAAGCTTCGCGCAGGGCGACGCCGCAAGGCTGATGTCGATCAATTCATGGCGCGCTGCGCCGCTTCGCGCCCCGTGGTCAGCTCGACGATTTCCGAGGTGATCTCGTCCTGGCGCATCGCGCGATACTGTTGCGAAAGCCCCGCGAGCCGCTGTTGCACGTTCGTGCGCGCGGCGAGCATCGCGCGCACACGCGCTTCGTTCTCGGCGGCGAACGAGAGCATCAGCGCCTCGCACAGCTCGATGGAGATGTAGAGCTCGACGAGCCCCGTCAGCAGCCGCGCGGGCGCCATGTTCACGAGCGGCGGCAGCGCGCGCGGCGTCATGTGAAAGCGTGCGAAATCGAACGGGATGAGCGTGCGCTGCACGATGCGCAGCCCGGACTCGCCTGGCAGCGCGTGCGTGACCGTTACGCGCGTTGCGCGCTCGCCGTCCGCAAGACTTGCGTAGAGCGCATCGGTCACGCGGGCCGCGAGACGCGGAACCGCCGCCGGATGCGCGGCCATGGGGGCGGACCACGCTTCATTGAGGCCGCGCTCGGCGCATGCGTTCACGAGCCGTGTGCCGACCAGCAGCCACTGGCATGCGCGCTTGCGTGGGCGCCCTAGCGCTTCGCTCGCGATCCGGTCATTCAGGCCGCCGACGAAGCCCTGCTCCGAGCCGATGACGATGCCTACCTCGGCACCGTCTTGCGCGAGCGCCGCGCTTGCCGATGCGCTGGAAGGGGCGAACGCGAGCACCTCCCCAATCGCGGCCCCGGCCGCCGCCGCACACGCGCGGATGCCGGCAAGGCGTGCGTGCGCGTCGCGCGAGCGCGACGCCGCGATCCCGCGCATGGCCCCGACCACGGCTTCGAGCTGATGAGTGGCCGCGATCCGCGCTTCGATCTCGCCGAGCTTGCCGCTCATGGTGTCCCCTTATCGGGCGTCGTGCTGCCTGTGTTGCCTGTGCCACCTGTGCTGCCTGTGCCACCTGTGCCACCTGTGCCACCTGTGCCACCTGTGCTGCCTGTGCCACCTGCGCCACCTGCGCCACCTGTGCCACCTGCGCCGTCGGTGCTGCCACTGCCGCCCGCGCCGCCCGTACTACCCGCGCTGCCCGCAATACCCGCGATACCCTCACGCACCTGCTCGCGCAGCGCGGCTATGCTCTGTGATGCTTCGTTATACGGAGCGTCCCGCGGCGTTTGCGCGCCTCTCTGCGCGAGCCGCTCGCGGACGTGCGCAACGGCATTCGCGGGCAGCGCATCGAACTCGCCGTCGGCGAGCGCACCGAGCAGCGCAATCTGCTCGGCGGCGCCGAGCGGGCTAAAGCGCGGTTGCGCGAGCAAAGCGCGAATCCGTTCGCCGCGCGCGATCTGCGCGCTCACGCGCGCGTCCGTGAGGCCGCCGAAGCGCGCGAACATCTCCAGCTCGAGGAACTGCGCGTAGTCGATCCTGAGCCGCCCCGCCACCTCGCGCAGCGCTTTCGGCTGCGCCTTGCCGCCCACGCGGCTCACGCTCAACCCAACGTTGACCGCGGGCCGCTGGTTCGCAGCAAAGAGCGCCGCGTCCATCACGAGCTGTCCGTCGGTGATCGAAATCAGGTTGGTCGGAATGTAGGCGGAGAGATTGCCCGCGTCGGTCTCGGCAATCGGCAGCGCGGTGAGCGAGCCGCCGCCCAGCTCCGGGCTCAGCCGCGCCGCGCGCTCCAGCAGCCGTGCGTGCAGATAGAAGATGTCGCCAGGGTACGCTTCGCGGCCCGGCGGATCACCGGTGAGCAGCGCCAGCTCGCGGTGTGTGGCCGCGTGCTTCGAAAGATCGTCGATCACGACGAGCGCGTGCTGGCCGCGGTCGCGGAAATACTCGGCGACCGAGAAGCCCGCGAACGGCGCGATCCATTGCATGCCGGGCGAAGCCGAAGAAGGCGCGACCACGAATATGCACCGATGCGGCGCGCCGCGCGTGCGCACGGCCTCGATCACGCGCTGCACCGCCGTGGCGCGCTGGCCCACCGCGACGTAGACGCAGATCACGTCGCTCGCGCGCTGGTTCACGATCGCGTCGACGGCGAGCGCGGTCTTGCCCGTCGCCCGGTCGCCGATGATGAGCTCGCGCTGGCCGCGTCCAACCGCGAACAGCGAATCGACGATCAGCACGCCGGTTTCGAGCGGCTCGCTCACCGCGGCCCGCTCGATGATGGCCGGCGCAGGACGCTCGACCGGCAGCCATGTCCTCCGGCCGCCATCGTCGAGCGGCTCGCCACGGTCGAGCGGCCGGCCAAGCGGATCGATCACGCGCCCAAGCAGGTCCGCGCCCACCGGCACGTGAAGCACGGCACCCGTGCGCTCGACACGCTCGCCGGCCCCCACGCCCGCCGCGCCGTCGAGCAACACGACGTTCGCGAAATCGGCGTCGAGCGTGCGCACGTACCCAGTCGCGCCGCTCGCGAAGCGCACCGTCTCGTCGAGCGCCACGTCGGCCAGCCCCGAGATGCGCGCAACCCCATCGGCCACGCGCTCCACGCAACCGAACGTCTGGGCCTCGGCGGCAAAGCGCACGCGCGAGAGCGCGCCGTGCGCGCGCGTGAGCCACCGTGATTCGGACTCAGCGGCGCACACCGCCGTGCTCCAGCAGCGCCTCGCGGATCGCGTCGAGATCGTGACGCAAGTGATTGCGCACCGCCGCGTGCGCGCCCGTGAGTTCGAGCCCGGCGATCAGCGTGGGATCGTCGCGCACGCGCAGCGTGACCTCGCGCCCGAGCGCCGCGCCGAACGCCGCCTCGCAGGCCGCCAGTTCGTCGGCGCTCAGCGCGCGCGGCGCGGCGAGCGCAAGCGGCTCGCCATGCGCACCGAATTCGGCGCGCGCCTCGGGCGGCAGCTTCGCCAGCGCTTCGGCCGTGCCGCCGATGAAGCCCCGCACACGCGCCTCTGGCGGCATGCGATCGAGCAGGCGCCCCGCGATCTCCACCGCGAGCCTCACGGCGTCGTCTTCGATGGCTCGCGCCTGCGCGGCGCGCTCGCGCTCGATCTCGCCTTCGGCCTGCGCACGCAATTGTGCGGCCTCGGCGCGCGCCTGCGCGAGCAGTGTGGCCTTGTGCGCTTCGGCATCCGCCTCGGCGGCCTGCAGCGCCGCCTCGTGCGAGGTTGCGAGCCGCGCGGTTTCGTCACGCGCGGCGGCCTGCTCGGCCTGCGCCGCCCGGCGGCTCGACTCGGCCTCCGCGAGCAGCGCCTGCGCCGCCTTCTGCCGCGCCGCGACGATATCCGCCACGGGCCGGAACAGAAAGCGCGCGAGCAGCCAGACCAGCACGAGAGCATTGACCGTCTGCAGCGCGAGCGTCGACCAGTCGATATGCATGGCGCCGCCTTACTTGACGAACGGATTGGCGAACAGCAGCAACAGGGCGATCACGAGGCAGTAGATCGCCATCGTTTCGATCATCGCGAGGCCGACGAACAGCGTGCGTGAGACGGTGCCCGCCGAATCGGGCTGGCGCGCGATGGCGTCCATCGCGGCGGCGACGGCGCGGCCTTCGGCGAGCGCCGGCCCGATGGCGCCGAACGACACCGCGAGCGCGGCGGCGGCGATGCTGACGATTTCGATGAGGTTCATGGTTGCCCCTGTGCGCGATGGCCGGCGTCGGAGCGTGCCGCGCCCGCCGCGGCGCCGACGAACACCATCGCCAGCACCGCGAAAATGTATGCCTGCACGGCGCCGGTGAGCAGATCGAGCGCCATCAGCGGAATCGGCACGAGCAGCCCCGCGAGCGAGAGCACGATACCGACCACGAACACGCCGCTCATCACGTTGCCGAACAGGCGCACGACGAGCGAAAAGGTGCGCGTGAGCTGCTCGATGACGTTCAGCGGGATCATCACCCAGCTCGGCTCGGCGAAGGTCGCGAGATAGCCGCGCAGCCCGCGCGTGCGCAGCCCGTGAAAGACGGTCGCGGCGAGCACGATCAGCGCGAGCGCCGCGTCGGTCTCGATGTGCGCGGTCGGCGGCTCGACGCCCGGCAACAACGACGACCAGTTCGCCACCAGCACGAACAGGAAGAGCGTGCCGATCAGCGCGCGGTACGGGGCGGGGTCGCCTTCGATGGTGTCGCGAATCTGGGCGTCGAGCGTCGTGACGACGAGTTCCAGCACGGTCTGCGTTTTGGAGGGCTTAAGCGCAAGCCGTCGCGTGAGCAGTATCGCGGCGGCGGCCATGCAGGCCATGATGGCCCACGTGACGACGACGGGCGCCGTGACCTGGAGCGCGCCGATATGCCAGAGCGGCGCGGTGGCAAGCGGCGAGGTTCTCATCGTGCCAGCACCGCGATGCGCAGCGCCGCCTGGCGCGCGACCAGCAGTCCGGCCATGCCCGCGAGCAGCGCCGCGCCGCCCACGCGCGCGAGCGCGAACAGCAGCAGCGCGGTCAGCACGCAGCGCACGGCCTGAGCGCCGAGCGCGACACCCAGCCGGCCCGCCGCAAAGAGCCGTGCATTCCAGCGCAGCGCGGCGAAGTGCGCGCCACCGAGCGCCGTTCCGGCGGCAAGGTCCGCCACACAGGTCCAGATCGACCAATGATCAGTCATCCTGATTACCCCTTTCCTGGCGATGCATCCATTTCCACGCGAACCAGAGGCCCGCGGCCGCGCCGAGCATGAGCATCGGCGCCGAGAAGAACACGCGTGTGCCGAAGAAGCGGTCGAGCACGTGGCCGATCGCGAGGCCCGCGAGCGTGGGCAGCACGATGGTCCAGCCGAGAATGCCGATCTGCCCGAGCCGGTTGCCGAGCGACGGCTCGGGCTGCGCGCGGCCGCGCGCCTCGCGCTCGGCTGCGTCGCGCGCGGCCCGCGCCATGTGGTTGGTCTCGTGTGACGGATCGTTCATCGCCCGCGCTCCTGGGCCGCCGGAATCTCCTGCCCGTCCGGCACGACGGGGCCGCGCAGGTAGCGCAGCATCTGCCGCACCGCCTGCGCATGCAGGCGCACGGTTTCCACGCGTACGCGCCGCTCGGCGTCGAGCTGGGCCGCGCGCACGCGCGCGACTTCGCGCTCCAGCCGCCCGAGGGAGTCGCCGACGATCGCCTCGCGGCACGCAACGGCCACCTTGCCTCCGCCCGATACGGTCATGACGCCGCCGTCCACCGCGCAATAGCGGTGCGTTCCGTCCGGCGAAACCCAACGCACCACCGAAGGCGAAAGCATCGTGATGAAGTCCGCGTGACCGGGCCGAATGCCGAACGAACCGCTCTCGTCCTCGGCGCGCACCGAGCCGGCCGCCTCGTGGTTCACCACCAGGTCGAGCGGCGTGGCGATCGTCAGTTCGAGCAGCGTGCCGGCCATGCGTGTGCCCCTACGCCAGCGCGCCAGCGGTGGCGGAGGCGCGTTCCTTCTCGCGCGCCTCCGCGAGCGTGCCGACCATGAAAAGCGACTGCTCCTGCCAGTCGTCGCACTCGCCGGCAAGTATCGCCTTGCAGCCCGCGAGCGTGTCGGCGATCGCGACCGAGCGGCCCGGCTGCCCCGAGAACGCCTCGGTCACCGCGAACGGCTGCGTGAGAAAACGCTGCAGGCGGCGTGCGCGCTGCACGAGCAGCCGGTCCTCGGCGCCCAGTTCCTCGACGCCGAGCAGCGCGATCACGTCCTGCAGCTCGCGATGATGTTCGATGAGCCGTCGCACCTGGATCGCGACCGCCGCGTGCTGCGCCCCCACCACCATCGGGTCAAGCAGCACCGACGACGAGGCGATCGGATCGATGGCCGGATAGATGCCCTCCGCCGCCATGGCGCGCGAGAGCACGACCATGCTGTCCACGTGCGCGGCGATCGTGGTCACGGCGGGATCGGTGAAATCGTCGGCGGGCACGTAGACGGCCTCGACGGCCGTCACCGCCGCGTCGCCCACCGAGACGATCCGTTCCTGCAACGCGGCCACCTCGCTCGCGAGCGTGGGCTGATAGCCGACCCGCGAAGGCATGCGCCCGAGCGACGCCGACACCTCCGCGCCCGCCTGCACGAAGCGAAACACGTTGTCGATCATCAGGAGCACGTTTTGCCGCTTCTCGTCGCGGAAGTACTCGGCGATCGTGAGCGCCGTGAGCGGCGCGCGCCAGCGCGCGCCCGGCGGCTCGTTCATCTGGCCGTACACGAGCACCGAGCGGGCGAGCACGTCCGATCCGCGCATGTCCGCGAGCATTTCGTGCCCCTCGCGCGAACGCTCGCCCACGCCCGCGAACACCGAGATGCCCTGGTAGCGCTCGACCATCGCATGAATCAGCTCCATCAGCAGCACGGTCTTGCCGACGCCGGCGCCGCCGAACATCGCGGCCTTGCCGCCCTGCGCGAGCGGTGCGAGCAGATCGATCGCCTTGATCCCGGTCGTGAAGATCTCGGTCGAACCATGCAGCGCCGCGAGCGGCGGCGCCGCGCGATGAACAGGACGGCGCGGCGCGTGGGCGTCGAGCGGCGGCCCGCCGTCGCGCGCCGTGCCGCTCACGTCGAGCAGACGGCCTAGCACCGCGTCGCCCACGGGCACCTCGAGCGGGCCGCCGTACGCCTCGACGCGCTCGCCGCGCCGCAATCCCGCCGTGGACTGCAACGCGAGCGCGCGCAGCACCGTGGCACCGAGGTGCGCCTCGACTTCCGCGGTGAGACGCGAGCCGTCGTCGCGCACGATCGACAGCGCGTCTTCGACGGCCGGAAGCGGTCCCGCCTCGATCACGACGTCCAGCACCGCGCCGCGCAACGCACTCACGCGCCCGACGGTGCGTGGCACGGGCGTAGCGGTGGCGGCGGCGGATCCGGTACAAGCTGCGGAAGCGCCGGAAGCACCTGAAATGCTGGAAGTACCCGAAGCGCTGGAACCACCCGAAGCGCCGGAAGTACCCGAAGCACCGGAAGCACCCGAAGCGCCGGAAGCACCCGAAGCACCGGAAGCACCCGAAGCGCCGGAAGCACCCGAAGCGCTGAAAGTACCGGAAGCCGGAACAGCGTTCGGTTCGGGGCTCGTGGACACGGCGCTTCTCCTTGGCGTCATGCCAGCACGAGTTCGTCGATGACGGCGCACACGCCGGGCTGCGTCCACGCCGTGCCGCGCGCGACGGCGCGTTCGGCTTCCGAGGCGACCGTCCCTTTCAGCGTCACGATGCCCTCGCTCATCTCGACATGAATGCGAGCTGCCTCGTCTTCGACGTAACGCTGCAGCGCCCTGCGGATGCGCTCGCCGATCTTGCGCGCATCCATGCGCCGAAGCGCCTGCACACGGCTCGTGATTCCGGTCACGCCACGCAGCCGCACGAGCGACCGGATCGCGAGCTCACGCTGCCAATCCCATTCCACGGTCCCCCTCAGGTAGAGATGACCGTCCGCCGCCGCCACTTCCACGGCCCGTTGCGGCACGCCTACGGTCCAGTGCAGGACGGCGCGCGCCGTGTTCGCGAGCGCGTCGTCGCCGAGCCGGTCAGCCGCCGGCAGTTCCACCCGCATGCGGCTCACAACTGAGCGCACGCCGCTCACGCGCTGCGCGGCGCGTTCGGCCGCGTGTGTCTGGGCAAACGTCGGCACCAACCCGCCGAGCGTCACCGCCCCGTCCGCCACTTCGACCTGGATGCGCGCCGCGTCCAGACCGGAGTCGAACTCGAGTTCGTCCACGACGTCTTGTTTCAACTGCGCATCGGTTTTCATGGTGTGCTCCGTTCGCGCCTGCGTCATCAATTCAATCGGATTCCTGATAATCACGCGTTGGCAGACGTGGGGCCGCTTGCGGACTTCGCAGGCGCCGCCTCGCCGTTCGGGTGCACGCCCGCGAATCGGCCAAGGTAAGTCATCCAGTCGGCCGCCTGCGGCACGGCGCCGGCCTGCGGCGACGCCTGAGCCTGAGCGCGCACGCAGACCTTTTCGAAGTCGAGCACCGCATCTCGAAACAAGGCTCCGAGTGCCGTCTGGTTTCGCATGGCCAGGTCCTGGCTCTGCTCGAACAGGGCGGCACTGGCCGCGAAGTACTCGCGCGTCAGGGCCTGCCATGTATTGACGAAGGTCCCCATATCGTAGGTGCGCGCATCCAGCAGGGCGTCGCAGGCGTGTTGGACGGCGGCACGGTCGCGCTCGACGCGCTTCGCTTGCAGCCCGAGCGCCGCCTGCAGCTCGTCGAACCCCAGTTGCATCATCCGCATCCCCACGCCCAGCATGGGCACTGGCTGAACCAGCAAGCTCCGATGGATGTCGCTCATGTCAATCTCCTGATCGATCGAGTGCCGTCTCCAGATCCGCGACGCGCGGCTTCGCACGGCAGGCCGAATTCCTCGCTCAATCTAACGGCGGTGCCGCGCGCGCAATTGACCTGAATCAGAAATCTCTGCGGCACGGGGGCGTCGGCGCACAAGCGCGCGTGTGCGCAGGCCAGATCGCGCTTCCCTTGACTTGAATCAGACGCCGGTGCGCCCGCACGCGCGAGCCTCTCCATTGCTCCCATTGACTTCGTGCGCGATCCGCACCTCTGCGCCATGCCCTACCTGACCAACGACGACCTGCCTCTGGGCGTACGCAATCATTTGCCACCGCATGCGCAGGACATCTTCCGCGCCGCGTTCAACCACGCCTATGCCGACCACGCCCTGGACCCGCGCCGCGAGGAAGCGGCACGCCGCATCGCATGGGGCGCCGTGAAGCGCCTGTATGTCCGCGCGGGCATGTACTGGGTGCCGCGTTGAGCGATCCCTCCCCGCTTCACCTGTGCGATGGCACCCCATGAATACGCCGCCCGACGACACCCGCGCTGAACGCCTTCTGCGACTCATCGCTGCGCTCGCGACGGAATTGCACGGCGAAGCGCACGATTTCGGCCGCGATTCGACGGGCCTTTCCATGCGGGTTTCGATGCGGGTTTCGATGAGTACGCAACTCGAACGCGATCTCGGTTTCGACAGCCTCGCGCGCGCCGAACTTGCCGAGCGGATCGAGCAGGCTTTCGCCGTGCGCCTGCCGCCCGACGCGTTTGCCGCGGTTACCCCCGCGGATCTCCTGAAGGCGATCGAACTGGGCGCAGAGGCCGCGCCGCGTGAGGCCGAGCCCCGCGCGATGCCTCAGTCCGAACCGCGAAGCGCCCCCTCGCTGGAGGCACCCGGCCACGCCGAGACGCTCGCCGAAGTGCTCCAATGGCACGCGCAGCGGCACCCGGACCGGCTCCATCTCACGCTCGTCGAAAACGGCGCCTCCACGGAACTCACCTACGGGGCGCTGTTTCAGCGCGCCGCGCGCGCGGCCAACGCCCTGCGTGCACTCGGCGTGGACCCCGGCGCGCGTGTCGCGCTCATGCTGCCAACCGGCGCCGACTATTTCATCGCCTTCGCGGCGTTGATGCTGTGCGGGGCCGTGCCCGTGCCGATCTATCCGCCCACGAGCCTGGCGCAGCTCGAGGAACACGTCGAGCGCCACGCCTCGATCCTTGCGAACGCCGAGGTTTCCACGCTGATCGCTTCGGCGTTGCTGGGCCCCGTTGCCCAATTGCTCAGACTGAAGGTCCCGACGCTGCGCCAGATCGTCACGAGCGCGGCCCTTGCCCCGCCGCCGCGCGAAAACGACGAGCAGGCGCCGCTCGTCAGCACCGCGCCGCACGACCTTGCCCTCCTCCAGTACACCTCGGGCAGCACTGGCGAGCCCAAGGGCGTGATGCTGAGCCACGCGAATCTGCTTTCGAACATCCGCGCGATGGGCGAGCGCATGATGGTGCAGCCCAGCGACAAGCTCGTGACCTGGCTGCCGCTCTATCACGACATGGGGCTCATCGGCGCGTGGCTCGCTCCGCTCTATTTCGGCTTCCCGCTGGTGGCGATGTCGCCGCTCGCGTTTCTGGCGCGTCCCGCCATCTGGCTGGAGACGATCTCCCGACACCGGGCGACGATCACCGCCGCGCCCAACTTCGCGTACGAATGGTGCGCGCGGCGCCTGCCCGAGCGCCAGCTCGCCGGGCTCGATCTCGCCTCGTTGAGGTTCGCGTTCTGCGGTTCCGAGCCCGTGAATCCGGATACGCTACGTGCCTTTGCCGAGCGTTTCGCGCCGTTCGGGTTCGACGCGCGCGCCATCACGCCGGTTTATGGCCTCGCCGAGAACACGCTTGCCGTCACGTTTCCTGCGCCCTCGCGCGGCCTGCGCGTCGACTACGTGCAACGCGAGGCGCTCAGTACGCGCAGCGAAGCCGTCAAGGCGCGCGAGGACGATGGCCCGCTTGCGCTCGTCGCCTGCGGCTATCCGCTCGCGGATACCGGGCTGCGTATCGTGGACGACCAGCGGCAGCCGCTCGCCGAGCGCCGCGTTGGCCATATCGAGTTTCGCGGCGCGAGCGCGACGGCTGGCTATTACCGCAATCCCGAGCAAACCGCGCGTCTCGCGCACGACGGCTGGCTCGACAGCGGTGACCTGGGTTATCTCGCCGAGGGGGACCTTTTCATCACCGGGCGCGCCAAGGATTTGATCATTCGCGCGGGTCGCCACATTTTCCCGGACGAACTGGAGCATGCGCTCGCGCAATTGAGCGGCGTCGAGGCGGGCGGCGTCGCGGCCTGCGGCGAGCCCGATCCCCTGGCTGGCACCGAGCGTCTCGTCCTGATCGTCGAAACCTCGCTGCGCGAGAGCGCCGAGCGCGCCGATCTGGAAGCGCGCGTGAACGCCGTCGCACGGCGGCTGTGCGGGGCACCCGCCGAGCGGGTGATGCTCGTCGCGCCCCACGCCATCCTCAGAACGCCGGGCGGCAAGATCCGCCGGGCCGCGACGATAGAACGCCTGCGTCACGGCACCGCGCCCGAGCAACCGGCGGGCGCTTTCGCGCCCTGGCGTCAAACATTCGCGCTCGCTGCCGCCAATGCGGTTCCGCTCGCGCATGCGGGCGGTGCGTGGCTGCGGCGCATCGCGCGCGGTGCCTGGTGCTGGTCGCTCGTCGGACTCGCGTTTTCCGCTGTCTGGCTCCTCGTGACGGTCGATCGCGACCCCGCGCGCCGCTGGCGCACAGCCGCTCGAGCCTGCCGCATGGTATTGCGCGCAATCGGGTTGAACGCGACGCTGCGCGGCGCCGAGCGCTTCGATGCGGCGGCGCACCCCGTACTGGCCGCCAATCATACGAGCTATCTCGACGTCGTCGTGCTGCTCGCCACACTGCCGCAACCCGTTCACTTCGTCGCCAAGCGGGACCTTTCAGGACGTCCGTTCGTGGGCGGCCTGCTGCGCGCGCTCGGAACCCGCTTCGTTGCGCGCGACGACTATGGCCAGAGCCTCGCCGACGAAGCGCGCCTCGTAGACTGCGCACGTGCCGGCGAAACGCTGCTGTTCTTCCCCGAGGGAACCTTCGTGGCCGCGGCCGGCCTGCGTGCGTTCAGGCTGGGCGCATTTCGCGCGGCGGTTCTGGCAGGCCGCCCGGTTCTGCCCGTCGCGGTGCGCGGCGCACGCCTGGCACTGCGCGATGGGCACTGGATACCGGAGCGCGGCAACATCGAGATCGAATTGCTCGATCCGATCTACGCGCAGGGCGCCGATTTTCGCGCGATGGCGAGCCTGCGCGAGCGCACGCGCGCGGCGCTGCTTGCACGATGCGGTGAGCCTGATGCAGGCGCGCTGGCCGCGCCGGGCGAAATGCCGGGCAGTCATAGCCTGTCGAGGGACGGTGCTACGCTGCCACAGCCGTAACAAAATAGAAGGATAACTAAACGATTGATTTTAGCGTGTCGCGGTTCGACGGACTCCCGCGCAAGGCCGCCCTTGGTAAGTGCACAGTGCGGCTCACGCGAGCCCAACCGCGTGGCGTAGCCGCGTCGCGCAGGGCTGCAGCAGTGTCCGCGTAACAGTCGCTCATGGTGAGGAAGTTCGGGAGACGTTGAAAACGATAAAGCCCGCATTGCGCGGGCTTCGAGATTCAGCGACAGCATCGGAGCGTCCTGATTAACGGCCATATTAGGTAGTTTTTGCCAGAGGTCAAATAAATGTCTCTTTCCAATTCATCAAATGCAGCGCGCATCGAATCTGGTTCGATTTTCAGATTGCTCCGATAGATGAATCGAATTAGGGGAAAACAATATATCCGGTTAGGCGGAGGAAACGTTGCGGCTCCGCCCTCGCATCACCTTTTCAAACGAGAGGTATCGCACATGGACAACACCGTAACCGCGCGCAGTGTCGCTCGCCTGGGAGCGCCATGAAAAATCATTCAGACCGCATTCCCGAAGTCTACAAAAAGCCCGAGCGTAACCTCGAGATTGACGGGCCAGCACTGCCGCGATGGTCGCCGCCTGATAGCTGGGCGCTACCCGATGACCACGAGCACAAGACGCGCCCGGTTCTGATTCCGGTCGATGTTGAGGGGCGCGAGGCTATCGGAAAGACCTATCGCTATGTCGTGCATTGCCGAACGGATATTGACATTCCCTCGTATCCCGACGTCATCACGTTCGACCTCGACAGCATCGTCGGAACCGAGGTCACGTTATCCATCGACGTCCCTGGGAAGGGGGAATTTATTCCCGGCATGCCAGGAGATAGCGGGCGAGGCAACCGGGGCTTCCACATACGCCGGATTTCGGGATGCGTGACGAAAGCCAGGTTCGTGCGCCGCGACGACCGGGCGATGGTCTATCAATTCGTCATTGAACCGGCCTTGGCCCTGGCAAAGAAAGGCCGGAATTACCGCATATTCCAGGATTGCACGATTGTAGAAGTTCTGCAGTCCATTCTTGCCCGCTATCCGATGGGAGTGGACTGGAAGGCACAAGGCCCCCTTCTAATTGACCATTACCCTCAGCGCGACCTGATCCGCCAACACTTCGAAAGTGACTTCACGTTCTTTCAGCGCCAGTGTGAGGCAAACGGCCTTTTCTGGTGGTTCCGCCACGAGAAAGGAACACACGCGATTGTCGTTGCGGACTCGTTGGGATCGTTCAGATCGCACGGCGAAGCGTACGAAACGCTGCGCTATTCGACCGATAACCGCTTTGACGAAGAGCACATCGACCGGCTCGAAGTTGCGAGCATGCAGACCGAAGGCAGCGTAACGACCGTTGACCACGACCAGACACAGCCCCGCATGTCGCGCGTGAATACGCCGCTACGCGGAAATGACGCACACCCGCGCGATACGGCCAACGCAGATCAGGAGTATTACACCTATGCCAACGTGAGTCAGCCGCTACAAGGTGCAATGGGACTGAATGCCCATCCCAATGATGTGGACGCGGAAGCGCGTTTCGCGGCGCTCGTGCGCATGCAGTCGTTAAGGTGCAACGGGTTGCGCGCGAAGGGCCACGGCAACATGCGCGGACTGCTTCCCGCGCACACGTTCAACCTGACTGAATATCCGGTTGCGAAGTTCAACCAGGTATGGCTCGTTGTGTCTGCGAAACTGAAAATCAGGGACACCGGGCAGGCAAGCGGCACAGCACAGGAATTTACGTGCGAAACGAATTTTGTCGTCCAGCCCGTGCGCGAATACTTCCGCCTGCCCTTCAAGACAGAATGGCCCACGGTTCAACCCGAGCGCGCGATTGTCACTGGCCCGGAGGGACAGGAAATCTGGACTGATGCACATGGCCGCATCCGGTGCCAGCTCGTACCCGACAGAAAGGGGAAGTACGACCAGAATTCATTCATCTGGATTTATCCGTTGCAGCCTTCTCAAAACAGGCAGATGGGCACAACTGCGGTTCCGCGCATCGGCAGCGAAATCATTATCGGGTACGTGAACGGTAATCCCGACATGCCCTTCGTGTACGGGAGCGTTGTCAACGCCACGAACATGCCCGCGTGGGAGCTACCACGGAATCAATGGCTCGTGGGCATGCGCAGCCGCATGGAGGGTGGCTCATCCTCAAACCATCTGGCGCTGGACGACACGAACGGACAACAGCAGGCGCAGCTTGCGAGCGATCACGGCAAGTCGAGCCTGAGTGTCGGATTCAACACGCGCATCGACGGCAACGATGGACGGCAGGACGCGCGCGGTGAGGGCTTCGAGGTGCGGACCGATTTCTGGGGCGTACTGCGCGCAGCAAAGGGCCTGGTGCTTACGACCTTCGGGCGACTCAATGCGCGGGGCAAGGTCAAGGACATGACCGAGACGCACGCACAACTGACCCAGGCGCGCGGCCTGCATGAGGACTCGGCGCATCGCGCGCAGCAACACGGCGCACAGGACGATACGGGTAATCAGCGCGACGTGTCGGATGCGATCAAGGAGGCCAACGCCGCCGTTCGTGGGCAGGCTTCGAGTGGCCCTGACTCTTTCCCCGAACTGCAAAAGCCCGATATCACGATATCGAGCGCAGCCAACGTTCACGTGGCGGCAACGGACAGCGCGCACATCATGGCGGGGGATCATGTCGCCATGACAGCTGGCGGCAACGTCAGCATCGCGGGGGCCAAGTCATTCTTTGCTTCAGTGCTCGGCATGGTCTCACTGTTCGCGCAGCAGGCCGGCATCCGGCTCATTGCAGGAAAAGGCAAGGTTGAGATGCAGGCACAGAATGATGAAATGGCGCTCCAGTCGTTCAAGGATTTCGCGGTAACGAGCACGAATGGAAAGGTCGTGATTACAGCGGCCAAGGAAATCTGGATCGGTGCGGGCGGCTCGTATATCCAGATTACCGCAAGTGGTATCACAAACGGGACGCCCGGAACGATTCTCGAAAAGGGCGCGACATGGAGCAAACAGGGCGCAGACTCGCAACGCCAGGTGCTGCCGGGGCCGATTGGCAATACACCGGATTTCCTCGAAATCTCGCATCAGTATGACGACATCGCGGCGGTCAAGGGTACGCCCTACAAGGTCACACTCGGTGATGGCTCTATCGTGACGGGCAAACTCGACGCGAATGGCTACGCGCGTCTTGAGGGTGTACCTCCGGGTACGGCAACGGGCGAACTCCTGGAGGATGCGCGCGAGTGGAGCGCGACGCCGAAACAGGCCAACCGCTATACGGGCAGCGCAAGCGACGAACAGGCAGCAATCGATCTGGTAAAGAGCCTGAGAGGATAAGGGCATGGCAGATATAACAATTCCGATAAAAAGCGTAAAGGCTGACCAGGGCAGCGCAGTCGTGATGGCGGCCGAAGAGATCGAGCAATTCCTTGCACGCATTTATCCACTCCAGACAGTGCGCAGGCTGAAATCAGCAGACGTCATTGCAGGGCTATGGGTATCCCGAGTGAAAGGGCTTCACGAATCCGACGACTTCCTGCACCTGACGCGTGATTTTCTGGGCTACGTGATGTCGGGCGGAAATCGTTCGCTCGTGTCCGACCAGATCAGCTTTTTCTTTTCCGGTTTTATGCCGAGCTACGGCGCAGCGCGTACCTTTCTCGGAATCGTGGACGATGGTGGGAAGTGGCCCGATGTTCGCGCGTTCATGCACTTTCACGCCTACGGAAACGCAAAGAACTATGTTGAGGGGTTCGACTGGGGCGCGGGCCAGCAAAAGACGCAGACTGAAGCGAACGCATGGCTAAAAATTCTGTCCGATCAGGAAAAGAAACTCAGTGGAGCCGCAAGTGGCGCGCTTGCCTTCGTTGTACCCGACAATAGCAGCTGGCTCGGTGACGCGGCGAAAACAGGGACGACGATTGCTGAGGGTCAGGCTGAGAAGTCGGCCCTGAGACTGGCGATAGAAGCGATCACGAAATTTCCGGTCATTCGGACTATCGCACTGCTTACCTATTCCCCGAGCCTCAACGACGGAGAAAAGGAGTATCTGCAAGCCAGGCAAAAACAGCAGGCGCTTGCGCATCAGAATACGCTTGCCATTCCCGCGCCGCAGGAGCAGGTCAAGCTGGTTCCGAACACGCAGACTGTGGTGAGCCTGCCGCAGATCGAGAAAAACAAGCAGAACGGCGAGAAGTGCGAGAACAATGGCTACACCCTCATGGAGGACTCGCTCAGGTACAGGCGCCTGATCAATCCGCCGAAGGGCAAGGGACTGGACGGCCTGTTCGAGAAGATTCCGCCGATGAACGCGCCGAACCCCGCTCCGCCGCACGTGGCGCAGCCGGCACCGGGCGGCGAGTTGAAGTTCATCCCTGAAACGGCTCGCCCTCCGCAGCCTCAGTACAATTACACCAATCCTGAATCCGGCGAGCCGACCTATCCGCGATTCGTGGTGTTCGAGGCGAAGAACATCGACCAGTCGTTCAAGTCCGGCGATGACGAGGGTATAAAAAAAGCCGCGCAGCGGAGTCTTGGTGAGACACAAAAAGACGGAACGCAGATGGGAACTAGGTGGATTACCCCTAGAACTGAGCAGGCGTTAAACAGGAATGTAAAAAGTGGAAATATGACGGAGGATGATGTAGCGGACACTCAGAGGGAGATCGACATCGATGGTTACGCTCGATGGATTTTTATCTGCCTCCCCGGTCCAGTTGGCTCGCAGTCGAAGCTGTTTGTCTTTATCGACGTAGACCAGGCGAGCATGAAGATTGATCGGCCAGAACCCGAGGCAGCTCCGCAACAAACTCAAGATAATGGTTACAACTAGGATAAGCAACTATGGATTTTTCAAAGCAGAGACGGCAGAAATATCTGACTGAAAAGGAATATTCTGGAACGAAAGGAGCTTATGAACGTGGAATACAAAAATCTGCTGAGGCCTTAACCTCAGGCCGGCCTATGGCACCGACCGGACCATCAAATCTTCGATGGTCCATCGCACGGCATTATTTGGAGCTTTTACTGCTCAATTACACCGCTGGGCAACCCATCGAGGAATTGCGGGAGCAGTTTCCAGAAGTCATCAAGCGCTTTGATGTGTTCATTGAAAACGATATTTCAAAGCCTAATGATCCTGACACGCTGGAAATCACGCAGATCGACGCGTATGTGTACGTGTTCTGGCTTCTGGCCCTTTGCAAGCT
>NZ_DATJWR010000070.1:0-13317 GCF_035501035.1 Paraburkholderia sp.
CGTCGGGCCATTGCGCGTGCAACGCCCGCTCTACCCCGAAGGCGATGCAATCTGCCACGCGGTGATCGTGCATCCGCCCGCAGGCATCGCGGGCGGCGACCGGCTCGACATCGACGTGAACGTGGGCGAGCGCGCGCACGCCGTGCTCACTACGCCGGGCGCGACCAAGTGGTACAAGTCGAACGGCCGCGTCGCGCGCCAGCGCATCAAGGTACGCATGGGCGCGGGCACGAAGCTCGACTGGCTGCCGCAGAACAACCTGGTGTTCGATCATGCGCACGCGGAACTGGAATTCGCGCTTACGCTCGGCGCGGGCGCCACGGCCATCGGCTGGGACGCGACGCAACTGGGCCGCCAGGCCGCGGGCGAGCGCTGGTCGGCGGGCATGCTGCGCGCGCTCACGCGAGTGGCGCGCGCGGCTTCCGGCGACGAGGGTAAAGACGAACTGCTGTGGTTCGAGCGCGCGCTGATCGACGCCGCCGACCCGCTGCGCGACGCGCCACAAGGCCTCGCCGGCTACCCGGCCTTCGGCGTGCTGTGGGCGATCGGCCCCGCCTGCAACGAGGCGCTCGCGCAGGTTCTCGCGGCCACCCTGCCCTTTAACGACACGCTGCGCTCGGGCGCGAGCTGCGTGGCGCCCGGCGTGCTGCTCGTGCGCGTGGTCGCGCGTTCGATGGAGCCGCTGCAACACACGCTCGCGCAGTGCTGGACGGCATTGCGTCCGGTCGTGCACGGCGTGAAGGCCACGCCGCTGCGCCTCTGGACCACCTGAGCACGCGTCGCGCGCACCATCGCGGTGCGGGAAAGCGCATCGATGAGCAATGCCGCGACGCAGCAGTGTCAAGGGGGTGCAAAATCGCCGCGCAAACAGTGCACCCACGCTGCCCCTTTCCTGGCACACAGCTTGCTGTGAGCTTGCATCAACTCGTGCGCGCCGCGCGCAAGGCCGCAAGCTGTCCGTAAACTCGCTCCCGTAAGCTGGATCGCCGCCCGCCATGCACTTGCTGGGCGCGCATATTCGCTTCGAACAGGCCACGCCGGCAGACTTGCCCCAACCGAACCAGAACGATGAAGCTCACGCCACGCGAGAAAGACAAGCTCCTGATCTTCACCGCCGCACTGCTCGCCGAAAGGCGGCGCGCGCGCGGCCTCAAGCTCAACTATCCGGAGGCGGTCGCTTTCATCAGCGCCGCGCTGATGGAGGCGGCCCGCGACGGCAAGACCGTCGCCGAGGTCATGCATTACGGCACCACGCTGCTCACGCGCGAGGACGTGATGGAAGGCGTGCCCGAGATGATCCCCGACATCCAGGTCGAAGCCACCTTCCCCGACGGCACCAAGCTCGTCACGGTCCACCATCCGATTCCTTGAGCGAGGCGCGCATGATCCCCGGCGAAATGCTGATCGACGACGGCGAAATCGAGCTCAACGCGGGCCGCGAAACGGTCACCGTGACGGTCGCGAACACGGGCGACCGGCCCGTGCAGATCGGCTCGCATTTCCATTTTTACGAAGTGAACGAGGCGCTCTCGTTCGAGCGCGAAGCCGCACGCGGCTTTCGCCTGAACATTGCGGCGGGCACGGCCGTGCGCTTCGAGCCCGGCCAGGAGCGCACCGTCGAGCTGGTGGCGCTGGCAGGAGAGCGCGCCGTCTACGGCTTCAACGGCAAGGTGATGGGCCCGCTCTAACGGCGCCCGCCTGCACCCACGCTTCGAATTCATCAGGAATCCGACATGACATTGAAGATCGGCCGCCGCGCCTACGCGGAGATGTTCGGCCCCACGACCGGCGACCGCGTGCGTCTTGCCGACACCGAACTCCTCATCGAGATCGAGCGCGACTACACCGTCTACGGCGACGAAGTGAAGTTCGGCGGCGGCAAGGTGATCCGCGACGGCATGGGCCAGTCACAGCGCGCTCACGCCGAAGTGGCCGACACCGTCGTGACCAACGCCGTGATCGTCGACCATTGGGGCATCGTGAAGGCCGACATCGGCATCAAGGACGGCCGCGTGTGGAAGATCGGCAAGGCGGGCAACCCCGACGTGCAGCCGGGCGTGACGATTCCCATCGGCGCCGCGACCGAGGTGATCGCGGGCGAAGGCCAGATCGTCACGGCAGGCGGCATCGACACGCACATCCACTTCATCAGCCCGCAGCAGATCGACGAAGCGCTCGCCTCGGGCGTGACGACCATGCTGGGCGGCGGCACCGGCCCCGCAACGGGCACCAACGCCACCACCTGCACGCCGGGACCGTGGCACATGGAGCGCATGCTGCAGGCCGCCGATGGCTGGCCGATCAACCTCGGCTTTCTCGGCAAGGGCAACGTGAGCCAGCCGCTGCCCGCCGAGGAGCAGATCGCCGCGGGCGCGATCGGCCTGAAGCTGCACGAGGACTGGGGCTCGACGCCCGCCGCCATCGACAACTGCCTCACCGTGGCCGACGCCACCGACACGCAGGTCGCGATCCACACCGACACGCTCAACGAAGCGGGCTTCGTGGAAGCGACCGTGGCCGCGTTCAAGGGCCGCACGATCCATACGTACCACACCGAAGGCGCCGGCGGCGGCCACGCGCCCGACATCATCAAGGTGTGCGGCGAAGCCAACGTGCTGCCCTCCTCGACGAACCCCACGCGCCCGTACACGATCAACACGCTCGACGAGCACCTCGACATGCTGATGGTGTGCCATCACCTCGACCCGTCGATTGCCGAGGACATCGCGTTCGCCGAGTCGCGCATCCGCCGCGAGACCATCGCCGCCGAGGACATCCTCCACGACCTGGGCGCACTGTCGATGCTTTCTTCGGATTCCCAGGCAATGGGGCGCGTTGGCGAAGTGATCATCCGCACGTGGCAAACCGCGCACAAGATGAAGGTGCAGCGCGGCGCGCTGCCCGAAGACAACGCGCGCAACGACAATTTCCGCGTAAAGCGCTATGTGGCGAAGTACACGATCAATCCCGCGCTCACGCACGGCATCGCGCATGAAGTGGGGTCGATCGAGCCCGGCAAATGGGCCGACCTCGTGTTCTGGGAGCCGGCGTTCTTCGGCATCAAGCCTTCGTTGATCCTCAAGGGCGGGATGATCGCGCTCGCGCAGATGGGCGACCCGAACGCCTCGATTCCCACGCCGCAGCCCGTGCATTATCGCGAGATGTTCGCCACGCGCGGGCGCGCGCTCGCAAAGACTTCGCTCACCTTCGTCTCGCAGCTTTCGCTCGACAAAGGCATCACGGAGCGCTACGGGCTGCAAAAGCGCGTGGTGGCGGTGCGCAACTGCCGCAGCGTGACGAAGGCCGACATGATCCACAACGCGTGGCAGCCCTCGATCAGCGTCGATCCCGAAACGTACCAGGTGGTCGCAGACGGCCAGTTGCTCACCTGCGAGCCCGCCACGGTGCTGCCCATGGCGCAGCGTTATTTCCTGTTCTGAAGTTTCGACATGCGTACGATCGACAAACGACTCAATGCGAAGCTCGCGCCGGTGCTCGTCAAGCGCGCGCCCACGCTCACGCTGCCCTACGACACGCGCTGCAAGAGCCGCTTCGCGGCCACGCTCGACACGGGCGAGGAAGTGGGCGTGGTGCTGCCGCGCGGCACGGTGCTGCGCGACGGCGACATGCTCGTGGCCGACGACGGCGGCCTCGTGCGCGTGATCGCGGCGGCCGAAAGCGTGCTGCTCGTGCGCGCGCCGGAGCGCCTCACGCTCACGCGCGCCGCGTATCACCTCGGCAATCGCCACACGCCGGTGGAAGTGGGCGCGGACGAACTCAAGCTCGAAGCCGACCCCGTGCTCGAAGACATGCTCAAGCGCCTCGGCGCGCAGGTGGAGCGGGCCTTGCTGCCGTTTCAGCCTGAAACGGGCGCATACGGCGGCGGCCATCGCCACGGCCACGACGAAACCTTCGCCGACGACTACGCGCTCGCACAACGCGTGTACGACGAGCACCACGGGCACGCTCACGATCACGATCACGCCCACGCCCACGACCACGACCACGCCCATGATCACGACCACGGCACGGAGTGTGGACACGATCACGGTCATTGCGACGGTCACGCGCACGACCGCACCCATGAACATCGCTGAGCTCACCGCGCTGCTGCATCTGGCCTCGCCGGCGCTGCCCATCGGCGCGTTCAGCTACTCGCAAGGGCTCGAAGCGGCAATCGACGCGCAACTCGTCACGAACGCCGACGACGCTGCGCACTGGATCGCGGGCGGCCTCGCGAACGTGCTCGCGCGCGGCGAGCTGCCGTTTGTCGCGCATCAGCTCGAACGCTGGCGCAGCCACGATGCCCACGCGCTGATCGAAGCGAACGAGGAATTCATTGCGAGCCGCGAATCGGCGGAACTGCGGCGCGAGACCGCGCAGATGGGCTGGTCGCTGCGCCAGCTCTGCGCGCAGCTCGAATGGGGCGATGCGCAGCGGCGCGCCACGCTGGAGCGCATGACGCCCGTTGCGCAGCCCACGGCCTTCGCGTTCGCCGCCTGGGCTCACGAAGCCGCACCCGCGGCCGCGCTCGCCGCCTACGCGTTCAGCTGGATCGAGAACCAGACGGCCGCCGCGCTCAAGGCAGTGCCGCTCGGCCAGCTCGCGGGCCAGCGCATCATCGTCGCGCTGCGCCCTGCCATCGAAGCCGCCGTGACGCGCGCGCTCGCCACGCCGCCCGAAGCGCTCAACACCTTCGCGCCGCAACTCGGCATTCTCTCCTCGCGGCACGAATCGCAATACTCGCGGCTCTTCCGCTCCTGAACCCGCACCTCATTTCGCACGCTATCTACGAACCATGAATTCGCACGCACCCAGCAAACGAACGAAGAAACTGCCGCCGCTGCGCGTCGGCGTGGGCGGGCCGGTCGGCTCCGGCAAGACCACGCTGCTCGAAATGCTCTGCAAGGCGATGCGCGAGCGCTACGACCTCGTCGCCATCACCAACGACATCTACACGAAGGAAGACCAACGCCTGTTGACCGTCGCGGGCGCGCTTCCCGCCGAGCGCATCATGGGCGTGGAAACGGGCGGCTGCCCGCACACGGCAATCCGCGAAGACGCCTCGATCAACCTCGAAGCCGTCGACCAGATGCTCACGCGCTTTCCCGACGCGGACATCGTCTTCATCGAATCGGGCGGCGACAATCTCGCGGCCACCTTCAGCCCCGAGCTTTCGGACCTCACGATCTACGTGATCGACGTGGCGGGCGGCGAGAAGATTCCGCGCAAGGGCGGCCCCGGCATCACGAAGTCGGACCTGCTCGTGATCAACAAGACCGACCTCGCGCCGCTCGTGGGCGCCAGGCTCGATGTGATGGCAAGCGATGCGAAGAAGATGCGCGGCGAACGCCCCTTCGTCATGTGCAACCTGAAGGCGCTCGATGGCCTCGATCAGGTGATCGCTTTCATCGAAAAGAAAGGATTGCTGATCGGCGCGTGACGGGCTTCGGCGGCGCCCCGTTCGCGCCCCTTCTGCCCCCTTTTGCGCCCCTTCGCGCGTCGTGCCCGTCTACGCGACGGGCACGAGGCGGCCCGCCGGCGACTCAGATCAGCGTAGTGAGCACGTCCACCGTGCGCGCCGTCGCGCCGCGATGGCGCGACGCGAATGCCGCCGCCGCCGCGCCCATGGCGACCCGGCGCGGCTTGTCGTTGAAGAGCTCGCGCAAGGCGCGCGCGAGATCGGCGGGATCTTGCACCTGCAAGGCCGCGCCGGCTGCCGTGGCGTCGGCGGTGGCCTGCGTGAAGTTGAACACGTGCGGCCCGATCAGCACCGGCACGCCCACGGCGCACGCTTCGATCAGGTTCTGGCCGCCGAGCGGCAGCAAGCTGCCGCCAATGAAAGCCAGATCCGCCGCGGCGTAATACGCGCCCATCTCGCCCATCGAATCGCCGAGCAGCACGTTCACGTCGTGGGGCAACGCGCGCACGCCCTCGTGCGCGGCAGCCGCCGCAGCCCCGGGCGGCGCCCAGCGTGAGCGCCGTTCGAGCTTGAGGTTCCTGCGCTCGACAAGCGCAGCCACTTCGTCGAAGCGCTGCGGGTGGCGCGGCACGAGGATCAGCAGCGCATCACGCACGGCGTTGGGCCCGGATTCATTGAGCGCCGCGAACGCCTGCAGCACGAGTTCCTCTTCGCCTTCGCGCGTGCTGGCCGCGACCCACACCGGCCGCGCGCCGATCGCGCGGCGCCAGTCGCGCCCACGCGCGATCAGCGCGGGCGGGCTCGCCATGTCGAACTTGAGATTGCCGAGCACGGCCACGTTGCGCGCACCGAGCGCCGTGAGGCGCTCGGCATCGGCGGGACTCTGCGCGAGCACGCGCGTGAAGCCGCCGAACACCTCGCGCGCGCCGGCGCCGAACTTCGCCGCGCGCTTGAAGGAACGCGCCGACATGCGCGCGTTCGTGAGCACCAGAGGCACGTCGGCGCGCTTGCATTCGTCGATGAGGGTGGGCCAGACCTCGGTCTCCATCACGAGCCCGAGAGACGGACGCCATGCGTGCAGGAAACGCCGCACCGCATGCGGGATGTCGTACGGCAGATAGCAGCGCAGCACGCGCGCGCCGAAAAGCTGTTCGCCGGTGGCGCGTCCGCCCGGCGTCATGTGCGTGAGCAGGATGCGCGCGTCCGGCCGCGCCGCCAGCAATGCGTCGACGAGCGGCTGCGCCGCGCGGGTCTCGCCCACCGAGACGGCATGCACCCAGATGAGCGGCGCGTCGTCCTCGGGCAGGCGCCCCGCGCTAAAGCCAAAGCGTTCGCCGATATGCTCGCGGTAGCCGCGCTCGCGACGCGAGCGGATGAAAAGCCGCAGCACCGCGAGCGGCGCGATGAGCCACCAGGCCGCGCGATAGATCGCTCTCAGCATCTGGCCTCCGCGGCGGCCGGGGTCATGCGAAAAGCCGCGGCCACGCGGCGGCAGGCAGATACGAACAGCCAATAGGCGGATGCGTACATGCGAAAGGCAGATGCGTACAGGCAGAAGTCAGATGCGATCAGGCAAAGGCCAGTCGCGCACAGGCGCAAGCCCGACGCCGACAGCCCGCAGGCACTCATGCACATTCTCACGCTCGGGCTCGCGCTCAAACCAGTTCCTTGCCTTTGAGGCGTTCGAGAATGCCGAGCGGCGCCCATTCGGGGTGCACCATGTCCTTCACGGGCAGGAAGAAGGTCTGCTCCATCATGAACTGCCCGGACATCACCGCGTGCGAGGTATGGTCGGAGAAGCACACCCACACGCTGCCCGGCGGAAAGCCGATGCTCTCCTGCGGGCTCGTCTTCTGGTACTCGAGATCGGCCTTCATGCTGTCATGCAGGTTGAGCATCAGATGGTCGTATTCGCTGCGCGGCGACTTCGTGATGTGCAGCAGATGTTGCAGCCAGGCCGAGCCCGGAAACTGCGGCTTGATGTTGGGCAGGAAGCGCTTTGCCATGTCCTCGAACGGCTCGCCCACGCGCCACACGCGCGGCACGCCGTTAGGGTTCACGTTGGTGAACACGCGCAAAATGCGCTCGCCATAATTCGGGCGCGACGGAAACGCGTCGACGTGCAGGCGCGAATCGTCCTTGCGCCACGATGTCTGGCGCGTTTCCACCTGGTGCAGGCGCAGGCTCGTGGGCGCCACGCGCAGCTTGCCGTCGTACTCGGGAAACAAGCCGTCCACGAGCGTGCGCGCGCAGGTCTGGTAGCGCGCGATCAACGCGCGCACGGCCGACTGCGTGACGGTGTCGCCGAGCACGCCGTGCAGCGCGCCGCCGTTCGGGTCGAGGCTGATGTTCTTGCGCTTGGGGTCGGCGATCGCGGGGTCGAGCAGCGCGCGCTCGCCGCCTTCGATCGCGAAGGCCAGGTTCGGAAAATACAGCACCTTGCCCTGCTCGACCGCATCGAGCAGCGTCTCGCGCGGTTGCGAGAGTAGCTGGCCGTGCCAGTCGGCGGAAGTGACTTCGATGATCTGGGATTCGTTCATGGTCGCCCCTGGAAGCGATGGATCTGATTGCCTGCCGGTTCGTGCGGTGCGGCGCGACTCGGTGTCCGTCACGGCTCGCGCCGGCCAGGCCCTCGCGCTTGTATGTATCCGCGCGCGCCGACTCTTATACCCGCGGCCCCCGTGGCCCGCCTTGACGGGCCGCAGCCCGCGAGGCCCCCGCGCCCTTCGTGCGGCGGCGCGCCGCTACAGCAATCCGAAGCCCGCCAGCGCGCCCTTCACCTGCGCGAGCGTGGGCGGCTGGCCGGCCGTGCCGAGATTGAGGACGTGCGGCGACCAGTAGCCGCCGGTGCGCCAGGCGGTCGCGAAATTGTACAACTCGACGGTCGGGCGCTTGAGCGCCGCCGCGATGTGCACGAGGCCCGTATCCACGCCCACCGTGGCCGCTGCACCATCGATCAGCCCGACGACGGCGGGCAGCGAGAGCTTCGGTGGCACGATCGCCGCCTCGCCGAACTCGCGCGCGAGGCGCTCGCTCGTCGCGCGCTCGGCCTCGCTGCCCCAGGGCAGCACGAGCGACGCGCCGCGCCGCACGAGCGCCTGGCCCAGCTCGATCCAGTGCTGCGCGGGCCACTCCTTGTCCGCGCGCGAGGTGGCGTGCACGAATACCACGTAAGGCACCGGCAGATTCAGCCCGACGCCCGCGAGCGCCTGCGCGGCGCGCTGGGTGTCGAGGCCGAAGTCGATCTCGTCGGTGGGCGAAGGCGCGGCGAGTTCGAGCGCCCCTGCGACCAGTTGCCGCGTGCGCTCGACCACGTGGGTGCGCGGCTCGATGCGGATCGAGCGGTCGTAGAAGAAGCGCACCGGCCATTCGTAGCCGGCGCCATCGGTGCGGTTGCCGAGCCCGACGAGCGGGCCGCGCGCCCAGCTCGCCACCCACGCCGTCTTGATGAGCCCCTGGCAGTCGATCACGAGGTCGTACTTCTCGGCCGCGAGCGCGCGCCGGAAAGCGCCGATTTCGCGCCAGTTGGCAGCGGAAAACAGGCCTTTGCGCCAGCGGCGCAGCGAAAACGGAATCGCGCGGCGCACGCCGCTCACGAGTTCGACGAGCGACTGGAAGCTCTCTTCGACGAGCCAGTCGATTTGCGCGTCGGGGTACCGGCGCCGGATATCGGCGATGGCGGGCATGTTGTGGACGACGTCGCCAAGCGACGACACGCGCACGATGAGGATCTTTTGCACGCTCAAGGCAGGATAGGCGGACAGGTTCAAAGGTCCGCAATTTTAGCGCGCCGGGAACATGCCCGGCGGAGTTAAGGGAAAAAGCGGGGAGAAAGTGCGCTTTTCCGGGGCAGAAAAACGTCGCGGCGCCGGGCGGTCGAACCGCACGGCGCCGCATTCGGGCTGGCATGCACCCGCCCTGCGCAAGTCAGCGCATCAGAACGGCAGCTTGGCGTCCGGCTTCTCGGCGAGGATCACGCGCTTGAAGTCGGCCTGGATGCGCGCGAGCGCCGCGTCGTTGTCGGCCTCGAAGCGCATCACGACCACGGGCGTGGTGTTCGACGAACGCGCGAGGCCGAAGCCGTCCGGGTACTCCACGCGCAGGCCGTCGATCGTGAGGATGTCGTCGGCGCCCGTGAACTTCGCGTTCTTCTGCAGCTTCGCGATCAGCTCGAAGTTCTCGCCTTCCTCGAGCTTCAGCTGCAGCTCGGGCGTGGCGTGCGAGTTCGGCAGGCCGTTGAGCAGCGCGCTCGGGTCGGCCACGCGCGCGAGGATCTCGAGCAGGCGCGCGCCCGTGTAGAGGCCGTCGTCGAAGCCGTACCAGCGGTCCTTGAAGAACACGTGGCCGCTCATCTCGCCCGCGAGCGGCGCACCGGTTTCGCGCAGCTTCGCCTTCACGAGCGAGTGGCCCGTCTTCCACATGAGCGGCACGCCGCCCTTCTCTTTCACCCACTTCGCGAGATTGCGCGTGCACTTCACGTCGTAGATGATCTCCTTGCCCGGATTGCGCGAGAGCACTTCCTCGGCGAACAGCATGAGCTGGCGATCGGGGTAGATGATCTGGCCGTCCTTCGTGACGACGCCGAGCCGGTCGCCGTCGCCGTCGAACGCGAAGCCGATCTCGGCGTCGGTTTCCTTGAGCGCCCGGATCACGTCCTGCAGGTTCTCGGGGTGCGCCGGGTCCGGGTGGTGGTTCGGGAAGTTGCCGTCCACTTCGGTGAAGAGCTCGACGAGCTCGCAGCCGAGCGCCTTGAACAGACGCGGCGCGAGACCGCCCGCCACGCCGTTGCCGGTGTCGACGACGATCTTCATCGGGCGCGCGAGCTTCACGTCGCTCACAATGCGATCCACGTAGGCGTCGACGATGTCGTACTGCGTATAGCTGCCCTCGCCCGCGTCGAAGCGGCCCGCGACGATGCGCTCATGGAGCGCGAGGATCTGGTCGCCATAGATGGCCTTGCCGCGCAGCACCATCTTGAAGCCGTTGTAGTCGGGCGGATTGTGGCTGCCCGTCACGACGATGCAGGAATCCACGTTCTGCTCGCCGCCCACGAGCTTGAGCGGCACGCTCGCGGCGAAGTAGCCCACGGGCGTGGGCACCATGCCGACGTCGACCACGTCCACGCCCGCCTCGCACAGGCCGTCCGCCAGCGCGCGCGACAGTTCGGGACCGGAGAGCCGGCCGTCGCGCGCGATCACCACGGCCTCGCCGCCCTGCGCACGCACCTCGCTGCCGAACGCGCGGCCGATGGCGCGCGCGGTGTCGGCGTCGAGCGTCTTGCCGATCACGCCGCGAATGTCATATGCCTTGAAAATCGATTTCGAAATCATGTCGGGTTCACCGTGCTAATGGAGATTCGGAGAATTCGGCCTGTTCGCAACAGGTCAGGCGGCTGACAGCCTTCGCCGTTACGAAGAGTGGGATCCGTTACAAACTATAATTGCCGTTTTTCGGCAGTGGTATGCACCCATTTTAATGCTTCGCCGTCCGCTTTCATCGCCAAAATATTCGCAAATAATGGCCGCCAGCCTGCGCACGCCGCATGCCCGGCTTTTTTTCGGCCCTTCCTGCCGCGGCGAGGCTCGATGCTGAGCGTCAAGCGTTTCGCCAACCCCGACGTTGCGCGCGCGTTTGCGAACATCGTGTGGCTCGGCCTCGAGCGCGTCACGCAGATCGCCGTCGCCATCGCCATCAGCGGCGTGCTCGCGCGCTACTTCGGCCCCGATGTGTTCGGCAAGTGGCAGTACGCCAACACGCTGCTGCTCGTGCTCGCGCCCATCACGTGGGTGTGCGGCGCCGAGATTCTCGTGCCCACCATCGTCAGCCGCCCACCGCAGGAACTCGGCACGGTGCTCGGCAGCGCGTTCGCGCTGCGCATCGGCGTGTCGGCGATGGCGCTCGTCGCGACCTGGGCCGGCATCGCGCTCCGCGCGACCGATCCGCTCGTCGGCGCCATGCTCGCCGGGCTCGCGGTGACGATGCTGTTTCGCGAGCCGTTCGTCGGCGTCATCAACGCCTGGCTGCAGAGCATGACGTATAGCAAGCCGCAGTTGCTCGCGAGCATGACGACCGCCGTGATCAAGGCCCTGCTCGTGTTTCTGCTCGCGCGCGCGGCGTTCGCGCCCGCCGCCTTCGGCTGGCTCTGGGCGCTCGAATCGGCCGCGATCGGCGCGGCGCTCGTGCTCTATTTCCGGCGGCGGCACGGCGGCAAACTCGGCTGGCACGTGGACCGCTCGCTCTTCAGGCATTTCGCGACGGCGGGCACCGTGTTCTGGCTCGGGCTCATCTGCATGTATCTGTTCCTGAAGCTCGACCGCCTCATGCTCGAGCACACGATCTCGTTCGCCGATCTCGGCCGCTATTCGGCCGCGCAGCAGCTCAACGAGAACTGGATCACGCTCGCGCTGATGCTCTCGCAAACCATCGCGCCCGCCTTCGTCTATCGCGTGCAGCAGACCGCGCAACTGCGCCGCAACCTCGCGCGCCTCTTCGCGATGACGGCCGCGCTCATGGTGGCGGGCGCGCTCGTGCTCGACGCGCTCGCGGGCTTCATCATCGGCCGCGTGTTCGGGCCGGACTATGAAAGCGCGATCGGCATTTTTCGCTGGGCCGTGTGGCTTTCCGTTCCCGCCGGGCTCGAAGCCATCGGCAACCTCGTCGTGCTCAAATATCAGGCGAAATTCGTGCTGCTCGCGAAATGGCTGCTCGCGCTCGCCGTGGCATTCGCCGTGAATCTCGTGGCGATCCCGCGGCTCGGCTCGTATGGCGCGCTGTGCGGGCTCGCAGCGGGCTATCTCGCGGCAGCCTGCGTGAACCTCTACTACATCCGCTTCAAGCTCGCTTCATGATGAATTCCGCCGCTCTGCCAACGCGGGAGGCACGCGAGGGCGCGCTCGCCGACGTCGCCGTGCTCATGCCCGCCTACAACGGCCAGGACGATGTCGCCCGCACGCTCGCCTCGTTCGATGAGGACGCAACCATTTACGCGCTCGTAGTCGACGACGGCAGCGCAGTGCCGATCGTCGCGCCCGAAGTGCCTGGCATGTGCGTGGAGGTGTTGCGCATGGCGAAGAACGGCGGTATCGAGCGCGCGCTGCAGGCCGGCATCGAGGCACTCGCGGCGCGCGGCTTTCGCTACGCGGCGCGCATCGACGCAGGCGATCTCGCCGCGCCGCAGCGTCTTTCGAAACAGCGCACGCGGATGGAAGCCGAGCCGGGGCTCGCTGCGCTCGGCACGTGGACGCAGGTGGTCAATCGCGCGGGCGATCCGCTCTTCATGCTGCGCCCGAGCGCCGATGCGCGCGCGCTGCGCCGCACACGCCTCCTGCGCTCGCCGCTCGTGCATCCCTCGGTGATGCTGCGCGTGGATGCCGTGATCGAGGTGGGCAACTATCGCGTGAAGTATCCGGCTGCCGAGGACCTCGACCTGTTCCTGCGCCTGATGGAGCGCTACGACTGCGCGAACCTGCCCGAGCTCGGGCTTTACTACGAGCTGAACGAAGGCGGCATCAGCGCGACAAAGCGGCGGCGGCAGATCGTCTCGACGTTGCGCCTGCAACTGCGCTATCTGAACGTGCTGAACTGGCGCGACTGGGCCGGCATCGCGAAGACCGCGCTGCACTTGGTGACGCCGTATCGCACGTTGCAGAAGCTCAAGCGCGCAGTCTTCGCTCGTGGCAACGGTTGACATCCTCCTCTCGCCATAGCAGCTATAGCGAGGGGATTCCTGCCGCGTCTGAAACGATACTCCCCATCTCAGATCGCCTCGGCGAGTTCCTGCCTCACGGAGCGGCCCGACTGCGCCGGCACGGGGTTCAATCGCTCCACAGGCTGCAACACGGCGTCCCCCCCGCGGCAGAATGTTGATCGCACCGACTAGATCGGCGATGTCCTCG
>NZ_DATJWR010000071.1:0-3660 GCF_035501035.1 Paraburkholderia sp.
GAGAATACTACGATCGGCAGCGCGATCGTAGCCCGTGAGCCTGAGTAGTTTCCCGTGCCTTGAGCCCGCGCTTCGCGAAGCGCGAGCTTACGGGCGGCTGGCGGTAGATATCAGCCGAACGTGAACGAATACGCGCGCACGACCGGATCGGGAAAGCGGATTTCGAAGGTGCGATCGACAATCGGCCCTTGCTGGCGAACCCGCTGATAAAGCCGCTGGCCGTTCACCACGCCGTTGCCGCTCGCGTCGACATCGGCGCCGTGGCTCGCGCCGGGCGGCGCGCCGTCGATGCTCACGCGAAATCGCACGGCGTCTCGATGAAATGATGCGCGGGCCAATACTCGTTGTTGAACGCGCGCCAGATCGCATAGTTTGTTGTCGATCGCCACGCAGAGATCGTCTCGGCCGCCACCGGCTAGTATGCTTCAGCCTCGAAGACTCGCAACGCGACGTGCATCGCGAACACGCATGCATCTTCGAAGCGGCCATGCGCCGCGCCGACGTGCGAGCCGCGCTCGAATTCGAAGATCACATCAGCACGACGCGCTCGATATCCCGCGCCTCGGCAAGATTCGCGGCCCGAAGTCCTCCCTGCTTCTCGCAGTGGAAAACGCCGCGTAATATCTGCACGCGCACGCGGGAGTTCTACCGGCATTTCGACATTTGATGCGCCGCAGGCTTCGCTCCGCTCACTCACACGCGTCCACTCATGGCGCGCATGCGCGTTGCGAAATGGGCACGCTCCGCGTCGTCCATCAGTGCCAGAAACTGGTTCGCCCTCATTTCGGCAGTCACAGCCAACCGCAAGCTCCCGTTCATGATGGACGCGCTGCAGCTGCACACGTGGGTTCAAGACCCGACCTGCCGGGAGCGTTGCTGATTCGGCGACACAGATTCGCCCGGCACGGCTCTACCGCAACGCGCCGGACGTGGGTAGCCTCTCAATCCCATAGTCCACTACCCCTCCGGCCTATCATGACCACGATCCTTCAAATCAACTCGGCAGCCCGCTCGCAAGGCGCAACCTCGACCCTGCTCCTCAACGAGCTGACCGAGAAACTGCAACAATCGAATCCCGGCGCGCAACTCGTCGTCCGTAATCTGCAAGCTGAGCCGCTGCCCCATCTCGACGATGCGATCCTCGCCGCGTTCTTCACGCCGGCCGACCAGCGAACCCCGGAACAAGCGGCTATCTCAGCGCGTAGCGAGGCGCTCATCGCCGAACTGCAAGCCGCCGACATCATTGTGATCGGCGCGCCAATGTACAACTTCGGCATCTCGTCGCAACTGAAGACCTACTTCGACTTCATCGCTCGCGCCGGCATCTCGTTCCAGTACACGGCCAGCGGTTCGGAAGGTTTCGTGACGGGCAAGAAGGTCTTCGTCGTAACGGCACGCGGCGGCCAGTATGTCGGCACCCCGGACGACACCCACACGCTGTTTCTGCAGACCTTCCTCGGCTTCCTCGGCATGACCGACGTGAACTTCATCTACGCCGAAGGCCTGGCCATGGGCCCGGATGTGGCTCGCGCAGCACTCGCCCGCGCACGCGAAGCAATCGCTGCTGCATAAGGATCCCTCGGCAAACGTCCGCACTGCGGATTGCGAATGCTGATCGTGGCAATGCGTGCTGTGTCAGCGTACGCATTGCCGGTCAGAAACAACGCCACGCGAGGGTTGCCGTGGCGTTTCCAGATGCGTCATTTTCCCGGCATGTATCTGACTTATCAGATACATGCCGAAGGCGCGATGGCAACCGGCCATCAAGCCGCTTAACGGACTCACCATGATCCCCCCAAAAAACGCGAGCACGCCAGCGCCATTGGCTGGCTGGCAGTTCGTACTGGGCACCTTCGCGGTGGCCCTCGCCACCTTCATGACGGTGATGGACTCGTCGATTGCCAACGTCGCGATTCCGACGCTCTCCGGCGACCTGGGCGTGTCGGTCGATGAAGGCACGTGGGTCATCACGCTGTTCGCCGCGTCCAACGCGGTGGCCATTCCGTTGACGGGCTGGCTCACGCAGCGGGTCGGACAGGTCAAGCTTTTCACGGCCGCGATCGTGCTTTTCGTGCTGTCGTCGGCGGCGTGCGGTCTCGCGCCGAACTTGCCGTTGCTGCTTGCGGCCCGCGTCGTTCAAGGTGCGGTGGCAGGGCCGCTGGTGCCGCTGTCGCAAGCGCTGCTGCTCGCCTCGTTTCCGCGGGAAAAGAGCTCGAACGCGCTGGCGCTGTGGGCGATGACCGCAACGGCTGGGCCGATAGCCGGGCCGGCTTTGGGCGGCTGGATCACCGATAACTACAGCTGGTCGTGGGTCTTCTACGTCAACGTGCCCGTCGGCCTCTTCGCCGCCGCCGTGATCTGGGCGCTCTACCGCAAGCGCGAAACGCCATCGCGCAAACTGCCGGTCGACAAGGTGGGCCTCTTCTCACTGATCGTCTGGGTGGGCTCGCTGCAGATCATGCTCGACAAGGGCAAGGATCTCGACTGGTTCCATTCGCCGGTGATCTGGGCGCTCACGATCGTCTCGCTGGTTGCGTTCCTGTTCTTCGTGATCTGGGAGCTGACCGAGGCGAAGCCGATCGTCGACCTGCGTCTGTTCAAGGGACGCAACTTCATGGGCGGCACCATTGCGATATCGATCGGGTACGCGATCTTCTTCGCCAACCTCGTGATCCTGCCGACGTGGATCCAGGAATACCTGGGCTACCGCGCCGTCGATGCGGGGCTCGTGGTCGCGCCGCTCGGCATCTTCTCCGTCATCCTCGCGCCGGTGATGGGCAAGATCATGCCGAAATCGGACATGCGGATGCTGGCGACGCTCGCCTTCGTCTTCTTTGCAGGCGTGTTCCTGATGCGCTCGCGGTACACGACAGGCGTCGATGCGTACACGCTCGTTCTGCCGACGCTGCTGCAGGGCATCCCCGTCGCGCTGTTCTTCACGCCGCTCACGGCCATCATCCTGTCGGGCTTGCCGCCGGAGAAG
Source organism: Paraburkholderia sp. (assembly GCF_035501035.1). GTDB lineage: Bacteria > Pseudomonadota > Gammaproteobacteria > Burkholderiales > Burkholderiaceae > Paraburkholderia. The sequence continues at coordinate 2,984 of NZ_DATJWR010000071.1, forward strand.
ATCCCGGCGGCCGCGGGTCTGTCGAGCTTCGCGCGGATCTTCGCCGGCGCGGCGGGCACTTCGATCTTGAGCACCATCTGGAACGACCGGACCATCCAGCACCATGCACGACTCGCCGAGCAGACGAGCGTGAACAACCCGGCCTATATGCACGCACTCGCCGGTATTCAGACGACGCTGCACGCGAGTCTCTTCAAGGCCGAGGCTTTTTTCGAAACGCAATTGAGCGCACAGGCGGCGATGCTTGGCCTGAACGATGTGTTCTGGCTGTCGGCGGTGACCTTTCTCGTGATCATTCCGCTCATCTGGATCACGAGGCCCAGCAAGGGCGTCGCGAAGAGCGCAGCGGGCGCGGGTGGTCACTGAGCACCGCGCGGCGCCAACGGCCAGCAAGCGAAGACATTCTTTTCATCGGACTTTGCCGTGATCGCCAAAGTTATTTACACCAAGGACGTGTCATGCAGTACTCCACACCCGAAAGTTTCTCGCTGACGCAAAGCGTCGGGTTCTTGTTGGCCAAGGCGCGCAACCATCTCACAGGTCAGAAAATGAAAACGCAGATTGGTAAATCCGCTGGCGGTGCCCGCACGATCAAGGTGGGGTTGTCGGCGATTCTGGTGGCGATGCTCTCGGCATGCGTCAACTATGCGGGCATTCACAGCGACCAGCAGATGGCC
>NZ_DATJWR010000072.1:0-12326 GCF_035501035.1 Paraburkholderia sp.
TGCAGCACCGGGCCGAACACTTCGCGCTTCAGTTCGTCGAGGCTGTCGATCTCGATGAGCGTGGGCGGCACGAACGTGCCCTGCGCGTTGCCTTCGGGCATCGCCATTTGCACGACCTTGCGGCCCTTTTCGCGCATCGCGGCGACGTGCGCATCAATGCCGCGCTTCGCTTCAATGTCGATCACCGGGCCGACGTCGGTCGAGAGGCGGTCGGGGTTGCCCACCGCGAGCTCCTGCATCGCGCCCGTGAGCATTTCGAGCGTGCGGTCGGCCACGTCGTCCTGCAGGCACAGCACGCGCAGCGCCGAACAGCGCTGGCCGGCCGAGTCGAACGCGCTCTGCAGCACGTCCGCCACGACCTGCTCCGCGAGCGCCGACGAATCGACGATCATCGCGTTCTGGCCGCCCGTTTCGGCGATCAGCGGGATCGGGCGGCCTTCGGAGTCGAGGCGCTCCGAGAGCGTCTTGTTGATGATGCGCGCGACTTCGGTCGAGCCCGTGAACATCACGGCGCGCGTGCGGTGATCGGCGACGAGCGCCGCGCCCACCGTTTCGCCGTTGCCCGGCAGCAGTTGCACCGCGCCCGCCGGCACGCCCGCTTCGCGCAGGATGCGCACGGCCTGTGCGGCGATCAGCGGCGTCTGCTCCGCGGGCTTCGCGAGCACGGTGTTGCCGGCCGCGAGCGCCGCGGCCACCTGGCCCATGAAGATCGCGAGCGGGAAATTCCACGGGCTGATGCACACCACAGGGCCGAGCGGCCGATGCGTGTCGTTCGAGAATTCTTCGCGGATCTGCGTCGAGTAGTAGCGCAGGAAGTCGATGGCTTCGCGGATTTCCGACACCGCGTTCGGCAGCGACTTGCCCGCTTCGCGCACGATCAGGCCCATGAGCGTATGCATCTGCGCTTCGAGCAGGTCGGCGGCACGTGCGAGGCAATCGGCGCGCGCTTCGACGGGCGTCGCCTGCCAGATCGGCGCGGCGGCCACCGCGTGCGCGAGCGCGGCGCTCACGTGCTCGCTCGTCGCTTCCACGACGGTGCCCACGAGATCGCGATGATCGGCCGGGTTGCGCACATCGCGCGCGGTGCCGGTCGTGGCATCGGCGAGATCGCTATCGGCGAGCATCGGCACGGCGCGCCACGGATGATGCGCGCTAGCCAGCAGCGCCGACGAGAGCGACGCGAGGCGATGCTCGTTCGAGAGATCAAGGCCCATCGAATTGAGGCGCTCGCGGCCGAAAAGCTCGCGCGGCAGCGGGATCTTCGTATGCGGCGCGCCCGGCGGCACGACCTTCGCGGCTTCGTCGATGGGGTTCGCGACCAGCTCGCTCACCGGCACGGTCTCATCGGCGATGCGGTTCACGAACGAGGTGTTCGCGCCGTTTTCGAGCAGACGCCGCACGAGGTACGCGAGCAGCGTTTCATGCGTGCCGACCGGCGCGTAGACGCGGCACGGACGGTTGAGCTTGCCCTGCGAGAGCCGGCCCGTGACTTCTTCGTACAGCGGCTCGCCCATGCCGTGCAGGCACTGGAATTCGTACTGGCCGGGATAGTAGTTCTGGCCCGCGAGGTGATAGATCGCCGAGAGCGTGTACGCGTTGTGCGTGGCGAACTGCGGATACACCGCGTCCGGCGCGCCGAGCAGCTTCTTCGCGCAGGCGAGGTAGGAGACATCGGTGTAGATCTTGCGCGTGTACACCGGATAGCCTTCGAGGCCGTCCACCTGGGCGCGCTTGATTTCCGTGTCCCAGTACGCGCCCTTCACGAGGCGCACCATGATGCGGTGCCGGCTGCGGCGCGCGAGATCGACGATGTAGTCGATCACGAACGGGCAGCGCTTCTGGTAGGCCTGCACCACGAAGCCGATGCCGTTCCAGCCCGCGAGCTCCGGGTCGAAGCACAGCGCTTCGAGCAGGTCGAGCGAGAGTTCGAGACGGTCGGCTTCTTCGGCGTCGATATTGAGGCCGATATCGTAGCGGCGCGCGAGCACGGCGAGCGCGCGCACGCGCGGCAGCAGCTCGTTCATCGTGCGTTCCTGCTGCGCGCGCGAGTAGCGCGCATGCAGCGCGGAGAGCTTGATCGAGATGCCCGGACCTTCGTAGATGCCGCGGCCGCCCGCGGCCTTGCCGATCGCGTGGATGGCCTGCTCGTAAGACGCGTAGTAGCGCTGGGCGTCGGCTTCGGTCGTCGCCGCTTCGCCGAGCATGTCGTACGAGTAGCGGAAACCGCGCGCTTCGAACTTGCGGCTGTTGGCAAGCGCTTCGGAGATGTTCTCGCCCGTGACGAACTGCTCGCCCATCAGGCGCATCGCCATGTCCACGCCCTTGCGGATCAGCGGCTCGCCACCCTTGCCGATCATGCGCGTGAGCGCCGACGAGAGGCCGGTTTCGCTGTTCGTCGTCACGAGCTTGCCGGTGATCATGAGGCCCCAGGTCGCGGCGTTCACGAACAGCGACGGCGCGTGGCCGACGTGCGATTTCCAGTCGCCCTTGCTGATCTTGTCGCGAATCAGCGCGTCGCGCGTGGCGCGGTCGGGAATGCGCAAGAGCGCCTCGGCGAGGCACATCAGCGCGACGCCCTCCTGGCTCGACAGCGAAAACTCGTGGATCAGGCCTTCGACGCCGCCGCCCGAGCGCTTCGCGCGCAGCGTTTCGACGAGCTTCGTGGCGAGCTTCGTGACGTCGCCGGTGAGGTTGGCGGGCAGGCGCGCCTCGCCGATCAGGAACGGCACGCACTCCGGCTCGGGGCGGCGGTATGCGGCCGTGATGGCTGCGCGCAGCACCGACTGCGGTTGCACGTTCTGCGCGAATTCGAGGAACGGGTGCGACGCGGCGTCGTCGTCGCCTTCACCGGTGGCACCTTCGGAGAGATCGGTCGCACCCACGTGGCCGTTGAGTTCGGGGGGCAGCTGTCCGTGCTCGATTTTCTCGAGGTAGGCGAAGATGGCCTGCTTGATGAGCCAGTGCGGCGTGCGCTCGAGGCGCGTGGCAGCGTCCTTGAGCCGGGAGCGGAGCAGATCGTCGACTTTGACGCCAAGTGTGGTGCTAGCCATGTTTCCTTCGTATGCCGGCTGAGCCGCACCGGCGGTGACTAAAAAGTTGGCGAATCGTACCTGTCCAATTAAAAAGGTGCAACCCTTCAGGCAGCATGGTTGCACCAGACGAGAACCCTTGTACAGCCGGGGTTTGCGGCCGACGCCCGTCTGCCGGGCCGCACGGGTTGCGCTCGGTATTTTCCCTGGCCCGCAACGCTCTGGAGAACCCTAATCGATTCCTCAGCCGTGCCGTTATACAAACAAAACGGGGGTTGTCGATTCAAAGAGAGAGCGAAGGGACCAGAAAATGGAAAAAGTGCTGGTGATTGCAGGAATCTGGACCATGTGCGCGCTTTGCGCCGTGCTGTTCATCCGCGGCGCGACCGCGCACGACGAACGCCGCGTGAGCCTCAAGCGTGCGGCGCGCGCCGATGCCGCCGATGTGGCCGGCCAGTAAGGGAGAGTTCCGCGGGGAACGACGGGGGAGCGACGGAGAAACGACGACGGCCTTCGACTGGCCTGCCCGCGGCCCGGCTAGATGTCGAGCGGGTCGACCTCGAGATTCCAGCGCAGCACGCCGCGCAACGCCCGCAGCGCGGGTTGCCACGCGCGCAGGGTTGCCTGCAGCGCGGCGCGCGACTGGCTCTCCACGAGCAATTGCGCGCGATGCACGTTCATGACTTTCACGATGGTGAGCGGCACCGCGTCGTAGACGGTCACCCGCTGGGCGACCGGCAGGGCCGCGAGCGCGTCGGCGGCCTGCGCAAGGAACGCCAGCGCGGCCTCCAGCGTGCGCCCTTCGGCGCGCAGCAGCGCCTGATAGACGAATGGCGGCAGATGCGCGTCGCGCCGCTCGGCTAGCTGCGCATTCGCAAATCCCACATAGTCCTGGCGCGCAAGCGCGTGATAGAGCGCATGGCGCGGGTAGCGTGTCTGCACGAGCACCTCGCCGGGCAGCCCGGCGCGTCCCGCCCGGCCGCTCACCTGCATCAGTTGCGCGAAAAGGCGCTCGCTCGCGCGGAAATCGTGCGAGAAGAGCGCATTGTCGGCATTGAGCACGCCGACCAGCGATACGCGCTGGAAGTCATGCCCCTTCGCGATCATCTGCGTGCCCACGAGGATATCGACGTCGCCGGCATGCACGTCGGAGAAGAGCGCCTGCGCGCTGCCCTTGCGGCGCGTGCTGTCGGCGTCGATGCGCAGCACGCGCGCGCCCGGCACCGCGCTCGCGAGCGCCTCCTCGATGCGCTGCGTGCCGCGTCCCATCGGCGCGATATCGACGTTGCCGCACTCGGGGCACGAATGCGGGATGCGCGACTCCCAGCCGCAGTGGTGGCAACGCAGCGCACGCTCGGGCTTGTGGAGCACGACGTAGGCGCTGCAGCGCGGGCAGCCGGCCACCCACCCGCAGGCGTCGCACGAGAGCACGGGCGCATAGCCACGCCGGTTCAGGAACACGAGGCTCTGCTCGCCGCGCTCGAGGCGCGCCTTCATCGCCGCGACGAGGGGGCCTGACAGCCCTTCGAACGACGCGCGACCGCGCCGCCGCTCCTCTTCGAGATCGACGAGCCTGACGGTGGGCAGCGCGGCGTCGGCAATTGCGCGGCGCGAGAGCGTGAGGCGCGTGTAGCGGCCCTGCTCGGCCTGCCACCAGCTTTCGAGCGACGGCGTGGCCGAGCCCAGCACGACCGGCACGCCTAGCTGCTTCGCGCGCCATACCGCGAGATCGCGCGCCGAGTAGCGCAGCCCCTCCTGCTGCTTGTAGGCCGGATCGTGCTCCTCGTCGACGACGAGCATCGCGAGGCGCGGCAACGAGGCAAGCACGGCGAGCCGCGTGCCGAGGACGATGCGCGCGCGGCCCGTGTGCGCCGCGAGCCAGTGGCGAGCGCGCTCGCCTTCCGCAAGGCCGCTATGGAGCGTGACGATGGCCTCGTCGTCGAGCGCGGTCGCGAAGCGCGTGCGAAAAGCCGCCTCGAACTGCGGCGTGAGATTGATTTCGGGGACCAGCACGAGCGCCTGGGCGTCCGGCTCGCGCGCAAGCAGGGCCGCGAGCGCGCGCAGATAGACCTCCGTCTTGCCGCTGCCGGTCACGCCGTGCAGCAGGAAGGGCGCGAAGCCGTGCGCCGCGCCGATCGCCTCGACGGCCCCGGCTTGTTCGTCGCTCAGGCGCGGCACCTCGACCGCCACCTGGGCCTCGCGTGGGTCGCGAGTCTCGCTTTCCGCAGTGTTTGCCGCGTTGCTGCCCGTCGCGCGGCCCGTCGCACCGAACTCGATGCATTCGTGCTCCGCCCAGCCGGCCTCGCACCAGGCTTCGAGCGTTGCAATCGCCTTCGGATGCAGCGCGCGCGCCTGCGCCGCGTCGAGCTCGCCCGCATCGGCCAGTGCCTGTGCGAGGCGGCGCAGCGCCTGGGCGCGTGCAGGCAACGCGTCGGGCAACGCGGCTCGCCCTGCCGGCAGCAGACGATAGCGTTCCTCCGGCGCGAGCAGCCGCGCCCAGCGCGACGGGTCGCGCAACGCCTGCGGGAGCGCCGGCAGCGCGACTTCGCCGAGGCCTCGCTGGTAGTAGTCGGCGGCAAAGCCAGCCAGTGCGAGCCATTGCGCCGAAAGCGGCGGACAGGCTGCGCAGATGGCGCTCACGTCGCGCAGCTTGCCTGCAGGCACGTCGCTGTGAGCGTTCACTTCGCAGATCAGGCCAACCACGTCGCGGCGCCCGAATGGCACGCGCACGAGCATGCCGGGCTCGGGCGCGCAGGTGTCCAACGTATAGCGATAGTCGTAGAGCGCGTCCAACGGATGGTCCAGCGCCACCCGCACGTACCTTCCCGTCATGCCCGGCTCCCAGGGAAGTTCCGTGCGCTGGCGCACAGACATCCAAACCTAAAGTAAAACTTGAGATTCCGCGCTAAGTTTTGGATTCCGCAGAACAATCGCGCCCCCGATGCTGCGCCTGTGGATAACTTTGTTGAGAACTCACCGAGCGCCGCACCAGGCCGCCCGCGCAAGGTCGTTATGTGGGATACCGCACAGAGCGCCGTGGAGCGCCGAAGTCCTTGTCTGTCAAGGGTCTGATTGATTCCGCGTAAGCTCGCACAGGGCTCTGCGGCAATCTTTCCCTCTTGCGCGCCGCAACGAGACGAGTGTGCATAAGTCAAGTCTTGACAGGGCCACGATGGCGTCTGGATGGCCTCGGGAGCCCGCCCGTACCCTGACAGCCGGAGCCCACCTCGCTGCGGCGCAACAAAAACGTCACATACCGGCCGCACGAATCGCACGGCTGTGACGATGCACTTCGTCCACGAGCTCAGCCACGCTCTCGGGTGGCGTGAACTGCGAAATGCCGTGGCCGAGGTTGAACACGTGGCCGGGATGTGCGCCAAAGGTGTCCAGCACCGCGCGCGCCTGCTCGCGGATCGCCGCCGGCGACGCGAACAGCACGGTCGGATCGAGGTTGCCCTGCAGCGCCACACGTGCGCCCACGCGCTCGCGCGCTCGGCCAAGATTGACCGTCCAGTCGAGACCGACGGCATCCACGCCCGTATCGGCGATTTCGTCGAGCCACAGGCCGCCGCCCTTCGTGAACGTGATCACCGGCACGCGCTCGCCGTCGTGCTCGCGCTTGAGCGCCGCCACGACCTGCGCGATGTACGCGAGCGAGAAGCGCTGGTACGCGCCGTCCGCGAGTGCGCCGCCCCACGTGTCGAAGATCATCACGGCCTGCGCACCGGCTTCGATCTGCGCGTTCAGGTAGGCGGCCACGGCCTGAGCGTTGACTTCGAGAATGCGCTGCATCAAATCCGGCCGCGCGTACATCATCGACTTCACCGTGCGGAAGTCGTCCGAGCCGCCGCCTTCAACCATGTAGCAGGCAAGCGTCCACGGGCTGCCCGAAAAACCGATGAGCGGTACACGCTGGCGCCCTTCGGCGTTGGTCAGCGCGCGGCGGATCTCGCGCACGGCGTCGGTCACGTAGCCCAGCGTCGCGCCGATATCCGGCACCGCGAGGCGCGCCACGTCTTCTTCCGTGCGCACGGGATGCGCGAACTTCGGCCCTTCGCCCGCCTGGAACGAGAGGCCGAGTCCCATCGCATCGGGAATCGTCAGGATGTCGGAAAACAGGATCGCGGCGTCGAGCGGGTAACGCTCGAGAGGCTGCAGCGTGACCTCGGTCGCGTAGTCGGGATTCTTCGCGAGGCCGAGGAAACTGCCCGCGCGGCTGCGCGTAGCGTTGTACTCCGGCAAATATCGACCAGCCTGGCGCATCAGCCAGATCGGCGTGTACTCGGTCGGCTGGCGCAGCAACGCGCGCAGGAAAGTGTCGTTCAGGAGGGTATGGGCCACGTGCGGGATGCGCGAAGTCGCGCCAAGGTTCGGAAGCAAGCGTCCATTTTACCGGAGCACGCGCCGCACCACGCCGCTGATGGGCGTCATCAGATAGACGCGAGCCGGTGACGCACACGCCCTGCCTACCCAGGTAAGTCCGCGCTTAACTGCGGCGCACGCGCGGGCTATCATCAAGCGCCTTTCCGGATCATTACATCAACAGAACCATACAGGAGACACGATGAAAAGAGCCGCCCTCGCCCTCACTGCCGCATTGCTGAGCGCAAGCGCTCTCGCCCAGTCCGCCGGCGCGCCGGCAGGCGCCGCGCCTACGCGGCTCGACGAAATCATCGCGCGCGGCACGCTGCGCGCCTGCACGACCGGCGACTACAAGCCCTATTCGTTCTACAAGCAGGACGGCACGTTCGAAGGCATCGACATCGACATGACGGAGTCGCTCGCGAAGTCGCTTGGCGTGAAGGCCGAGTTCGTGAAGACCTCGTGGCCGAATCTCATGAACGACTTTCTCGCGAAGTGCGACGTGGCGGTGGGCGGCGTCTCCACCACGCTCGAGCGCCAGAAGCGCGCGTTCTTCACCGAGGCCTATCAGGTCGACGGCAAGACGCCGATCGTGCGTTGCGACGACGTGAACAAGTACCAGACCGTAGCCCAGATCGACCAGCCATCGGTGCGTGTGATCGTGAATCCGGGCGGCACGAACGAACGCTTCGCGAAGCAGTTCTTTCCTCATGCGAATCTCATCACGTACCCGGACAACGTGACGATCTTCAAGCAGATTCTCGCGGGCAAAGCGGACGTGATGGTGACGGATGCTTCGGAGACCTTGCTGCAGCAAAAGCTCAACCCTGGCCTGTGCTCGGTGCATCCCGACAAACCGTTCCAGTACGGCGAGAAAGCGTGGATGGTGCCGCGAGGCGACGTGGTGTTCCAGCAGTACGTCGACCAGTGGTTACATCTTGCGCGCGCGAGTGGCGAGTATCAGGCAATCTCGGACAAGTGGCTGAAGTGAACCACTGAAGCAGCGCGATGAAGTGGCGCGCCTCTCATCGCCCTCCTCGTTGTGGCCCTTCGAATTGCTACGATGAGTTGCAGAGGCCGTCCCCGACGAGAGGCGCGCAAACCTTGCATTTCGCGCACAGCGCCCACGGCCACGCGTTGCGCATATAGGCAGCAATTACGCCCGCACGCGCGATGTCACGCGCATAAGGCCCCGTGTGACAGGCCTTCCCTCATGCTAGACGAATCTACGTTTGCAACGCTTCATTCTGGCTGCATCGCGGCCTTTGAAAAGCATAGGTAAAAATGACATGCGCGAAACGCCAAGCATGGCAAAAGGTCCCGCAAAGCCTTGTCCCGTGGGCGTTACAACCTGAAACACTTTGTTACCGCGAAGCCTGGTTAATTCGCCCACAATGCCTTCAACGGTTTCAACACGGATGTGGCTTGGTACAAGTGTGAGCGGACACAAAACACCAAGCGGTCGGCTCTACGCCGAAGCCCTCTTGAGGGGCATCCTTGCTGGAGCCGTGACCGGCGTCGATGACGTTTCATGACCCGGCTCCTCCTTTGGTCTCCTCGCGCTAACCCCGTAGCGTGTGGTTTTTAGCGGGCTCCAGGCCCGCTTTTTTTTCGCCTGTTTCCTGAGTGATTCGCTGGGCATCGTCCTGCCCGAACTCCCTGCGCCGCCAGACAATCGTTCGGTTTCCCAAGCATTTTCGCGCACCCTGAGAAACCGCCGCGGCGTCCTGATTCGTCCGCCGCGGCCGTCGTGCATCACGCTGTCTTCTGCTCGCTGAGCTTGAGTTCGTCGACCATGCGCGCACGCATCACGAACTTCTGTACCTTGCCCGTCACCGTCATCGGCAGTTCGTCGACGAAGCGGATGTACTTGGGAATCTTGTAGTGCGCAATCTGCCCCTGGCAGAACGCCTGGATGTCTTCGGCCGTTGCCGATTCACCCGGCCGCAGCACGATCCACGCGCACACTTCCTCTCCGTACTTCGTATCAGGCACGCCGAACACCTGCACCGTTTGCACCTTCGGATGGCGAAACAAAAACTCCTCGATCTCGCGCGGGTAGATGTTCTCGCCACCGCGAATGAGCATGTCCTTCAGGCGGCCGACGATGTTGCAATAACCCTCCGCGTCAATCGTCGCGAGATCGCCCGTGTGCATCCAGCCATCGACGATCGCCTCGGCGGTCTTCGCCTCGTCGCCCCAGTAGCCCTGCATCACCGAGTAGCCCTTCGTGCACAGTTCGCCCGTCTCGCCCACTGGCACGATATTGCCGAGCGCGTCGACGATCTTCACTTCGAGATGCGGCTGGATGCGGCCGACCGTTGTCGTGCGCTTGTCGAGCGGATCGGTGGTCGCGCTCTGGAACGACACGGGGCTCGTCTCCGTCATGCCGTACGCGATCGTGATCTCGGCCAGATGCATCTTCGAGACGACGCGCTTCATCGTCTCGATCGGGCACGGCGAACCGGCCATGATGCCCGTGCGCAGCCGCGAAAGATCGAAGCTGGCGAACTCGGGATGATCGAGCTCGGCGATGAACATCGTGGGCACGCCGTGCAGCGCCGTGCAACGCTCTTCCGAAACCGCCTCGAGCGTCGCGCGCGGATCGAAGGCCTCGCCGGGGAACACCATGTTCGCGCCCACCGAAACGCAGGCGAGCACCGCGAGCACCATGCCGAAGCAGTGATAGAGCGGCACCGGAATGCAGAGCGAATCCTCTTCGGTCAGGCGCATGGCCTGGGCGATGAAGCGCCCGTTGTTGACCACGTTGCGATGCGTGAGCGTCGCACCCTTCGGGTTGCCGGTCGTGCCGCTCGTGAACTGGATATTGATCGGATCGTCGGCCGAAAGCGTCGCGCCGATGGCATCGAGCCATGCCGTGCCATCCCGCGCGATGCGCTCGCGGCCCATCTCCACGAGCTCGCTGAAGCAGAGCATGCCGGGCGTGGCCGTATCGCACATGCGCACGACCGCGCGCAGCGCGGGCAGACGCGCGGCCTGTAGCTGGCCGGGCGTGGCGCTCGCCAGCTCCGGCGCCAGCGTCTGCAGCATCTCGAGATACTTCGAAGTCTTGAAGCTTTCGGCGCAGACGATGGCCTTGCAGCCGACCTTGTTCAGCGCGTACTCGAGCTCGGCGAGGCGATAGGCAGGATTGATGTTGACGAGCACCGCGCCGATGCGCGCGGTCGCGAACTGGGTGAGCAGCCACTCGACGCGATTGGGCGACCAGATGCCGACGCGCTCGCCCGCGACGATGCCAAGCTCGGTAAACCCGGCCGCAAGCACATCGACCTCGGCCGCGAACTCGCGCCAGTTCCAGCGAATGCCCTGCTCGCGAAACACCACGGCGGGACGCTCGGGAAACCGGCTCGCGGTTTCCTGCAGGAACGCGCCGATCGTCGCGTCGCTGAGCGGCACGTCGCTCGTGCCTCGTACGTAGGAAAGCCCGTCTTTTGGCGCGATGAGTGCCTCACGTGCACCCGCTGCGGCCTGCGCGCCTGCTGAGTCGATTGCCATGATGATCGTCTCCGACGGGAGCGACGCTCCCGATTGAAATAATTTTGAAAACCATTGTGCCATCGCCCTTCCAGGCAACGGCATCAAGTTTTACCCGCAACACATGCCTCGGGTTCGGGTGGCGCACCGCCTCGCTCGCCGGCCACGAAGGCATGATTTGGCATCACCTTTACGTTAACGTCAAGTATGTCAGAGCGTTTTCGTCGACCATCCGGGTTCACGCCATTTATGCCGCTTTTTTCATCGCGATGCCATCCGGCACTGCGCGCACTTCGTTCGCTCCGGCACGTTTTCACGCGCCCAATGCAAAAAGGGCTCCCCAATTGGGGAGCCCTTTTCGCTTCGGTCGCCGCGCCACGAGGGCGCGTTCCGGAATCAGTGCTGATTCATCTTGCGCAGGCGCTGGATCGCCGCGAGCTGCGCAACCGCGTAGGCCAGTTCGGCCTGAGCGGTGGCGTACTCGAGGTTCGAGCCCGAGTTCTGCAGCGCTTCTTCGGCGCGCTTGCGCGCTTCGGTCGCCTTCGCTTCGTCGAGATCCTTGCCGCGAATCGCCGTATCGGCGAGTACCGTGACGGCGCCCGGCTGCACTTCGAGAATGCCGCCCGCGACGAACACGAATTCTTCTTCGCCGTCTTCCGCCACGATGCGCACCGCACCCGGGCGAATGCGCGTGATGAGCGGCGTGTGGCCCGGCAGAATGCCCAGCTCGCCGGCTTCGCCCGGAAGCGCGATGAACTTCGCCTGGCCGTCGAAGATGCTCTCTTCGGCGCTGACGACGTCTACCTTGATGGTTGCTGCCATATGTGTCGACTCCTGGGGTTAAATGGTTGCGGTGACGGATAAGTCACACGTGACTCATCCGCCCGTTGGCAACTCAACCCTTACTGGATCTTCTTGGCCTTTTCAAAGGCTTCGTCGATCGTGCCGACCATGTAGAACGCCTGCTCCGGCAGGTGATCGCATTCGCCTTCGACGATCATCTTGAAGCCGCGGATTGTTTCCTTCAGCGGCACGTACTTGCCCGGCGAGCCCGTGAAGACTTCCGCGACGTGGAACGGTTGCGAGAGGAAACGCTGGATCTTGCGCGCGCGAGCCACCGTCAGCTTGTCTTCCGGCGACAGTTCGTCCATGCCCAGAATTGCGATGATGTCGCGCAGTTCCTTGTAGCGCTGCAGCGTTTGCTGCACCCGGCGCGTGATCGAGTAGTGCTCTTCGCCGATCACGTTCGGGTCGATCTGGCGCGAGGTCGAGTCGAGCGGATCGACTGCCGGGTAGATACCCAGCGAAGCGATGTCACGCGACAGAACGACGGTTGCGTCAAGGTGGCCGAAGGTCGTAGCCGGCGACGGGTCGGTCAAGTCGTCCGCAGGGACGTACACGGCCTGAACCGACGTAATCGAGCCCTTCTTGGTCGACGTG
>NZ_DATJWR010000073.1:0-24613 GCF_035501035.1 Paraburkholderia sp.
AAAAAACTTCCCCGAACGCGCGCTGCCTGCCCTTCCCCCGGATTACATCCCCCGGGGCAGTCCAGCGCGCTCAACGCCACGTTCCTGATTCCATTACTACGTTGCGTATCCTGCTCGGGCATAGGCTCATGCAACGATGGCTCTCTTCTTGTACGACAATAGAGCGCGCAGCTACTTATATGACACAGTAAGACTAGGTGGTGCCCCCCCCTGAAGCACGAGCCTCAATGACGTAAAAGCGCTTCGTCCGTTATTCGCAACGGCCCCGCGCTACACCTGCCCCTGATACTGGCTGCGCACTGCCGGGAAGATGTAATTCGCGCAAACCGATGCTGGCTTAGGCTTGTCAGATACGAACATCAGCGCGCGGTCAATTTCATCGCATTCGGCGCGGATGTGCGACATGATTTCCGTTGCGCCATGAGAGATGCGCGACAGGTCCTCGATGTGCTTCTTCGACATGTTGGCGCTGATCGCGAGCACGGTGGCATGGTTGGCGATTTCCGCCAGCCTGACCGTCATCAGACCGCGCTGCTCTGCCAGGAAAAGTACCAGGTCCTCGAGCACGTTGAGCTTGTCCCGCAATCGAGCCACGGTGGCTTCGTGATTGATGTCGTCATACATGGTGCGTTACCTCGTCAAGCTTGAAGCGGCCCGTGCAACGCATCGGCGATGATCGGGCATGTATCTCGGTCATCAGACCGGAAACGTCGGATGGAAGACCAGCAGCACGGTGATTTCCCTACCAGGCAGCCCGGCGCCGTGCCCGAAGCCGGAGCGTGCTTTCTCGGTCGATGCGCATCAGCCCAAGCTCGATCGCGCCAGCGCGCCGAGCTCGGTCAATCGAGAGCGTTTCATCGGCAGGCGGAGCCGCCGCTCAAGCCTTCGGCGCTCCGCCGAGCGACACGCACTCACCCGACGTCTCCGCGGTGGCGGCGTGCACATCGGGCGCCCGTCCGGAGGACCGCACGGTGCGGCTCTGGCGCCGCACCACCCAGCGCTTCACATAGAGCAGCAACGCACTGACCACGCCATATCCCATCGTCACGACAAACGCGGCCTGCAGCAACGACTCGGGCGCGTAGCTCGACACGTCCTGCGAGCGGTGCAGCAGTTCGTCATAGGGAATCACATAGCCGAGCGACGTGTCCTGCACGATCGCCAGCAGCGAACTGATGAGCGCCGGCAGCATGTTGCGCAACGCCTGGGGCAGAACGACATGCAGCATCGCCTGCCAGGGCCGCATGCCCAGTGCGAGCGCCGCCTCGCGTTGCCCGCGCGGCAGCGAGAGGATGCCCGCGCGAACCACTTCGGCCGTGAGCGCGCCGTGGTGCAGCGCCATTGCCACGACGAGAAACCCGAGTGCCGGCAAGTCGAAGCCCAGCGCAGGCAGCTCGATCACCATGAAGAGGATCAGCAGCAGCAGCGGCACCGCGCGAAAGAGCTCGACGTAGGCGCCCGCCAACGTGCGAATGCCGCGGTGTGCGGACAGGCGCCCGAGTGCGAGCGGCAACGCCAGCACGAACGCCCCGAGCGCCGAGCAGGCGGCCGCTTCGAGCGTCGCCAGCAGCCCGTCGAACAGGAACTTCGCGGTGCCCCAATGCCAGAAGATCGCCCATTTTTCGGCGTCGAACTGCCCTGTGGATTCCAGCCGCACGCCGATGGCGGCAAGCAAGCCGACCACGGCAAGCGCGCTCAGCACGGAAAAGACGCGTTGCCGCGCGCGTGCGCGCGGGCCCGCGGCTTCGTAGAGCGTAGTCGTGCGCATCATCGTGCCACCGCCATTTTCTGCTCCAGTCGCCGCATGAACATGCCGAGTGGCACGGTCAGCAGCATGTACGCGACCATCGCGCTCGCGAACGTCGGCACGGCCTGCGCCGTTTCGAAGTTGATGCGCTGCGCCGTGTAGGTGATGTCGAACACGCCGATTGCCGCCGCGATCGACGATGCCTTGATCTGGATAACGAACAGATTGCCGAGCGGCGGAATCACGGTGCGTACGGCCTGCGGAATCACGACGTTGGCGAGCACCTGCGTAAAGGTCATGCCGATGCTGCGCGCGGCCTCGATCTGCCCCGGCGGCACGGCGTTGACGCCGGCACGCAACACCTCGGCGATCCATGCGGCGGTGTAGAAGCCGAGCACGAGCACCGAGGAAGCGATGAGCGAATACATGAATCCGAGCTTTGGCAGGCCGAACACGAACAGCAGCAGCAGTGCGAGTAGCGGCGTCATCCGCATGATCTCGACGTAGGTTGCCGCGAACCAGCGCAGCGGCGCGAGCGGGCCGACCGCCATCACGGTCAGCGCGACGCCCAGCACGAAGGCCATTGCGAACGACAGCAACGACAGCTCGATCGTGACGCCCATCCCCTGGATGAAGCGCCACGCAAACGAAGGCAGGGATTCCATGTGTCACACGTCAAGGGTACGTCAGGGTTCGATCGTCGGCACTTGCGGCTGGCCCAGCGTGCCTTCGAGATTCTTCGCGTAGAGCTTGTTCCACGTGCCGTCCTTGATCGACTGCTCGAGTTGCGCATTGATCCAGTTGCGAAACGCGGGCGCGTCCTTCGACACGCCTACGCCCCACGGCTCCCGCGTGAACGGCTTGCCCACGATGCGAAACTTGTTCGGCTGGCGCAGCGCTTCGCCCGCGAGCATCGCGCCGTCGTCGACATACGCGTCGAAGCGACCGTCGACCACACCTTCCACGCAGGCTGGCGTGTCAGCGAACGTCACGAACTTCGTCTGCGGCGCGAACTTCTTCACGTTGTCCTCAACGGTCGTGCCGTTGAGCACGCACGCGGTCTTGCCCGTGAGATCGGCCACGCTGCGGATGCTGGTGTCGGCGCGGCGCGTGAGAATGTCCTGGCCCGCGATATAGTACGGACCCGCAAAGCTGATCACCTTCTTGCGCTGGTCGTTGATCGTCAGCGTCGAGATGACGACGTCCACGCGGCCGCTCTGTAGCAGAGGCAAACGGTTCTCCGGCGTCGTCTTCACGAACTCGACGTTGTCGGCCGAGCCCGTGAGCTTCTTCGCGAGCATGCGCGCGAGGTCGGCCTCGAACCCTTCGGTCTGCCCCGATATCGGGTTGCGCACCGAAAACATCAGCGAGTTCTGCGACGTGCCCACCACGAGCTTGCCGCGCTTCTGGATCTTCTCCATGGTCGAGTCGGTGGGAACGCTGTCCGCGGCGTGCGCGGGCGCGACGGCCGCGAACAGCGTGGCGGCGATGCACGAAGCCATGACGGCGATGTTTTTGAGTTTCACGTTACTCTCCTGTCTTTCTATGTGAATGGAGCGGCCCGGTTCGAGCCGGCAAGCAAGAAGCTAGTGCGCCAGGATGCTCGAGAGAAAATCGCGCGCGCGCCCGGAGCGCGGCCCGGCAAAGAACGGCTCGGGCTCGGCGATCTCGACGATGCGCCCGCTGTCCATGAACACGATGCGATCGGCGGCCTGGCGCGCAAAGCCCATTTCGTGCGTGACGACGATCATCGTCATGCCGCTCTTCGCGAGCTCCAGCATCACGGCGAGTACTTCGCTGACCATCTCGGGATCGAGCGCCGAAGTGGGCTCGTCGAACAGCATCAGCCGCGGGTTCATCGCAAGCGCGCGCGCGAGCGCAACGCGCTGCTGCTGGCCGCCCGAGAGTTCCGCGGGCGCGGCGTCCGCCTTGTGCGCGAGACCCACGCGCGCAAGCAGGCGCCGCGCATTGGCCTCGGCCTCGGCACGCGAGTGGCGCAGCACCTTGCGCGGCCCCATCGCGACGTTGTCGAGCACCGAGCGATGCGAGAACAGGTTGAACTGCTGAAACACCATGCCGATGCGCGCACGCACCGCCGCGAGCGCACGGCCTTCCTGTGCGAGCGGCTCGCCGCCGATCAGGATGTCGCCGGAATCGATCGTCTCGAGCCGGTTGATGCAGCGGCACAGCGTGGACTTGCCCGAGCCCGACGGGCCGATCACGACGACGACCTCGCCCGGCGCGACGTCGAGATTGACGTCGAACAAAACCTGCTGTGCGCCGAACGACTTGTTCAGGCCGCGCAGCGAAACGAGCGGCGTAGCCGCGCCGGCGGTCATACCCATGTGAGCTGCGCGGTCGACTTGAGCCGGCCCACCTCCATGCCGCGCACGTTGCGCAGCACGGGATCGGCCCATCTGGCGAGCGCCGTGCCCTCGGTCTGCAGCGGCAGCCCGAGCTGCCCGAGTACGGCGAGACTGGTCGCGTAGACGGCGCTGAAGTCGCCATCGGCGATCTTCACGGCCACGCCGATGCCGGTGTCGCGCACGCCGATCGTATGGAGACCGTCCGCGCCGACCTTCGCGACCCAGTTGCCGTTCGAGGCCTGCGCGAGCGCGAGGTCGCAGCGGCCCGTGCCGGACACCATCATCGGATGCGCGGCCATGGCCGCGTAGATGCGATTCAACGCGGCCTCGGTGCTTGCGCCGTCGGGCGATTTTCCCGTCGCGAGGCGCGCCCACATGAGCGCGAGGCTGCTGAGCGGCATGCCGAAATTGGGCGCGCTGCAGCCGTCGATGCCAACCCACAGGTCGCTTTCGGACTCACCCGAGAGCCTCGATACATTGCGCGAGATTTGCCGCTGCAGTTCGTGATCGCGTTCGAGATATTGCGCATGCGCATAGCCATGCATGCAGCAATAGCCGAGAAAGCCCGCGTGCTTGCCCGAGCAGTTGTGATGACGTTGATCAAAAAAGCTGCCGCGCGGCGGCAGGTTGTTCTCGTTGTAATAGTTCGGGATATGGACACCGCAGCGCAGGTCCGGCTCTGCCACGTTGATTTTCGCGAGCATGCTTGTGACCGCATCGACATGCACCTGCTCGCCGCCGTGGCTCGCGCAGGTCAGCGCGAGTTCCTCGTCGGTGAAGCCGAAATGCTCGGGACCGCCGTCGCGCACGAAAGCCAGCGCCTGGAAGGGCTTGAGTGTGGAGCGCGAAAAGACGAAGGCTTGCGGGTCGCCGGCATAGGCGAGCAGCACGCCGTCTGCGTCGACTACCGCGACGGAGCCCCAGTGAACACGCTCGATGTGAGCATTGCGAGTGGCGACGGCAAGCGGGATATGCGAAGGCAGGGTCATTGCGTGATGGCGGTTAAAGCGATCATCGCAGTTTAATTATTGCAAAAGTTGGTGTCCCATCGTAATTTCGAAAACCATTTTGCACTGGACGCAATACCGCCATGAATCGAAAAAAGATGACGGATAACGGAATCGATCATCTGGGTGCAATGCGCGCGCTGGTTCGCGTCGTCGAGCTAGGCAGTCTTTCGGCAGCAGCGCGTGAGCTGAAGGTTGCGACCTCCACGATCGCGCGCAAGGTCACGGCGCTCGAAGCCCTGCTCGGCGTGTCGCTGCTGCACCGCTCGACCCATCACATCGCGCTGACGGAGGCGGGCAATCTCTATCACGCGCGGGCAGTGTCGATGATCGCGGACCTCGACGACACGCTGCGCGTCGTAACCGAACTCGATGCCGCGCCCAGCGGACCGCTGAAGCTGACCGCGCCGGTCGCCTTCGGCCGGCGCTATCTCGCTCCGCTCGTGGCACCCTTTCTCGAACGCTACCCGGGCATCCAGCTCGATTTGCGCCTGACCGATAACCACAACGACATGGTGTCCGGCGGTTTTGATCTCGATATTCACGAGGGGGAGAACTATCTCGATAACCTGATCGTGCAGCCCATCTCCCGCAACGACAGCATCCTGTGCGCGGCGCCGTCCTATCTCGCGCAGCGCGGGCGCCCATCGTGTCCGGCCGATCTCGCTCAGCACAATTGCCTGCGCTACCTGCATCCCGAAGGCGATTCGCGCTGGCACCTCACGGACGGCAAGCGCATGGAGTCCGTGCTGCCGCACGGCAACCTCCAGTCGGATCATTCGGAGTTGCTGCTCGAGGCGACGTGCGCGGGACTCGGTATCGCAGAATTCGAAATCTGGCTGATACGCGACCTGCTGGTTGGCGGCACGCTGGAAGCGGTTTTGCCTGGTTACCATCTTAAAAATGAGCTCACCGGCAGGCAGATATATATGGCGTATCTGCCCAACCGTCGTTTTTCGACCAAGGTACGCGTGCTGCGCGAGTTCCTCGCGGAACGGCTAAAGGGCATAGGGGAGATGTGACAGGAATCTTTTCTTTACTTTGACTAGTATCAAGCAATATTCGTTTTACAATATTTGACAGCAATTCATGCATATGTACAAAGCGGAATTTGCTTGATCCGGAATGCTCAATATTGGCCTATGCCATGTGCCGATACTGAACAAAATCGAACTGCTTTTTCGCTCACGCTCTCGCGTAAAGCCCGGGGAATCCGCTTTCTGATGTGATGGCCTGTTTCGTGCTCTATGAAATGCGGGTCGCAAGTGACCCAAATAACCGTGGAGACGAAATGAGTTATCTAAGCATCGCCGATCGCACCGACAGCTTTTTCATCCCCTGCGTGAGCCTCATCGGTCCGGGCTGCGCGCGCGAGACCGGCACACGTGCAAAGGCGCTGGGCGCCAGGAAGGCACTCATCGTGACCGATGCCGGTCTGCAGAAGATGGGATTGCCCGAGATCATTGCCGGCTATATCCGCGAGGCCGGCCTTCAGGCCGTGGTCTTTCCAGGCGCCGAGCCGAACCCGACCGATGTCAACGTCCACGACGGCGTGAAGCTCTACGAGCGGGAAGGTTGCGACTTCATCGTCTCGCTGGGCGGCGGATCGTCGCATGACTGCGCGAAGGGCATTGGTCTCGTCACCGCAGGCGGCGGGCATATCCGCGATTACGAGGGTGTCGACAAGTCCAGTGTGCCGATGACGCCTCTCATCTCGATCAATACGACGGCCGGGACGGCCGCGGAGATGACGCGCTTTTGCATCATCACCAATTCGAGCAATCACGTGAAGATGGCCATCGTGGACTGGCGCTGTACACCGCTCATCGCGATCGACGATCCGCGCTTGATGGTGGCCATGCCGCCGGCGCTGACCGCGGCAACCGGCATGGATGCGTTGACCCATGCAGTGGAAGCGTATGTCTCCACCGCGGCGACCCCGATCACCGACGCCTGCGCGGAAAAGGCGATCGAGCTGATTGGCGAGTGGCTGCCCAAGGCGGTGGCGAATGGCGAATCCATGCAAGCGCGCGCGGCAATGTGTTATGCGCAGTACCTCGCGGGCATGGCGTTCAACAACGCGTCCCTCGGCTACGTGCATGCCATGGCGCATCAGCTTGGCGGCTTCTACAACCTGCCGCATGGCGTGTGCAACGCGATCCTGCTGCCGCATGTCTGCGAATTCAACCTCATTGCCGCGCCCGAGCGTTTCGCACGCGTTGCCGCGCTGCTCGGCGTGAGTACGGCCAACCTGTCTACCGCTGACGCAGCGGCGGCTGCGGTGGCGGCTATCCGCAGGCTGTCAGCGTCCATTGGCATTCCGTCCGGGCTGGCAGGTCTCGGAGTCAAGGCGCAGGATCACGAGGTGATGGCGCATAACGCGCAAAAGGACGCTTGCATGCTGACCAATCCGCGCAAGGCCACGCTGGCGCAGGTCATTGCCATCTTCGAAGCGGCAATGTAGGGCTATCGCTCCGTATGTAGAACTAAGGAAGTGGCTGCTTCCTTAGTTCCTGCCTGCTCAATGGCCCGACTCGAACATCCCGATGCTTTGTTGTATCAGTCAGGCCAGAATCCAGCGCGAAACGGGCGCGGCATTGCGCCGCCTATATTGGCGCAAGTTCGACGGTCACTTCCCGGAGTGCGCGGAACGGCGCAAGCGCGGCGTCGCTGGCCATCGACGAAGTGAGAAGACGCCAGTTTCGCTGAATCGGCGTCCAGTGCTGCTGGCGGGTACGGCCAAGCTTGTCGGAATCGGCGAGCACGATGACTTCGGCTGCGCGGGCGACGATGCACTCCTTCAGCCACGCCTGCTGGGCTGTTGCCTCGCACAGGCCGAATCCCGCCACCACGCCGTCCGCCCCGAGAAACGCACAATCCACCGTGAGCCGGCTCAGGATCAGCTCCGCCAGCGGCCCGAGCGTGCTCATGCTCGACCCGCGCAACTCGCCGCCTATCAACGTCAGCCGCACGCCCGGCGAATTGGCGAGCGCCATCACCGCAAGCAGATTGTTCGTCACCACATGCAGGTTTTCACGCGCCGCGAGGCGGCGCGCCAGCGCAGCGCAGGTGGTGCCGCCATCGAGCAGCACGGTGTCGCCGTCGCGCACATGTGCCGCAGCCGCCACGGCGATCGCCTCCTTCTGCTCGCCTTGCGTCGACTTTCGCTCTTCGAGCGACGCTTCCGGCTCGTGCGCGCCGACCAGCGCCGTTGCGCCTCCGTACGTGCGCACGAGCCGCCGCTCTTTCGCGAGCGTGGTCAGATCACGCCGGATCGTCGCTTCCGATACATCGAGCGCCGCGCACAACTCCTCGACGTTAGCGTCGCGGGTGCGAAGAAGCTCGAGAATCGCCTGATGGCGGTCGGTCGTTTTGGTCACTTCTGCGCAAGCCTGAAAAAAGGGCCTCAATCTTACACCAGCGACGCACCCGCACCTTGCCGCACCAACGACGTCGCATCAGCGACGCGTCATTACCGGCGCGTCGCGAGTTCAGCGCCCTGGCGCAGCGCTTCGAGCATGCTGCCTTCGTCCACGACGCCCTTGCCGGCGATATCGAATGCCGTGCCGTGATCGACCGACGTGCGGATCACTTCGAGGCCGACCGTCACGTTCACCCCGGCTTCGAGGCCCAGCACCTTCACGGGACCATGCCCCTGGTCGTGATACATCGCCACCACCAGATCGAAGTCGCCGCGGCCCGCGCGGAAGAACAACGTATCGGCAGGCAGCGGCCCCGTGACGTCGATGCCCCGCTGCTGCAGAACCTGGACGGCCGGAATGATCTTTTCTTCTTCTTCGCCGTAGCCGAACAGGCCGTTTTCGCCTGCATGCGGATTGATCCCGCACACGCCGATGCGTGGCGTTTTGATACCCGCCTTGACGAGCGTCGCGTGCCCGCGTTCGATGGTCCGCTGCACGAGGCCCGGCTCGATCTTGCGGATCGCGTCGATGATGCCAATATGCGTCGTGACGTGAATGACACGAAGCTGCGGCGCGACGAGCATCATCGACACTTCGTCCACCCCTGTGAGGTGCGCGAGCATTTCCGTGTGACCCGGATACTTGTGCCCCCCCGCGTGCAACGCTTCCTTGTTGAGCGGCGCCGTGCAGATCGCGTCGATGCTGCCCTCCTGCGCAAGCTCGGCGGCTCGCCTGATGTACTGGAAGGCCGCATCGCCCGCCACCGCCGAGAGTTGGCCGAACGGCAAGTCTTCGGGGATCAGGCCAAGGTCGATACAGTCGATCGTGCCCTGCTCGTATTGCGCTTGCGATGCGTCGTCAATGCGGCGGATCTTCATCTCGCCGCCCACGATGCTGTTTGCGCGTTCGAGGCGCTTCGCATCGCCGATCACGAGCGGACGGCACTGCGCATAGACCGAGGGATGCGCGAGGCTCTTGACGACGACTTCCGCGCCAACGCCGGCTGCATCGCCCATGGTGATGCCGATTATGGGGAGGTACTTGCTCATGAGGGAATCTCGTTATGCCTTGGGAATTGGCTTTTGTTCAGTAGTGAAGCACGTCACGGTGCGCCGACATGCGGCTCAGTTTCGTTGCGCAGCGTGAGCCATGCCGCGTACAACGCGCGATCGGTGCCGAACGCACCTGCTTTCGTCACGACGCCGGGGCAGTGTGTGCGGCCGGCATCCAGCGGCCGGCCAACGGCGACACCGGCCTCGACTTCGGCCAGCAATTGCAGATTGCCGATGCGCGCCGCCGCGAGCATCGCGCGCGCCGTCTCGCCGCCCGTCGCGATCAGCCCGCCCGCCTTCGTGAAGTGCGGCTCGACGAGCGCGGCGAGCGCCGTCGACAGTTGCGCGCCTTCGGCAGGATCGAATGCATCGTCGCGACCGATGCGCACCAACAGATCGACGCGCGCCGTCAGCGACACATCGATGCGTGCCTGCCACGCGCGCCAGTCGCGATGGCTTGCGCCCTCGCGCAGCATGGCGGGCGGCACGATCAGTTCTTCGACGCGGCCTCGCTCGCGCAGCATCGCGCACTGGCGCTCGCTGACGCCCGACAGGCTGCCGACGAGGATGAGGACCGGACCGCCCGGAAACGCTGCATCGCGCTGTTCGCTGACGTACGTGTGCCGGCGGGAATCGAGCGCCGCGATTTCACGCGCAAGCCCGCCCGATCCGACCCAGAAGAATGCTGCTTCGCTTTGCAGCGTCGCGCGGGCGAGCGCGCGCAGCGCCGCTTCGGTTTGCGTATCGACAATCAGCGCCTGCAAGCCGCTCGCGGCCAGCGCTTCGATGCGCGCAGCCAGTGCATGCGGGTCGTCGCGCAAAGCTTCGGCATCCAGCAGCTCCGGCTTCAGGCCCGCGGACTTCAGCTGTGTGGCGAGGTCGGCGGCAAGACCGGCGTGTTCGAGCTTCCATGTCGACGTTTCTTCGAGCGGCTGGCCGTGCACGTAGACGCTGCCGCCGCGCACCGTGCGCCCCGTGGCCGGGAACGCGGGCGCGACGATCGCCATACCCGCGAGCGGCTGCAAGGCCGCCACCTCGGCGGCCCAGTTGCCGCGCAACGTCGAATCGATTTTCTTGTAAAGCCGCTGGCCGCGCGCGCTCATCTCCGCATACGCGGCCACGGTGCGCGCTGCCGCGTCTTCAGGCACGAGACGGCGCGTGTCGGTATCGACGGCGATCGTGTCGGCGCCTTCATGCGCGGACGTGCGCGTAGCCTCCAGCGTGACGACCGTGCGGTGACGCTCGCTCGCGAATCCGATCGCGCAGTCCGCGGCACCCGAGAGGTCATCCGCAATGATCAGTACCTTCATTGCACCCGTTCCGCCCGATTGCCTGCCTTCACGTCAGCCTGCCGCTGCTGGTAGCGCTTCGCGATCGAAGCCGTCAGTATCGGCGAGAGGATCGCCGTCACGACGACACAGGCGGCAACCAGCAGCGTCGCACTTTTCGCCGCCTCGGCGTAGACCGGGTTCGCCGCGGCGACGAGGGCTGGCACCGCCGCCGCATTGCCCGCGGTATTGGCCGCAGCCACCCCCGCGACACCCGTGCCGCCCGTCAGGCGGTCTGCGAAATACAGCGGGACGCCCGTCACGATCACGACGGCGATACCCAGCCCGATGCCAAGAATCCCCGCCTGCCACACCTTGTGCAGGTCGAGTCCCGCGCCGAGCGCCAGCGCGAAAAAAGGAATCATCACGGGCACGGCCTTCGCGAGAAACTCGCGCATCTCACGGTCCAGGTTGCCGAGCAGCATGCCCAGCGCGAGCGGCAGAATGCTGCCGACCAGCGTCTGCCACGGAAACGCAGAAAGGCCAGCGACGCCGAGCGTGACCATCGTGAGGAACGGCCCCGATTCGAGCGACATGAGCGTATAGGCGCCGACGTCTTCGGAGCGGCCGTATTGGCCCATCAGCGCCATGTACAGGCCGCCGTTGGTGTCGTTCATCGCAGCGACCACGGCGAGCGTAGAGATACCCGCGAAGAGTCCGGCCGAAACAGGCTGCTCGCCGATGAGATGACCGAGAATCACGCCAACCACGATGGCCGCCCCCACCTTCGTGACAAGCAGCGCGCCGCCCTTCTTCATGAGGTACGGCGTGGACCTGACGTTGATTCCCGCCCCCATGCAAACATAGAAAACCGCAAGGATCGGGAGCGCCCCCGTGAACAGCGCGTTGGTGAACGAGCCGAAGAACTTCGGCATCTCGGGCAGAAAGGTCGCCACCAGCGAACCGACAAGCAGCGGCACGATCATCATGCCGCCCGGCACGCGCTCGATCGCGCGTTTGATGGGAATCTGAACCATGGGTAGTCTCCTCGCGTTCTTCGGTATCGCGTCAATCCGCGAATTGTGATTGAAACAATCATTTGTTGACCGACTCAATCATACACGAGTGAACACGCCCCTTAAGATGCTTCAATGTGATTACCTTGATCGGGATAAATGACCGAATCAATCAATTTTTCCCGGCTTTCCGCTGGGAATGTTCATGCTGTCGATAGCCCTCCCGCCCGCTCGGTGTGCGGCGGCCCGCGTGATCGAAAAATCTCTTGACACTCTATCTACCGGTAGATAAAGTTCGGCTCATGCAAGCAAAAACACCTGTGCATCTAGCTTGCGGAGGCGCTGGCGCAAGGCGCAGCGACAAACGTCATGAGGCGCAATCGCCTCTTTCTTTTTGCCCGAGAAATCTACCTAGTAGTAGATAGTATATTTTCAGATAAGGGCCCAGCCCTCGTTTTTTGGCCGCAGTTGCCTACGCATTAGTAGATAGATTCAATCAACGCTTCACCGTCACTGACACAAGGAGCTTCATCAAATGAAAGCGCTCAAGCCGATGACCCTCGCCGTACTGCTCGCCGCCCACTCCGTCTTTGCTGCGGCCGCCGCGCACACGTCGCCCGCCATGCCCGCCGGGCCGGACCAGGTCACCGCGAACTTCCTCCATGTGCTGAACAGCGGCAAAGGGCCCGCAATCAACACGCTGCCGCCCGTCAAGGCGCGCCAGGTGCTGGTCGACGCGCAGAACAGCGTCAAGGTCGACCTCTCCGGCATCGATGTGTCCACCCGTACGATCGAACAGGACGGCGTCAGCGTGCCCATCACGATCGTGCGCCCCGAGGGCGCGAGCGGCGCGCTTCCCGTGTTCATGTTCTTCCACGGCGGCGGCTGGATTCTCGGTGACTTCCAGACGCACGAGCGCCTCGTGCGCGACCTCGTCGTGCAATCGGGCGCCGTGGCGGTGTTCGTGAACTACACGCCCTCGCCTGAAGCGCGTTACCCCGTGGCCATCAACCAGGCCTACGCCGCGACGAAGTGGGTCGCGGAGCATGGCGGCGAAATTGGCGTCGACGGCAGCCGGCTCGCGGTGGTGGGCAATAGCGTCGGCGGCAATATGGCCGCTGTCGTCAGCCTGATGGCGAAAGACAGGCAGGGACCCCACATCCGCTTCCAGGGCCTCATGTGGCCGGTCACCGATGCGAACTTCAATGACGGTTCCTACCTCGCCTACCAGAACGGCCACTTTCTCACGCGCGACATGATGGAGTGGTTCTGGAATGCTTATACGACGGATCCTGCGCAGCGCGCGCAGATTTACGCTTCTCCGCTGCGTGCTTCGGAGGAAGAACTCAAGGGGCTGCCGCCCGCGCTGATCCAGGTCGCGCAATTCGATGTGCTGCGCGACGAGGGCGAAGCCTATGGCAAGAAACTCGACGCCGCCGGCGACGACATCACGATGGTCCGCTACAACGGCACGATTCACGACTTCGGGTTGCTCAACGCACTGGCCGAGGATGCCCCGACGAAAGCTGCAACGCAGCAACTCGCAGACCAGTTGAAAGCCCACCTGCAATAGGCCCTCGCGCCGGCGCGCTATGACACTCGCCCGGCGCATCATCGCGATCAATCAGGCATTCTGGCTCGCCTCGGCGTTGCTGTATAAACTTGAGGGCTACGAGCGGGAGGTCGCGCAGGCATGAGCCGGGGCGAGCCGCCCGGAACACGGAATACGCCCAATGCCGCACCGCCTCGAACGCCGCACCGCCGTCGCATTCCTTGTGGCCGCAACGTTCTTCATGGAGAACCTGGACGCCACGGTCATCACCACTTCGTTGCCCATCATGGCGCGCGACTTTCATACCGCGCCCGCCTATCTTTCGATCGGCGTGTCGGCGTACCTGGTCGCGCTGACGATGTTCATCCCGGTGAGCGGCTGGCTGGCCGAGCGTTTCGGCGCGCGGCGCGTGTTCGCCACGGCGATCGCGGTATTCACCGTCGCTTCGTTGCTGTGCGCGACCAGCAGCGGGCTCTTCGCCTTCACGGCCGCGCGCGTGCTGCAGGGGCTGGGTGGCGCGATGATGGTGCCGGTCGGCCGGCTGGTCGTGCTGCGCGACACGCCGAAGCATGAAATCGTGCGCGCCATTGCGATCCTCACCTGGCCGGCCCTGGTCGCACCGATTCTCGGGCCGCCGCTTGGCGGCTGGATCAGCACGCACTGGAGCTGGCACTGGATCTTCCTGCTCAACCTGCCGCTCGGCGTGGCCGCGCTCGCCGCCGCGCTGCTGCTCCTGCGCGATGCGCATCGCCCCGTGCAGCCCTTCGACACGCCCGGTTTCGTGCTGAGCGGGCTAGGCTTTGCGTTCGTCATGAGCGGCATCGAGATGGCCAGCCGCTCCGACGTCACGGCACTGGTGTCGATCGGCATGTGTGCCGCGGGCATCGCGCTACTGGCGGGCACCACCGTGCATCTGCGCCGCGCCGCGCACCCGCTGTTCGATCTCGCGCCGCTGAAGATCACGACATTTCGCGTCGTCGTGTTCGGGGGCTCGTTGTTTCGCACCGCCATCGGCACCGCGCCGTTCCTACTGCCGTTGATGTTCCAGGTCGCGTTCGGCTGGAGCGCGGTGGCATCCGGTGCGCTGCTCTTGTGGCTATTCGCAGGCAATCTGTGCATGAAGCCGGGAACCACGTGGGTCATGAACCGGTTCGGCTTTCGTACCGTGCTCTTGGTCAACGGAATATTGGTCGCGCTCGGCTTCGCCGGCTTCACGCTGCTCGGACCCGACACGCCCCGCGCGGCTGTTGCCGGGCTCCTGTTTTTCAGCGGACTCGTGCGTTCAATGCAGTTCACCGCGCTGAACACCATCGGCTTTGCCGATATCCCCCAGCCGCAAATGCGCGATGCGACCACCCTGTTCTCGGTGCTGCAGCAGATGAACGCCGGCATGGGGATCGCGGTGGGCGCCCTGGCGCTATCGATAGCCGAAGCGCTGCGCGGCACGCACGCCGGAACCGCCAGCACAGCCGACTTCCACCTCGCATTCTGGCTGATCACGGCGCTCGCGGCGTTGGGCGTGGTCGACAGCGTATTGCTGCCGCGCAGTGCCGGCGCGCACATCCTCGCGCGGCGCAAGAACGAAGCCTCCGAGCGCGCCTGACGCCCCACGCGCCTCGCCGCGAAACGCGGCGGAACCGCGGCCGTGAACGCGCCCCAGCCGTGGGGCCGCGCTCCCGGCCGCGACGCCCTGCGGCGAACTCCCCCGGCCTACCGCACGTTCGCTCCGAGACGGGCGAGCGCGGCAGCCACGCCATCCCCATACTCTGGGTCGGCCTTCCTGCAGTTGTCGACGTGGCGCTGCTTGACTTCGTCCCGTGCATCGCCCATGGCTCGCGCAGTATTCTCGAACAGCACCTGCCTTTGCGCCCCGTTCATCTTCCGGAACAGATCGCCCGGCTGCTGGAAATGATCTTCGTCGAGACGGTGATCCCAGTGCGCCGCGGCACCGTCGATCTCCAGCGGCGGCTCATTCAATTGCGGCTGGTCCGTCCATACGCCTTTACTGTTCGGCCAGTACGAGGGCGTGCCACCGAGATTGCCGTCCGTCCGCATCGCGCCATCGCGGTGGTAGCTGTGAAACGGGCACTTGGGCGCGTTGATGGGGATATGGTTGTAGTTCACGCCAAGCCGATAACGCTGCGCGTCGGGGTACGAAAAGAGGCGCGCCTGCAGCATCCTGTCGGGCGAAAAGCCAATGCCCGGGACCACGTTGGCCGGTGAAAATGCCGCCTGCTCGGTTTCCGCGAAAAAATTATCAGGATTCCGATTCAATTCGAAGTAGCCCACCTCGATCAGTGGGAAGTCGGCCTTCGGCCACACTTTGGTCAAGTCGAAAGGATTGAACGGAAAGGCCTTGGCCTGCGCATCCGTCATGATCTGGATGAACAAGGTCCAGCGCGGGAAATTGCCGCGCTCGATGCTCTCATACAAGTCGCGCTGATGCGTCTCGCGATCCTTGCCGATCAAGGCCACGGACTCGGCATCGGTCAGGTTTTCGATGCCCTGCTGTGTGCGAAAGTGGAACTTGACCCACGTACGCTCATTCTGCGCGTTCAGGAAGCTATAGGTGTGGCTGCCGAAACCGTGCATGTGCCGGAATGAGCGCGGAATGCCCCGCTCGCTCATGACGATCGTGACCTGGTGCATGGCCTCGGGGAGCAAGGACCAGAAGTCCCAGTTGCTGTCGGCACTGCGCATGCCCGTTCGCGGGTCGCGCTTGATGGCGTGATTCAGATCGGGAAAACGCAGCGGATCGCGAAAGAAGAACACCGGGGTATTGTTGCCCACTACGTCCCAGTTTCCTTCTTCAGTGTAGAACTTCAGCGAGAACCCGCGGATGTCGCGTTCGGCATCGGCCGCGCCGCGTTCGCCCGCCACCGTCGAGAATCGCGCGAACATCGGCGTCTCCTTGCCGATCTCCGAGAAGATCTTCGCTTTCGTATAACGCGTGATGTCATGCGTGACGGTAAACGTACCGTGCGCGCCAGCGCCCTTCGCATGCATGCGACGCTCGGGAATCACCTCGCGGCCGAAGTGCGCGAGTTTCTCGATCAGCCAGATATCCTGCAGCAGCGCGGGGCCTCGCGGGCCGGCCGTTTGAATGTTGACGTTGTCGCTGACCGGTGCGCCCGATGCGTGGGTCAGCTTCGGCATGCTCGACTTTTGATCCATGATGGTGCTCCTGAACGTGTTTGAGAGCGCGCGTCGACCTCGTGCGTGCAGCGCAAGATCACTCGCGAAAACAAGAGCCGCTGCAGAATCGACATGACTTGGGGCCATCAGCGTCGCGATGCATCTCTACAGAAGCGAGATCGATTCTCCGCATGTTGGCCGGTGGCCTCAACACGCGTCAGACGAGCAATCGTGCCAACATTGCGTGTCCGGCGGACACAGGGCGATTTCATGCTTGAATCTATCGGTTCGATTGATGTAGCGAATCGAGAACGCCAGCTGGCAAAAAATGCCTTCACGTGACAAGCGTTCCAGTTATGCTATGACCGTTCACCGCCCCATTCCTTTCCACCGATGCTCAGCGTTGCCGTTCTCGTCTTCCCTGGCGTTCAGGCGCTCGATGTGTTCGGGCCGACCGACGTTTTCTCGGAAGCCAATCGTTTCCTTTTGCCCGAAGCGCACTACAAGCTCGAGCTGATCGCAACCGAACGCGGCGCGGTGCCCTGCTCGAGCGGCGTGCGCATTGGTGCAGACCACTACTTCGAAGAGGCCGCCGATGCCTGGGATCTGCTGCTCGTTGCGGGCGGTCCCTCGCTTGTGAATGAGCCGCTTGACGATGCGCTGCACGCCTGGCTGCGCAAAGCCAGCCAGCGCGCCCGGCGCTTCGGATCCATCTGCAACGGCGCGCTCACCCTCGCGCGAGCGGGCTTGCTGGACAACCGGACCGTGACGACACACTGGAACGACGCGGGCGCCCTCGCCGCCATGTGCCCGACTGCGAACGTCGAGTTCGACCGGATTTTCATTCAGGACGGCAACCTCTATACCTCGGCGGGCGTCACGGCGGGAATCGATCTCTCGCTGTACCTGCTTGCGCAGGACCACGGCCCCGAGATCGCGTTGAACGTCGCCAAACGGCTGGTCGTGTTCGTGCAGCGCGCGGGCGGCCAGTCGCAGTTCAGTCCATATCTCACGCCGTATGCGGAAGCCTCGTCGCCCGTTGCGCAGGTGCAGCAGTATGTGCTCGGGCACCTGAATGAGGATTTGAGCGTGGAAGTGCTGGCGTCCGTCGCCAGAATGAGCAAACGCAATTTCGCGCGAATATTCGTTCGCGATACTAACGTAACGCCCGCCGAGTTCGTCGAGAGCGCACGTATCGATGCGGCCCGTGTAATGCTCGAAAACAGTTCGGTCCCGTTGAAAACCGTTGCGTTTCAATGTGGCATGCGAGACGCCGACCACCTGCGCGTGGCGTTCAGGCGAAAGCTGGGCACCACGCCGCAGCAGTATCGGAGCCACTTCGGCGCTGTCTCCGCAAAAGCGAAACGCCCTGCGAAAGCGGGCGCCTAGCAGCGCCGTCAGCGGCCGCCAGCCAGAGCGTCCGGTCCGGCTGTGTCTTGCCAGACGAACGCATCGCGGTCGTGTTCACGCCTCGCTCGATCACCCCAAACGCGGTCTGGCACAAGAACGGCCCAATCTGTCCGCATTCCACGCCACAGAACCATGGAAAAGCGCGCCGCGACTGCGCAGAATGCGTGTCGAACGCGTGGCTTTCCTCGCCCGCGTGCCCCATGGAGAGTTCTACGATGAGCGAAATTCTTGCGAACGCCGAGCGGGTAGGCCCGGCATTTTCCGTCGACGGCATGCTGCTTGCGCGCAACAAGACCCGTGAAGCGATTAGCAATATCGCGTCGCGCGTCAGGCCGGGCATGGTCGAGGAAGAGGCCGTCGAAATGGCGAAGCGGGTCCTTCTCGAGTCGGATCTGGCGCTGAGCTGGCACCCCACTCGCGTTCGCTTCGGCAGCAATACGATCAAGCCGATGAAGCAGGCCTCGGAGCCGGGCGTCATCCTTAAGGATAACGATATATTTTTCATCGATATCGCCCCTCGCGTCGGCGCATGGGAAGGCGATGGTGGCGCCTCATTCGTCGTAGGTCAAAATGCGCAGTACGAGCGTTGCGCGCGCGATGCCGAGCGGCTCTTTCACGAAGTGCGTGAGGTTTGGGAGCGCGAGCGGCTGAGCGGCCAGGCTTTGTACGCCTTTGCCGAAAAGAACGCGCGCGCCATGGGTTGGGAGCTCAACTTCGATCTGCCCGGTCATCGTGTGTCGGACTTTCCGCATGCCACGATCCACACCGGGTCGCTGGCCGAGTTCGACTCCACGCCTTCGGCCATGCGCTGGATTCTCGAGATCCATCTGCGCGACCCGGAAAGGCGCTTCGGCGCGTTCTTCGAGGACATGCTGCTCGACAACGAGTTCTACGGCTAAGCGTCGCCGGCCTGCTCCCACGCCAGCCCGAAGCGAACGCACCGACCGCACGGTGGCCGCGTGGGCTGGCATCGTGCCTCACTGCGGCAGCTTCGGCGCGGCCGGGAAGTCGACGGGCACGCGCGTCACGCCGTGGAGGTAGTTGGTGACGACCTTGTCGCCGATCGCCACGATCGTGTCGACGAGATGCTCCTGCGTCCAGCCGGCCACGAGGAACGCGTCGACGAGCGGCGCTTGCGCATGACCACGCCGCACCGCGATGTCCTTCACGAGACGGGCCAGCGCATCGAGCTTCGCGTCGAAGCTCGCACGGCCGCCGCGGATTTCGAGGATCTGCTCCTCCGTGAAGCCGGCCTTCCTGCCGATCACCGTATGCGCCGCGAGGCAGTATTCGCACTCGTTCACCTGGCTCACGACCAGATTCACCACTTCGCGCGCCTTGCCCGTAATGCTGCTCTTCGCGTTCTGGAACGCGAGATAGTTGCCCAGCGCATGCTCCGAATGGGCGAGCGTGGCGTACAGGTTCGGCACCATGCCGATGCCCGCCTTCAGCTTGTCGAAAATGGCCTGGTTGGCCGGCGACACTTCCTCGCGGGTGGGAACGTTAATCGAGCTCATGTTGTTTCTCCAGTCAGTGAACAGGGGGCGTTGAGGCGACGCGCAACTTACGAAGCGCCGAATTTGGGGGCCGTTTCGTGAGACGCCGCGGTGCCACCGTAATTTGGCTCATCGGGCAGGCTTGCCGGTAGGCAGCTGCCGCTCATATCAGTGATTCCTTTCAGGCATGGCCCAGCGCGGTTCGTGTGGCTCGCTCGCAGCGCATCGAACCCTCGTCAAATGCGCCATGCCCCGGTGGAATAGGAGCTATCGCCCGTGTCTCACTTCCCGCACGGCGGGGATGCCGCGAATATCGGCGTCATCCCCAACCCAAAGGAAGGAGCACGAAATGAAGCTGTTCAGCGACACCCGTGTTGGCGCGTTACCGTTGAAGCATCGCGTGGTGCTCACCCCGCTCACGCGTATGAGAACCGAGCCGGGCAACGTGCCGGGAGATCTGATGGTCGAGTACTACGCGCAGCGCGCATCGGATGGCGGCCTGTTGATCACCGACGCCACCGCCGTCTCGCCACTCGGCATCGCCTATGTCGATGCGCCGGGCATGTGGACGCGCGAGCAGATGGCCGGCTGGAAGCGCGTGGTCGACACCGTGCACGCGAAGGGCAGCCGCATCTTCGTTCAGCTCTGGCACGCGGGCAGGCAGGCCCACCCCGCCAATACCGGCGGCCTCACGCCGGTCGCCCCCTCGGCGTTGCGCTCGCTCGAGCACGCCGCGATTCGCGACGAATACGGCAATCTTGCCGAAGCCGAGCTCGTCGTGCCCCGTGTGCTCGAAGCGCAAGAGATCGAGGAGATCGTCGAGCAGTTCCGCCATAGCGCCGCGCTCGCGAAGGAAGCGGGCTTCGATGGGGTCGAACTCCATGCGGCCAACGGCTATCTGTTCGAGCAGTTCCTGCTCGACGGCACGAACCAGCGCACCGACGCCTATGGCGGCTCCATCGAAAAGCGGGCGAAGTTCCTGTTCGATACGCTCGACGTCGTGGTCGGCGTGTGGGGGCCCGGGCACGTTGCCGTACGCATTTCCCCAAGCGGCACCTACGGCACCATGTCCGACAGCGATCCGCACGCCACCTTCGGCTATGTCGCGAAGCGCCTGAACGCCTACGCGCTTGCCTACCTGCACGTCATCGAGCCGCGCATTCGCGGCATTGAAGAGCGGGAATCGAGCGATTCGGAAGTCTCATCGAAGGACTTACGCCGTCATTTCAACGGTGCGCTCGTCGCGGCCGGCGGCTTTTCGCGCGAAAGCGCCGAGCAGATTCTGGTTGACGGGCACGCAGACCTCGTGGCGTTCGGGCGCCTCTTCATCGCCAACCCCGATCTGCCCGAGCGCCTGCGCACCGGAAGCCCGCTGAACCGCTACGACCGCTCCACCTTCTACGGCGGCGATGCGCGCGGCTATACCGACTACCCGCTGCTCGCGCGCGCGTGAGTGCTGGCCAACGGTACTGCGAGCATGCAGTTGCGGTCGAGGATCTTCACGATTTCGGCGTCTGCCTTCGCGCCGGCACGCGCAGAACGATCCGATCTCGATCCAGTTGGCCATTACCCGTTGCGCGGGCAGCGTGGCGAACGCGCGGCCGATGCTCGCCGGGAAGCCTTCGAGCTTTCCGGCCGCGCCCGCGACACCCGATCAGACACCCGATTAATCACTCGTGAACTTGCGCAACAGGCGACCCAACTCTTCGAACTCGACAGTGCTGAACTTGTGCAGCCGCGCGTTGAGCACCCTGGGCGCAATTTCCGGAATTTGCCCGGCAATGGCCTCGCCCTCTTTCGTCAACGCCAGGTTCACCACGCGGCGGTCGTCGACGCTGCGCGAGCGCCCCACCCAGCCCTTGTTTTCGAGCTTGTCGATGAGGCGCGTCATCAGCCCCGTATCAATGCTGAGCTGTTTCGAGAGCTCGAATGGCGAGTGTGCCACCCCCGCCCGGACCAGGAGCAGGATGCCCATTTGCGCGCTCGTCATGTCCAGAGGCTTGAGCGCCGCGTCCATTTCCGAAGCCATCAGGTTAAGCGCTTTCGAAAGCGCGAAGCCCACACTTTCGGTAACCATGAAGCTCTCGGGCGTGTAGTGTTCCATCGTTTCCTCGTGTCGGCGGACGTTGGCGCTCCGGCGCCAGACTCTGGTCTCATGTAATATCGCGGCCGCAGCCGCATTTCTGACAAAAACAATAGCTGCAATGTCAGATTTGGTCAAGTGACTCACCGGGCGTTCGTGCAGCATCCATCCGCACTCTCAAAAAAAACTTTGCACTTATCTGATATGTCAGATATAGTGCGCAGCAGAAACGGAGATGTCAGTCATGAGCCACTATCGCGAAGAAGGTTTTTTGCCAGTTCAGCGTGTCGTCTATGCGCTGAGCAAAGCCCGTAACCTGCTCACGGCGGAAATGGACTTCGCGCTCGAGGGCACCGGCGTCAGTGGTTCGCACATCGGCGCGCTGCTGCTCCTTTCCGTGGGCGTTGCGCGCTCGTCGGTCGGGCTCTCCAAACTGATGGGCATCGACTCGGGATTTGTCACACGAATGGTCGACCGCATGGAAAGGCAAGGCCTCGTGCGCCGGCATCGCAACGGCGCGGACCGGCGCGTGGTCGACCTGACCTTGACCGACGCCGGCCGCAACGTGGCCGCGCGGATCGCCGAGACCGTGCCGGCGGTGTTGAACCGGCGCTTGTCGGGTTTTACCCCGCTGGAGTTCGCGGCCTTATGCCGTCTCCTCTGCAAGTTGCTGGGCGAGTGAATCGTTTTTTTGTAACCAAATCTCTGACATATCAGATACCTGACGACGGCTCGAGCGTAGCCGGCCATCAAGCCTCTTCAAGCCTTTAAAGGACGCAACATGAACCCGCCGAACAACGCGAACGCTCCAGCACCATTGGTTGGCTGGCAGTTCGCACTGGGCACCTTCGCCGTGGCCCTCGCCACCTTCATGAACGTGCTGGACTCGTCGATTGCAAACGTCGCGATTCCGACGCTCTCCGGCGACCTGGGCGTCTCGGTCGACGAAGGCACGTGGGTCATCACGCTGTTTTCCGCGGCCAACGCGGTCTCCATTCCGCTGACGGGCTGGCTCACGCAGCGCGTCGGGCAGGTGAAGCTCTTCGTGGCTGCGATCCTGCTGTTCGTGGTTTCGTCCGCGGCTTGCGGCTTCGCGCCCAGCCTGCCTATTCTGCTCGTGGCACGTATCGTGCAAGGTGCGGTGGCGGGGCCGCTGGTGCCGCTGTCGCAATCGCTCCTGCTCTCTTCGTTTCCGAAGGAAAAAAGCTCGAGCGCGCTCTCCCTGTGGGCGATGACCGCAACGGTCGGTCCGATCGCCGGGCCGGCGCTGGGCGGCTGGATCACCGACAACTACAACTGGTCGTGGATCTTCTACATCAACGTGCCCGTCGGCCTTTTCGCCGCCGCGGTGATCTGGGCGCTCTATCACAAGCGCGAAACGCCTTCGCGCAAGCTGCCGGTCGACAAGGTGGGGCTCCTTTCGCTGATCGTCTGGGTGGGCGCGCTGCAGATCATGCTCGACAAGGGCAAGGATCTCGACTGGTTCAATTCGCCGGTGATCTGGGCGCTCACGATCGTCGCGCTGATCGCGTTCCTGTTCTTCGTGATCTGGGAACTGACCGAGGCCAAGCCGATTGTCGACCTGCGTCTGTTCAAGGGACGCAACTTCCTCGGCGGCACCATCGCAATTTCGATTGCCTACGCGGTTTTCTTCGCCAACCTCGTGATCCTGCCGACGTGGATCCAGGAGTACCTGGGCTACCGCGCCGTCGATGCGGGCCTCGTGACCGCGCCGCTCGGCGTCTTCGCCGTGATTCTTGCGCCGGTGATGGGCAAGATCATGCCGAAATCGGACATGCGCGTGCTGGCGACGCTGGCCTTCCTCGGCTTCGCAGGCGTGTTCCTGATGCGATCGTGGTACACGACGGGCGTCGACGCCTACACGCTCGTTCTGCCGACGCTGCTGCAGGGCATCCCGATGGCGCTGTTCTTCACGCCGCTCACGGCGATCATCCTGTCGGGCTTGCCGCCGGAGAAGATCCCGGCCGCCGCGGGTCTGTCGAATTTCGCGCGGATCTTCGCCGGCGCGGCGGGAACGTCGCTGCTGAGCACCATCTGGAACGACCGGACCATCCAGCATCATTCGCAGCTCGCCGAGCAGACCAGCGTGAACAACCCGGCCTATCTGCACGCGCTCGCCAATATTCAGACGACACTGCATGCCAGCCTCTTCAAAGCCGAGGTCTTTTTCGAAAGCCAGCTGAGCGCACAGGCTTCGATGCTCGGCCTGAACGATGTGTTCTGGCTGTCGGCGGTGATTTTTATCGTGATCATTCCCCTCATCTGGATCACCAAGCCCAGCAAGGACGGCGCGAAGAGCGCGGCGGGCGCGGGCGGTCACTGAGCGGCGTGCGGACCGGACCGTGAAGAATCGCAAATTTCCTCTTGCATAATTCTGACTTTGCAGTTATTGTTCATGTCATCCAACTCGAGGACGCGCCATGAAGCACTACACACCCGAAAGTTTCTCGCTCACGCAAAGCGTCGGGTTCCTGCTGACCAAGGCTCGCAACCTGGTCACGGCGGAAATGGACACGGCCCTCAAGGAGCTCGACATCACCGGCCCGCAAATGGGCATTCTGCTTGCGATGCAACGCGGCCTGGCCTCCACGCCGTTCGAGCTCTCGAAGATCCTGTCCGTCGATACCGGACTCATGACACGGATGCTGGACAAGCTGGAAACGAAGGGCCTGCTGGCACGCTCGCGCAGCGTGGACGACCGCCGGGTGGTCAACCTGGTGCTGACGAAGAAGGGCGAGGCAATCGCGGCCGAGATTCCGAAGGTCGCGCCGGAAGTGCTGAACGCGCGCTTGAAGAAATTCACGAAGACGGAGTTTGACGAGCTGTGCCGTCTGCTCAACAAGTTCATTGGCAATTGAGCGCTGCGGCGCTCTCCCCTTTTTTTCATCATTAATCTGACAGGTCAGAAAATGAAAACGCAGATTGGTAAATCCGCTGGCGGTGCCCGCACGATCAAGGTGGGGTTGTCGGCGATTCTGGTGGCGATGCTCTCGGCATGCGTCAACTATGCGGGCATTCACAGCGACCAGCAGATGGCC
>NZ_DATJWR010000074.1:0-3690 GCF_035501035.1 Paraburkholderia sp.
GCCGCCCGCGCGTTGCGGCCATTCGACGAGGCACACCGCATCTTGCGCGAAGTATTCGCGAAAGCCCGAGTCGGCCCATTCGGCCGGATCGCTGAAACGGTACA
Organism: Paraburkholderia sp.; assembly: GCF_035501035.1. Lineage (GTDB taxonomy): Bacteria > Pseudomonadota > Gammaproteobacteria > Burkholderiales > Burkholderiaceae > Paraburkholderia. The sequence continues at coordinate 105 of NZ_DATJWR010000074.1, forward strand.
GATCGAAGTGATAGAGCTGGAGTTCCCCGTGCCCCTCATCGCGGGCCGGCACCGTATAGGGTTCGACGAGCGTGTAGGTCGGGCTGCGCACACGGCCCGCGTGGCCGAGCGCACGCAACGTGGCGCGCACGAGCGAGGTCTTGCCCGCGCCGAGGTCGCCGTGCAGTTGCACGTGCAGGCCATGAAAGGGCGGTGCGCCGTGTTGCTGCGCGCCGCTTGCGCGCAGCGATTCGAGCGCGTGCGCGAAGCGCGCGCCGAAGGCGTCGGTGGCGGCTGCGTCTGCGAGATCGAATCGGCGCTGGAGGCGAACCTCGGCTGACGGATCGAGCGGAAGAGGCGCGTGGTCGTGACCGGGCGTGTCGGGCATTCTCGTAAAATGACGTGATGAAACCCACGCTTTCCCCGTCCAACTTCGCGCAGGATGCGCGCGCGTCTTCCGAGGCGCTCGCTCCTTCGTCCGCTCAGCCGGCTGAGGGAGCGCATGTGCCACTAGATTCGCGTGCGCCTCGACGGGAGCCGCCGATGCCGCTCGATGAGGCGGCGCTCGCCGCGCTCGCGGCGCGCATACGGACGTGGGGGCGCGAGCTGGGGTTCGGTGCGATCGGCATCAGCGACACCGATCTTTGCCATGCCGAGGCGGGCCTCGCCGCGTGGCTCGAAGCAGGCTGCCACGGCGAGATGGATTATATGGCCAAACATGAGATGAAACGCGCGCGGCCCGCCGAGCTTGTGGCCGGCACGCGACGCGTGATCACCGCACGCATGGCCTATCTGCCCGTCTCCACGCTTGCGCCGGATGCGAGCGGAAAGGCGCACGAAAGTGCGTCGCAAGGTGGTGGCGAAGTCGCCCGCAGAGGTGCTGGCGAAGGTGCCAGCGAAGGTGCCGCCCGAGTTGCCGGCGAAGGTGCTGCCGGAGTTGCCAGCGAAGGTGTTGCCGAAGTTGCCAGCGAAGGAGCCGGCGGAGTTGCCAGCGAAATTGCCGCCGATGTTGCCACCGACAGCAGCAAGCGCGCTGGCACGAACGTTGCCGTCGTAAGCAACGCTGCCGACTGGCGCCTGCGCGAGCACGCGCGCCTTGCCGACCCGCATGCGGCGGTCGTGTCCATCTACGCGCGCGGCCGCGACTATCACAAGGTGCTGCGCGCGCGCTTGCAGCAGCTTGCGGAGCGCATCGAGGCCGAGATCGGCGAGTTCGGCTATCGCGTGTTCACCGACTCCGCGCCCGTGCTCGAAGTCGAGCTTGCGCAGAAGGCGGGCGTAGGCTGGCGCGGCAAGCACACGCTGCTCCTGCAGCGCGACGCCGGTTCGCTCTTCTTCCTTGGCGAAATCTATGTGGACGTGCCGCTGCCCACCGACGCCGACGACCCCGCGAGCGCCGCGCCCGAGACCCCCGGCGCGCATTGCGGCAATTGCACGCGCTGCATCGGCGCATGCCCGACGGGCGCGATCACCGGGCCGTATCGCGTCGATGCGCGCCGCTGCATCTCGTATCTGACGATCGAACTCAAGGGCAGTATTCCCCTGGAACTGCGTGAACTGATCGGCAATCGTGTGTATGGCTGCGACGACTGCCAGCTCGTCTGTCCGTGGAACAAGTTTGCCCAGGCCGCGCCGGTCGCGGACTTCGACGTGCGCCACGGGCTAGATCGCGCGAGCCTCGTCGACCTGTTCGGCTGGAGCGCGGCGCAGTTCGACGAGCGCATGCAGGGCAGCGCGATCCGGCGCATCGGCTACGAGCGCTGGTCGCGCAACATCGCGGTGGCGATGGGCAATGCGCTGCGCGCGACGCGGCAAGGCGCGCGCGACGACAATGGCGCGCGAGACGCCATCGTGCAGGCGTTGCGCGCGCGTGAGCACGACGCGTCGGCGCTCGTGCGCGAGCACGTGCTCTGGGCGCTCGAGGCGGCCTGAAATCACACGATCCAGCAAACGCGCGAAAAGCGGCGGAGGCGAACATGAACGAGAGAACGACCGGCGATGCGCTGGAAATTGCGCGCGCGACGCGGCACCATGGCGAGCAGCGTTCGCGTACGAGGGAGGCAACCGTGTTCAACGCAGTGATCGACGCGCCGTTCGGCAAGGTCGGCATCCGCACCGGCGGCGGCGCGGTGCGCGAGATCGTCTATCTGGGCGCGCACACGGCGAGCGTCGAGCCGGATTGCGAGCTCGCCGCGCGTGCGGCCACGCAGATCCAACGGTATTTCGAACACGCCGACGCCGGCTTCGATCTGCCGCTCGCATCCCCCGGCACGCCGTTCCAGCGGCGCGTGTGGGCCGGCATCAGCGCGATCGAGAGGGGATGCGTGCTGACCTATGGCGAGCTTGCGAAGCGCATTGGCAGCATCAGTGCGCGCGCCGTGGGCCAGGCGTGCGGGTCGAACTATCTGCCGATCGTGATTCCGTGCCATCGCGTGGTGTCGGCGAGCGGCATCGGCGGTTTCGCGCATCACGGCGGCGAGGGCTTCTTTCGCGACGTGAAGCGCTGGCTCCTCGCACACGAAGGCGTGAATATCCGATAACGAAATCGATGACGACCACGACCACGACAAACGAATCCGCGCTGGCCGGACTCACCGACGAAAAGGACAACGACGCTGCGCCGCTCGATGCTGCCGCGTCCGAAGCGCTGGCGTCGAGCCTGAGCGCCATCGACACGTTCTGTGACGCCATGTGGCTCGAGCACGGTCTGTCGCGTAACACGCTCGAAGCGTACCGGCGTGACCTGCGCCTCTTCGCGCAATGGCTTGCGAGCGAGAGCGCCAACACGCTCGACACGACCCACGAGGACGACCTGCTCGCCTATAGCGCGCGGCGCAAGGATGACAAGTCGACTTCGGCGAACCGGCGCCTTTCGGTGTTCCGGCGCTACTACGGATGGGCGCTGCGCGAGCAGCGCGTGCAGTCGGACCCGACCGTACGCATCCGATCGGCCAGGCAGCCGCCGCGCTTTCCTTCCACGTTGAGCGAGGCCCAGGTCGAGGCGCTGCTCGGCGCGCCCGACGTCGCCACACCACTGGGGCTGCGCGATCGCACGATGCTCGAGCTGATGTACGCGAGCGGCCTGCGCGTGACGGAGCTCGTCACGCTCAAGACCGTCGAGGTCGGTTTGAACGAAGGCGTCGTGCGCGTGCTCGGCAAGGGTTCGAAGGAACGGCTGATTCCGTTCGGCGAGGAGGCGCATGCGTGGATCGAGCGTTACCTGCGCGAGTCGCGGCCCGCGCTGCTCGGCGCGCGCACGGCCGACGCCCTCTTCGTGACCGCGCGCGCCGAAGGCATGACGCGCCAGCAGTTCTGGCACATCATCAAGCGTCACGCGGCGGCCGCCGGCGTGCATGCGCCGCTCTCGCCGCACACCATGCGCCACGCGTTCGCCACGCACCTGCTCAACCACGGTGCCGACCTGCGCGTCGTGCAGCTTTTGCTCGGCCACAGCGACATCTCCACGACGCAGATCTATACGCACGTCGCCCGTGAGCGGCTGCGGCTGCTGCACGCGAAGCATCATCCGCGCGGCTAGGGCGGCGCGGCCTCTGCTCGTTACTCGTGCGCGGGCACAGCGAACGCAGTGGGCGATTAAAATGTCGCG
>NZ_DATJWR010000075.1:0-15038 GCF_035501035.1 Paraburkholderia sp.
CGCGACTGTGAGCAGCGAGACCGCATCCACCCGAGCCACTGGATTTACCGGGAAGGCCGATGCGGCCCACGACCTGCGAGCCAGGAGACCTGCCGGCCGAACTGTACGTGCGAACCCATATCGGGCGGGGTGTACCGATACTGCAGCCGTTTCCCGCATGCGTTGCGTGAAGCGTGCCGCCCTCGCGCGACACTGACCCGTATTCCCTTTGAAACACGAAACGAAGCCCGTCTCGCCCACTGCTGTGCTGGCCGCAGTCCGCCCATCCGCGTGCCCAGGGCTCGTGCGCGTGGTCGCGGCGCGCGATGGCGGCCTGTGCCGCATCCGCCTGCCCGGCGGCGTGCTCGACGCCGCGCGGGCGCGCGCGCTCGCCGATGCCGCGCTGGCCCACGCGAACGGCGTGCTCGAACTGACGAATCGCGCCAACGTGCAGATTCGCGGCGTACGGGCGGGCGAGGAAGCAGCGCTCGCCGCCGCGCTGATCGGCGCGGGCCTCGGCCCGGCAGGCATCGATGCCGCGAGCCCGGTCGAGCACGCCTGCGCCGCCGACGAATTGCGCAACGTGATGCTGAGCCCGCTGGCGGGCCTCGACCCGGCCGCCGCGGACGGCACGACGGCGCTCGCCGCGGCGCTCATCGACATGATGCAGCGCGAGCCGCGTTTCGCCGCGCTCTCGCCGAAGTTCGCGCTGCAACTGGACGGCGGCGAGCGCATTGCCATGCTCGAACATCCGCACGACATCTGGCTTGCCGCGCAGCCGCATGGCGAGACCGTGCGCTTTGCGCTGGGCCTCGCGGGCTGCCCCACGGCAAAGCCGATCGGCGCGCTCGCGGTAGAAGACGTGTGCGCTTCGATACGCGCGCTGCTGCACGCGTTCCTCGATCTCGCCGCTCCGGACGAAACGCGCATGCGCGATGTCCTTGCTGCGCATTCGCTCGACGCGCTGCTACACCGTGCCCAACAGCATGGCGAATTTGCGCTCACACGCGACGATGCCGCGCTGCGCGCATGGCGGCGCGGCGCGAGCGATCCCGATCTGCGCCTCGGCGCGCATGCGTTGCACGCCGACGGAAGCGGCTACGTCGGTGCCCAGCCCGCGCTGGGCCGCATCGACGCCCGGACGCTGCACGCGCTCGCCGCCGTCGCCGAAGCATCGGGCGACGCGACGCTGCGCGTGACGCCGTGGCAAGGCTTTCTGCTGCCCCATGTCGCAGCGCACGCCATGTCCGCCACGCTCGCGCGGCTACGCGCACTCGGCCTCATCTGCACGCGCACGGAGCCGCTTGCGCGCCTCATCGCCTGCACGGGTTCGACGGGCTGCGCGAAGAGCCACGCGAATACGAAGGCCGACGCGCTGCGCCTCGCGGCCCTGCTGCCGCGCGACGCCGAAGTCCACCTGAGCGGCTGCGAGCGCTCCTGTGCGGCTGCGCACCTTGCGCCGTACACGCTGCTCGCGCGCGGCCCGAACCACTACGACCTTTACCGGCGCGACGACACTGCAAGCGGCATCGGCCAGCACTTTGGCCAACGCTTTGGCCAACTCCTCGCGCCCAACCTGACGATCGAAGCCGCTGCGCAAGTGCTCGCGCAGCAGCCCCGGAGCACCCCCGATGTCTGATTACATTCGCGACGGTCAGGCGATCTACCGCGAGTCGTTCGCGACGATTCGCGCCGAAGCCGACCTCTCGCGCATTCCCGCCGACCTCGAAAAACTCGCCGTGCGCGTGATCCACGCCTGCGGCATGGTGGATGTGGCCGCCGACCTCGCGTTTTCCGAGGGCGCGGGCAAAGCCGGCCGCACGGCGCTCGCCAACGGCGCGCCGATTCTCTGCGACGCGAAAATGGTCGCCTATGGCATCACGCGCGCGCGCCTGCCCGCGAACAACGCCGTGATCTGCACGCTCGACGACCCCGCCGTGCCGGGCCTCGCGCGCGAGATCGGCAATACGCGTTCGGCGGCCGCGCTCGAACTGTGGCGCTCGCACCTCGCGGGCAGCGTCGTCGCCATCGGCAACGCGCCCACCGCGCTCTTTCACCTGCTCGACATGATCGCGGCCGGCGCCCCGCGCCCCGCGCTCATCCTGGGCTTTCCCGTGGGCTTTGTCGGCGCGGCCGAGTCGAAGGCTCAACTCGCGGCCGAGAGCCACGGCGTGCCTTTCGTCGTCGTTCATGGCCGGCGTGGCGGCAGCGCGATGGCCGCCGCCGCCGTCAATGCGCTTGCTTCGGAGACCGAATAAATGACCCGTAAAGGACGTCTGCACGGCATCGGCGTGGGCCCCGGCGACCCCGAGCTGCTCACGCTCAAGGCACTGCGGCTCATCAAGGCCGCGCCCGTGGTCGCCTACTTCGTCGCGAAGGGCAAGAAGGGCAACGCGTTCGGCATCATCGAGGCGCATCTCGAAGTGCAGCAGGAGCGCCTGCCGCTCGTGTACCCGGTGACGACCGAAGCGCTCGAACCGCCACTCTCGTATGAAGCGATCATCGCCGACTTCTACGACGGCGCGGCCGAAGTGCTTGCGCGCCATCTGGACGCCGGGCGCGACGTGGCCGTGATCTGCGAGGGCGACCCGTTCTTCTACGGCTCGTACATGTATCTGCACGACCGGCTCGCCGCGCGCTACGAGGCCGAAGTCGTGCCCGGCGTGTGCTCGATGCTGGGCGGCGCGGCGGTGCTGGGCGTGCCGCTCGTGTACCGCAATCAGAGCCTCGCGGTGCTTTCGGGTGTGCTGCCCGAAGCGGAATTGCGCCGCCGCCTCGCGGAGGCGGACGCCGCGGTGATCATGAAACTGGGCCGCAACTTCGACAAGGTGCGCCGCGTGGTGGGCGAGCTCGGGCTCGCGCATCGCGCGCGCTATGTCGAGCGCGCGACCATGGCGAACCAGCGCATCGTGCCGCTCGACGAAGTCGATCCGATGGCCTCGCCCTACTTTTCGCTGCTCGTCGTGCCGGGGGTGAAATGGCAGTCATGACGCCGCCCGCCATCGTGATACTCGGGCCCGGCGCGCTCGCCACGGCGCGGCGCGTGCAGGCGCTATACGCGGGCGCGCAGGTGCATGCGCTGCAGGGCCGCGTGCAAGGCGACATCGCATTCAGCGAACTCGGCGCGCATCTGCGCGAATGCTATACACGCGGCACGCCCATCGTCGCGTTGTGTGCGGCCGGCATCGTGATCCGCTGCCTCGCCCCGCTGCTCGCGAACAAGGGCGCGGAGCCGCCCGTGCTCGCCCTCGCCGAGGACGGCAGCGCCGTCGTGCCGCTGCTGGGCGGCCTGACCGGCGTCAACGTCATGGCGCGCGAAATCGGCGCGGTGCTCGCCGTCGCGCCCGCCATCACCACGAGCGGCGAACTGCGCTTCGGCACCTGCCTGCTGCATCCGCCCGAAGGCTATGCGCTCGCGAGTCTCGCGCAAGGCAAGCGCTTCGTTTCCGATCTGCTCGCGGGCGCGACCACGCGCATCGACGGCCATGCGCCGTGGCTCGACACCGTCGAGCTGCCGCGCGACGCAGCCGCGCAGCACGCGATACGCGTGAGCGCGCAAGCGTGGGACGGCAATCCCGACGACCTGGTCATCCATCCGCGCAGCGTCGTGGCGGCGGTGGGCGCGCCGCGCGAAGCGCTGGCCGAAAGCGTGCGATGCGCGCTCGAAGCGCACGGCCTCGCGCCGCTCGCGCTCGCTGCGCTCGTCGCCCCGGCCGCGTGCATGTGCGACGCCTCGCTCACCCAAGCGGCAACGGAACTCGGCGTGCCGCTGCGCTTCGTCGATACCGCGCAGCACACGCCCGACGCCACGCTTTGCACACTCGCGTTCGAAACGCCTGTCGAGCGCTACGCGCCCAACGAAGACGGCATCGCGCTCGCCAACGCCAGCGCGCCGCTCGACGCGCTCAAGCTGGGCCGCGCGCGCGGCAAACTCACGGTGCTGGGCCTCGGCCCCGGCCGTGCCGACCTGCTCACGCCCGCCGCGCGCGCAGCGCTCGACGACGCCACCGATATCGTTGGCTACGCAACCTATGTGGACATGGCAGGCCCGTTTCGCGCGGACCAGCAGCGCCACGCCACCGACAACCGCGAAGAGTTGCAGCGCGCCCGTCACGCATTCGAAATGGCGAGCGAGGGGCGGCGCGTCGCGGTCGTCTCGTCGGGCGACCCCGGCGTGTTCGCCATGGCGGCCGCCGTGCTCGAAGCGCTCGAAGGCTCGGAGGATGCACGCTGGCACGCCGTCGAACTCGCGATCGTGCCCGGCGTTTCCGCGGCGCTCGCCACGGCGGCGCAGGTGGGCGCACCGCTCGGCCACGACTTTTGCATGCTCTCGCTCTCCGACAACCTGAAGCCATGGGCCGTGATCGAAAAGCGTTTGCGGCATGCGGCGCAGGCCGATCTCGTGATGGCGTTCTACAACCCGATCTCGCGCGCGCGGCCCTGGCAACTCGACCGCGCGCTGGAGATCGTGCGCGGCGAGCGCGCGCCTGAAACGCGCGTCGTGCTGGGCCGCGACGTGGGCCGCCCCGCGCAGACGCTGCGCGCCACGACGCTCGGCGCACTGCGTTCGGCGGATGTCGACATGCGCACGATGGTGATCGTCGGCTCGTCGGCTACGCGCGGGTTTGCGCGCAGCGACGGGAGCGAGTGGATCTATACGCCGCGCTGGTATCGCGAGGAAGCAGGCTCGAGCTGATTGCGCGGCACCCGGATCCGCCTCGAAGCTGCTGCTCTCACGCCGCCTGCAAGGTGGGAAGCGAATCGCGCGGCCGGGAGGCGCGCCCCGCCCTAAACTTCCCCGACGTTGCGCCGTAAACACAGGGAAACCACGAAGTGAACCCGTCTACCGCCCGACAATGCGCCAATGACCACCCAGCCCGCCGAAGCCGACTCGCCCATAGCCGACGTCGCCCCGCTCACGCCCGACGCCGTTCCGGTCGGCAAGCCGCTCGCCTGGCCCCTCGTCGATCGCGACGGCACGCTGCTGCTCGATGCCGGTTCGGTACTCGTCGGGGAAAGTGAGCGCAACTTCCTGTTCCAGCATTTCGCGCCGCACCGCGGCGATGTGCAGAGGCCCGATGCCTCGCCCGAGGCCGCCGAATCGGCTGACACGCCCGACGCGGCCACCGCTGCGCGCGACATGCACCTGAACATCGGCGCGTTGATGGGGCTGCGCCGGCAGATGGGCGCGAGCGGCGCACCCATGCAGCCGTGCCGCCTGATCGGCTTCGCGCCAAACGAGATGTTCTTCGTTACCGCACCTTATATCGATGGCCGTCCGATCGGCGTTACGCCCGGCGAAAACGTCGAGATCGTTGCGATCGCGAGCCAGGCGGTCTATCGCTTCGTATGTACCGTGGATGCGATCAGCCAGTCACCGCTCGACTACCTCGTGCTCTCGAAGCCCGCCAACATCCGCCGCCTGCGCGAGCGCCGCTCGATTCGCGTGCGTGCGCAGTTCCCGGTGCGCTATGGCATCGGCGAGGAAGGCTCGGGTTATGACGGCGTGGCGCTCGCGCGCGGCATCAGTTCGCTCGGGCTCTCGGTCAGCGCGGCGTGGGCGGTGGGCAAGGTCGGGGAGCGGCTGCGTATCGCGTTCCGGTTGCGTTCGGGCGAAGCCGACACGCCGATCGAAACCTCAGCCATCATCCGCAACGTGCAGACCGAGCCCGGTGAGAACGCACACGCGACGCTCGGCCTGGAGCTGGATCGACTCACGCCCGCCGAGCAGATGGCGATGAAGGTCTACGTGTTCGATCGTCAGGACGACGTACTGTACTGGACCGGCAGCATGCGCTGAAGCGCACATGGGTCTTTCACGCGAGTAGCGCCTGCGCGTCGAGGCACTCGCCGGCCCAAGCCTGCGCGAGCGCTTCGCAGCGCCCCACACGCACGGCGCCCAGTTCGCAGTCGATCACGGTGACGTGATCCGCATGACGCGGCCGCGCGGGCCACTGCGTGGTGCGGCCGTCGCTGAACAGCCACAGATGCCGCGCTCGCGACGCATCGCGGCGCGCCGCCGTTTCGAGCAGTTGCGCCGCGCGGCCGATGCCCGCTTCGAGCGGCGTGCCGCCGCCCCCGGCGATGGGCTCGATCCAGCGCTCGTTCCACCAGCGCGGCACCGCGGGCCCGAAACGCAGCTCCGCGCGGGCCCCGCCGAAGGCAATCAGCGCCACTTCCACACGCTCGGCGCGAGCGCGATCGAATAGCGCGATCAGCAGGCCCTTGGCTAGCGCGAGCTGGCCGCGCGCGAGCATCGAGGCCGAGCAGTCCAGCACGAAGCAATGGAGCGCACCGGAACCCGTCTTGCGTTTCGCGAAGCGCAGATGCCGCGCGTGCAGCGGCGCGGCGCGCTTGGCCGCGAGCGTGGGCGGCCAGGCAATGCGTGTGCCGTGCGCTGCGATTTGCGCAGCGCCATGGCCGGGGCCTTCTCGCCGTCGAACGCCACCCTGTACGTAGGCGGCGGCCCTTGCCCGACGGGTCAGCGTTTTTTTGCGGGCAGCGGGATCACACCCTTCACCGCCTTCGCGGCGACAGGCTCGGGCGGCAGCTCGCCCCAATCGGCGTCCTGTCCGGCCATTGTTTCGGTATGCTGTTCATTTCGCCTGGGCGGTTCAATGGGAGAGGGTGCGCTCGCCTGCTCCGACACCGCGCGTCGCCGGTGCGCAAGCACGCTGTCCGCTACCTGGTCGACATGATCGGGGCTCACCGCATGCGCGCCTTCGAACGCGGCGAGCGCACGTGCCGCACGCAGCATCACGAGATCGGCGCGCAAGCCGTCCACAGCCGCCTCGATGCAGCGTTGCGCCGCGCGCTCGTGCACCGCATCGCTCCAGCCAAGCGCGCCCAAGCCAGCGCGCGCGGAGACGATACGCTGCGCGAGTGCGCGCTGCTGCACCTCGTGCGCCGCGCAAAATCCATGCGGATCGGCGTCGAACGCAAGACGCGCCTTGACGATGCGCTGCCGCTCAGCAGCGTCATACGGCGTGCCGAGTTCGACCACGAGGCCGAAGCGATCCAGCAGTTGCGGCCGCAACTCGCCTTCCTCGGGATTCATCGTGCCGACCAGCACGAAACGCGCGTCATGCGTATGCGAAACGCCATCGCGCTCCACGGTGTTCACGCCGCTCGCTGCCGCGTCTAGCAGAACGTCGACGAGCGCATCGGGCAACAGATTCACTTCGTCCACATAAAGCACGCCGCCGTGCGCGCGCGCAAGCAGCCCCGGTGCGAAGCGCACCGCGCTCTCGCGCAGCGCGGCTTCGAGATCGAGCGTGCCGATCAGCTTGTCCTCGCTCGCGCCGAGCGGCAGCGTGACGAACGCGCCCTCGGGCAGGAGCGCCGCGAGTGCGCGCGCAGCCGTCGACTTCGCGGTGCCGCGCGGCCCGCTCACGAGCACGCCGCCAATGGCGGGGTCGATGGCCGCGAGCAAGAGCGCGCGCTGCAGCGGCGCCTGCCCGACCAGCGCGGTAAAGGGAAACGCGGGACGCAAGGCCGTTGCGCTCATGGTCCTGATCCTTCCTGTTGCTGCCCGGTTTCGAGCAGACGTTGTTCGAGTTGCGCGCGATGCTCGCCCGGCTCCTGCCAGAGACCGCGCTGGATCGCTTCGAGCAGGCGCTCGCACACCGCGTGCAGCGCATGCGGATTGTGGCGTTGCATGAAGGCGCGGGTGTCGTCGTCGTGCACATACGCGTTCGCGACGAGCGCGTACTGATGATCGCCCACCACGCGCGCGGTCGCGTCATAGCCGAACAGATAATCGACGGTCGCCGCCATTTCCGCGGCGCCCTTGTAACCGTGGCGCTTCACGCCGTCGATCCACTTCGGGTTCACCACGCGCGAGCGGATCACCCGCGCGATCTCCTCGTGCAACGGACGAATTCGCGGCGCTACGGGGTTGCTGTGGTCCGCGTGATACAGCGCGGGCTGCGCCTGCGAGAAGTGCCGCGCCGCCGCGGCCATGCCGCCCTGGAACTGATAGTAGTCGTTCGAATCGAGCAGGTCGTGCTCGCGGTTGTCCTGATTCTGCAGCACCACGTCGAGCGTCGCGAGGCGCGCGCGGAACGCTTCGCCCGCTTCGTCGCCCGCGCTCTTTTGCGCGTAGGCATAGCCGCCCCACGCCTGGTACGCGTTCGCGAGATCGGCGTCGCTCTGCCACTGGCGATGGTCGATCATCGTTTGCAGGCCCGCGCCGTAAGCGCCCGGGCGTGCGCTGAACACGCGCCAGCCGGCACGGCGGCGCGCCTCGTCGGCGGCCATGCCGCTCGCGATCAGCGCGTCGCGCTCGCGCTGCACGCGTGCGCGCAGCGGGTTCTGGTGCTCCGGCTCGTCGAGTTCGGCCACGGCCTGCACGGCCGCATCGAACAGATGCATCACGTTCGCAAACGCGTCGCGGAAAAAGCCCGACACGCGCAGCGTCACGTCGATGCGCGGCCGGTCGAGCGCCTCGACCGGCATGATCTCGAAGTCGATCACGCGCTGGCTGCCCGCGGCCCATTTCGGCCGCGCGCCAATCAGCGCGAGCGCCTGCGCGATGTCGTCGCCGCCGGTACGCATGGTCGCCGTGCCCCACACCGAAAGCCCCACCGCGCGCGGATAGTCGCCGTGCTCCTGCAAATGCCGCTCGATGAGCTGCTGCGCCGATTTCATGCCGAGCGCCCACGCGGCCTGCGTGGGCACCGCGCGCGTATCGACGGAGTAGAAGTTGCGGCCCGTGGGCAGCACGTCGGGCCTGCCGCGCGAGGGCGAGCCGCTCGGGCCAGGCGGCACGAAGCGGCCTTCGAGCCCGCGGCGCAGCTGGCGCATTTCCTCGCGCCCGCATGCGTCGAGGCGCGGCAGCACGTCGTCGCGCAGGCGTTCGAGCACCTGGGACGCGAGCGGGAACGCCGCCAAAGCCTCGCTCTGCGGCGAGCCTTCGCAAATGCCTTCGATGAGCGCGGCCGCAAACGCTTCGAGGCGTTCGCGCGTATCGCCCGCGTGACGCCAGGGCGCCTCGCTCACGCCGGCGAGCTGCACGGGACGCGGGCCACCCCATGGCGCAGCCCAATCCACCGTAGCCGGATCGAGCAGATGATCGATGCGCAGATCGCGTGCAAGCGCGTCGATGAGGCCCGCGTTCGCGCCCTGGCCGTCCACGCACGCGTAACGCCCGAGCGCGAGCAGCGTGTCGCGGCGCTGCTCGCCTTGGGGCGATTGGCCGAAGGTATGCAGGCCGTCGCGGATCTGAGCTTCCTTCAATTCGCACAGGTATGCGTCGGCACGCGTGAGCAATTCGTCCTCGCCCGCCTGGTCCTGCGGCGCGCCGATACTCAACTCCTCGTGCAGGCGATGCTCGATGATGGTCGCGAGAATGGTCTTGCGCAGCAGCTTCGAGCGGCGCGGGTCGACCATCAATGCTTCGTAGTACTCGTCAACCTGACGTTCGAGGTCTTGCAGCGGGCCGTAGTTTTCGGCGCGCGTGAGCGGCGGCATCAGGTGATCGACGATCACGGCCTGGGCGCGGCGCTTGGCCTGGCTGCCCTCGCCCGGATCGTTGACGATGAACGGATACAGATGCGGCAGCGGCCCGAGTGCGATGTCGGGCCAGCAGGTGTCGGCGAGCGCCACGCTCTTGCCCGGCAGCCACTCTAGATTGCCGTGCTTGCCCACGTGCGCAATCGCGTCGATGCCGAACGTGTCGCGCAGCCAGAAGTAGAACGCGAGATATGCGTGAGGCGGCACGAGTTCGGCGTCGTGATAGTTCGCGTAGGTGTCGTCACCGCGCGAGCGCGAAGGCTGGATGCCCACGAACACCTGACCGCAGCGCCAGCCCGCGATCATGAAACGTCCGCGCCGCACCGTGGGGTCCTGCTCCGGTGCGCCCCAGCGCGCGATCAGCGCGTTCTGCGCTTCGGCGGGAAGCTGCGAGAAGCGTGTGCGGTAGTCATCGACGGAAAGGCTCTGCCACGCGGGGCGCAGCGCGCGCGTGTCGGGATCGTTGGTCACGCCCTGCGTGAGGATGCGCATGAGCGCTTCGCCGTCTTCGGGAAGCTCGGCCACGCGATAGCCTTCGTCACGCAACATGCGCAGGATGCCGACCACCGAAGCCGGCGTGTCGAGGCCCACGCCGTTGCCGATGCGCCCTTCGCTCATCGGATAGTTCGCGAGCACGAGCGCGAGCTTCTTTTCGTCGTTGCGCACGGTGCGCAGGCGGCACCAGCGGCGCGCAAGCTCCGCGACGAACGCCACGCGCCCGGAATCGGGCTGATAGCGCACGACATCCACCTGCGTGTGCTTGCAGTGATACGCGAGCCCCTTGAAGCTGATCGCGCGCGTGATGATGCGGCCGTCCACTTCGGGCAGCGCGATGTGCATGGCGATGTCACGCGAATTCAGGCCGTGATTGTCCTTGACCCAGTCTTCGCGATTGCCGCCGCTCAGGATCACCTGGAACACCGGCGCGTCGCCGGCTATTGCGAGCGGTTCGGGGTCGTCGAGCGACGAGGCCGCGAACGCTGTCGTGTTGAGCACGAGCGCAATGTCGTGCTCGGCCGTGAGCTTGTCGAGCACGTCGCGGCTCAGCGCGTCCTTCAGCGATGTGATCGCGAGCGGCAGCGGGTTCATGCCGCGTTCGGTCAGCGCTTCGATGAGCGCATCGAATGCGGCCGTGTTGGCGGCCTGCAAATGCGCCTTGTAGAACAGCAGCGCGACGACCGGCGCGCCGGGCCGCCAGCGCGCGCGCCATTCGTCGATGGTCGCGACGTCGCGCTGCGGGCAATAGAGCGCGGCGGCCGGCAGCGCGACAGGCGGCGCAGGCTCGCTGCCCCAGTCGAATGCGCGCCACGCGAGCGCACGCAGGAACGACTCGGCGTTGGCCGCGCCGCCTTCACGCAGATAGCGCCACAGCAGGTAGCAAAACGCGGGCTCGGCGCGGCTCTTCGCGGTGAGGTTGGGATCTTCCTGGAGGTCGCCGGAGAACATCGCGAGCAGTTGCCCGCGACGCTGCGCGAGCGACACGACCTGCTCGATGCCATACGGCCAGTACGCTTCGCCGCCCAGGTGATCGACCACCACGACGCGCGCGTGCTGCAGCACGTCTTCGACGTAGAAGTCGACCGATGCGGGCTGGCGCAAATACGTGACGTTCGCGAGCCGCACGCTCGGGAAGCCTTCGGGCAGGCGCGGCACGACGCTCGCGAGCAGTGCGAGCGTCGTGTCCGCCGAACTGAGCACGACGATTTCGGCAGGCTGCTGGTCGATGCGGATGACGCCCTGCGTGTCGTCGACGAAGCCGCCCGGCGTGGTGCGCAGCAAGTGCATGATGTGGCCTCGCCGCGTTCAGCGCGCGGGCGCGAAAAGTATGAACGGCATGAAGGGCACGGAGCGCACGAAGAACACGAAGAGCGCGCTCACTTCGCGCCTACGGTCTGCACGTTCGCCAGCGCCGCTTCGAACGCGGCTTGCAGCGCAGCGCCGTCGAGGTTTTCGCCAATCAGCACGAAGCGGCTCGCGAGCGGCTGCGCCGCGCTTTCCTGCGCGTTCCAGCGGCGGTCGAAATAGCTGTCGAAGCGTCGGCCCACGCCTTGCACGACGAGGCGCATCGGCGCGCCCGGCAGCGCGGCGAAGCCCTTCACGCGATAGATCGTATGCGCATCGACGATCTGCTGCAGCGCCTCGATCACGGACTCGCGCGAAGCGGCCGCACCCGAGACGACGACCGAATCGAACTCGTCGTGGTGGTGATCGGCGTCGTCGGCAGAACCGTGGTGATCGTGGCGCAGATGAATGCTCTCCTCCGAAGCCGATTCGAGCCCGAGTAGCGTAGGCAGGTCGAGCTTGCCGTGCTGCGCGCGCACGATCTTCACTTGCGGCGGCAGTTCCTCGCGCAGTTCGGCGATGAGCGCGGCCTGGCCCGCTTCGTCGAGCAAGTCGGTCTTGTTGAGGATGACGAGATCGGCGGCCGAAAGCTGGTCTTCGAACAGCTCGTGCAGCGGCGATTCGTGATCGAGATTCGGATCGGCGCGGCGCTGCGCGTCGACGGCCTGCGGATCTTCGGCGAACTGGCCGCTCGCGGCGGCGGGACCGTCCACCACGGTGACGACTGCATCGACGGTAAAGGCGTTGCGGATCGACGGCCAGTTGAACGCCTGCACGAGCGGCTTCGGCAGCGCGAGGCCCGAAGTCTCGATCAGCACGTGATCGATCGCGTCGCGGCGCTCGAGCAATTGCTCCATCACCGGAAAGAATTCTTCCTGCACGGTGCAGCACAAGCACCCGTTCGCGAGCTCGTAGAGCTGGCCCTGCGTTTCGTTGCCGTTCTCGTCGCAGCCAATGCCGCAGCCGCGCAGGATCTCGCCGTCGATGCCAAGCTCGCCGAACTCGTTGACGATGACCGCGACGCGCAGGCCGCCCGCGTGCTGGAGAATGTGACGCAGCAGCGTGGTTTTGCCGCTGCCGAGAAAGCCCGTCACGATCGTGACCGGAATCTTGCGCATTTGCATGAAGTGCTCCTTCGGCGCCATGCCGGGTGGAAAGACGCGGCGCGCCGTGCCGCACGTCGTTCGCGAGAGCGCGCTCTCCAGATTCGCGACGGCGCACAACGAACCGCAAAGCTCGCGCAACGAGACAAACCTGGGGACGAACGACCTGGAACGCACGGCGGGCCACGCCCGGCAGATGCATGAAAATCACGGATCCGTCACCGCTTCCCCGCAGCGCGAATCCCACGTATCTGGCCGGTATCCGGACTGACGAAACGCCGCTTCGCCTTCCCGCGCGAACAGGCCAGGACCTTGCGGGCCGGCTCGCACAGTGGCGTGTATTGCATGGAGCGTTGAAGCGGCTTGCGACATTCGTTCGAACGCCGCGCTCGTTGTACCGTTGCGGGTGCAGTTCAGGTTGGCCGTGCCCAAGGTGGGATGGCTCCCTGATTCCCGTTTAACTGCGCGCAGTGAATCGCGCGCGAGCACCAGAGTGCGTGCGAGTGTAGGCGTGGGCCGCCCGCGCGTCAAGGAAGCCCTGTGCCTGCCGGTTTACCCTCGGCGGCGCGGCTTCGCGTCCGAACGCGCAAAGGCGTGTGCTATCGTAGCGCGCATCCGGCACGCGCCGGATTTTGGCTGACTTCGTTCCGCTCGCTTCTTACGTCACGCCTTCAATCGACGCTCTCGCCGTGAATCGCGCTCCGCTTCCCGCCGTATCGACCGCTCCTTTCGAATCCACGCAAAGCGTATTGCCGCTCGTTCTCGGCATCGGCTGCAAGCGTGGCGTCGCGCTCGCGCAAATCGAGGCGGCGGTGAACACGGCGCTGGGCGGCTGGCCGCTCGCACGCGTGAGCGCCGTAGCGACGCTCGACGTCAAAGCCGACGAGCCCGCGTTACGCGCGTTTTGCGCGACGCATGCTCTGCCGCTGTACACGTACACGCGCGAGCAACTCGCCGCAATGCCAACGCTTGCGCCGCCCTCTGCCGCCGCGCAAGCGCGCTTCGGCGTGGACGGCGTATGCGAGCCTTGCGCGCGGCTTGCGGCCGGCGGCGGCCCGCTTATGCGCGGCAAGCGCGCGCTCGATGGCGTGACGGTGGCGATCGCTGGTCTGCTGTCGAGCGAAGCGTCGTAGGCGCCAGAATATACGGCCGCAAACCCAGGCGCGGCGCCGCAAACGCCGCCCCTATCGCATCACCAACACCGACTCTCGAAGATGAAAACCGATCCCGATTCGCACCAACGCATGACGCAACGCCGCCGCGAAGGCCACGAGAAAAAGCAGGCCGCCGCCACGCACGAAAAGGGCCTGCTGGTCGTGAACACCGGCAACGGCAAGGGCAAGAGCACGGCTGCGTTCGGCATGGCCGTGCGCGTGCTCGGCCACGGCATGAAGCTCGGCGTCGTGCAGTTCATCAAGGGTGCGCTGCACACGGCCGAGCGCGATTTCCTCGGCAGCGTCGCGCACTGCGATTTCGTGACGATGGGCGACGGCTACACATGGAACACGCAGAACCGCGACGCCGACATCGCCACCGCACGCAAGGGCTGGGACGAGGCGAAGCGCATGATCGAAAGCGGCGAGTACGCGATGGTGATCCTCGACGAACTCAACACGGTGCTCAAGTACGAATACCTGCCGATCGACGAGGTGCTCGGCGTGCTCGATGCGCGCGCGCCGCATCTGCACGTGGTCGTCACGGGCCGCCATGCGCCCGACGCCCTCATCGAGGCCGCCGACCTCGTCACCGAAATGCGCCTCGTGAAGCATCCGTACCGCGAGCAAGGCGTGAAGGCGCAAAAGGGCGTGGAGTTCTGACGCATGAGCGCAACGCTTGCCTGCCCCGCGCTCTTCATCAGCGCGCCCGCTTCGGGCCAGGGCAAAACCACGCTCACGGCGGGGCTGGCGCGGCTGCATCGGCGAGCGGGGCGGCGCGTTCGCGTCTTCAAGACCGGGCCCGACTTTCTCGACCCGATGATCCTCGCGCGCGCGAGCGGCGCACCGGTGCTCTCGCTCGATCTGTGGATGGTCGGTGAGGACGCGTGCCGCGCCATGCTTGCGCAGGCCGCGCGCGAAGCCGACCTGATCCTCATCGAAGGCGTGATGGGGCTCTTCGACGGCACGCCGAGCAGCGCCGATCTCGCGACCACCTTCGGCGTGCCGGTGGCCGCCGTGATCAGCGCGAAGTCGATGGCGCAGACCTTCGGCGCAATCGCATTCGGCCTTGCGAACTTTCGGCCCGAGGTGCCGTTTCACGGCGTGCTCGCGAACCGCGTGGGCTCGGCGCGTCATGCGCAAATGCTCGAGGAGGCGCTGCCCGCGAACCTGCACTGGCTAGGCCACGTGGCGAGCGATACGACCATGGAGCTGCCCGATCGCCATCTCGGCCTTCATCAGCCCGGCGAAATCGCCGACCTGGACGCGCGCATCGAACGCGCCGCCGAAGCGCTCGCGCAAACCACACTCGCCGGCTTGCCGCCAGCGGTCGATTTCGCCGAACCCGCGCGCCACGAAGCGACGTGCAAAGCGACGCCGCGTCTGCTCGAAGGCCGCCATGTCGCGATTGCTCGCGACGCCGCGTTCTCGTTCCTCTATCCCGCGA
>NZ_DATJWR010000076.1:0-12968 GCF_035501035.1 Paraburkholderia sp.
CACGTAGCGCGTTTTCAGTTCGTCGCTGCCGGCCGTGAGGAGTGCCTCGATGGCGCCGTCGGTGAGCAGCGGGCACAGCGCGAACGAGAGATTCGCCGCGTTGAGCATTTCGATGCAGGGCGTCGCGACCAGCTTGGGCAGCGCCTGGCCGCCGTATTCCGACGGGTGTTGCAGACCCTGCCAGCCGCCTTCCACGTACTGGCGGAACGCCGCCGCGAAGCCGGCCGTTGCGGTGACCTTGCCGTCGGCGAGCGAACTCGGGGCGCGGTCGCCTTCGACGTTCAGGGGCGCGATGACTTCGCCGGAGAGCTTCGCGCACTCGTCCAGCACGGCTTGCGCGGTGTCAAAACCGGCGTCTTCGAAACCCGGCAGGGTTGCGACGGCGTCGATGCCGGCCAGCTCTTTCAGCACGAACAGCATGTCCTTGACGGGGGCGTTGTAGCTCATGATCGATCTTCCAGACAGACAGGGGGTGAAAATGCGCCGACCGGGCCACAAGGTGCAAATGTGGCCACCTTGCGGCAGTACAGCACGGATCGTAGCGCCAAACGGCCGTCGCGCAACTGTCCAAACCGGACCACATGGTGACAATTCTGGCCATGTCGTCGGCTGTAGTGACCACCCATTGCGGGTGGGTTAGCGCATTTGTCCCGCGAGTGCGGCGCTCAGCCGCGGCGCCGGTAGGTGCCCGGCGTGCTGCCGGTCCATTGGCGAAAGGCGCGATGAAACGCGCTCGGATCGTCGAAACCGAGTTCGCCGCCAATCGAGGCGATCGTGTCCTGCGTGTCGGTGAGGCGCTGGATCGCCACGTCGCGGCGCAACTCGTCCTTGAGCGCCTGGAACGAGGTGTCCTCGGCGGCAAGGCGCCGGCAGAGCGTGCGCACCGAGCAGTGCAGGCTCTGCGACGCCTGCTCGATGGTCGGCAGTTCGGGCAGCTGCGCGGCCAGGTACTGGCGCACGTTGTGGCTCACCAGTTGCTCGCTGAACGATTCGAAGATCCAGTCGCCAGGCGCGCGCGCGAGAAACGCGCGCAGGTTGCGCTTGCTCTGGCGGATCGGCATGTCGAGATAGGCCGCGCTGAAGCGCATCAAGGTGGCCTCGCGCCCGAAGTGCACGGGCCCCGAGAAGAAATAGCGGTGATCGAGCGCGTGAGCCGGCTGCGCGCAGGCGAAATCGACCTGCAGCAGCGGAATGCGCTGACCGATCAGCCAGGACGACACACCGTGTGCGAGCTTGAGCGTGAGCTCCTGGCCCAGCGGGCCGATCGCGCCGTATTCCGGATTCGCGCGCAACGCCACCTGGGCCACGAGCCCCTGCCGGCGCGATTCGAGCCGGAAATCGTCGAGCACGATGTGGAAGAACTGGTCGAAGCGATGCAGCGCCGTTTCGAGGTTGCGTGCATCGAGCAGGCTCAGGCAGAGAAACTTGAGCGTGCCGCTGCGCAGCGGGCGGCTGAAGATGCCGGGCATCTCGTCGTCGAGTTCGATCGCGAGCGTGCGATAGAGCGTCGAGAACTGCTCTTCCGTCACGCGGCCACCCGGTTTGGCGAGCAGTTCCGGCGCGATGCCCGCCTCGTTCAGATAGCGGCGGATCACGGCGGGCTGAGCGTCGGCACCAGCGAGAAAGCCGTTGACGAGGGAGATGGGTACGGTGGCGCTAGGCGATGGCATGCGTCGGCAAGAGGTGGTAGCGGCAGGCAACGGGCTAATGCGGGCTAGCGCTGGCAAGAGGCGGAGCGCCGACAAACAGCGACAAACACCGACAAACGCACGCCGATGCGGGCTGCCACGGGCAAACTTTGCCAAGCAAATACGCGGCCTGATACGGCCATGCAGGCGCGAACGCGGGCGCCAGCCAACGCGCCATTCTAAAGCGCCGCCGCGCATCGTGCCCCAAAGTCTCGCGCTGCCGGGCGCCGCATCATCACGTCATTGCAACACCTGGCCCTTCGCTCGCGCGAATTCGGCGAACCATGCGAGGCTTTCCGGATTGGCCATCGTGTCGGGATTCGCCACCCTCCCGAGCGGCTGCCCGAGCAGGAGCCGCTTGATGGGCACCTCCATCTTCTTGCCCGAGAGCGTGCGCGGAACCGCCGGGACTTGGTGGATTTCGTCGGGCACATGGCGCGCCGAAAGCGACTCCCGAACGCGCGCGCGAATCCGCTGCGCGAGCGCGTCCGTCAGCTCGACGCCGGGGCGCAACACCACGAAAAGCGGCATCGACGACGCACGGCCCAGGTATTCGAGGTCCACCACAAGGCTGTCCAGCACCTCCGGTAGCGACTCGACCGCGCGATAGAGTTCGCTCGTGCCCATGCGAATGCCGTGGCGGTTGATGGTGGCGTCCGAGCGCCCGTAGATGATTGCGCCGCCCGTGGGCGTGATGCGCAGCCAGTCGCCGTGGCGCCAGATGCCCGGGTACATGTCGAAGTAGCTCTCGCGATAGCGCCGGTCCTGCTCGTCACGCCAGAAGTGGAGCGGCATCGAAGGCATCGGCGCCGTGCATACGAGCTCGCCGACTTCGTCGATGAGCGGGCACCCCGTTTCGTCGAACGCCTCGACCCGTGCGCCGAGGCAGCGGCATTGCATCTCGCCGGAATAGACGGGCAAGGTCGGCACACCGGCGAGGAAGCAACCCGCGAAGTCGGTGCCGCCCGAAATCGCGTCGATCCACACCGGCCCCACGTGTTCGAGTATCCACGCGTAGGCTTCAGGCGGCAGCGGCGAGCCGGTCGAACCCACCGCGCGCAGGCGCGAGAGATCCGCCGCCGCGCGCGGCTCCACGGCGGCCCCGGCTCCGGCCCCCGCCCCCGCTTTCAGGCAGCCCTGGAAATAAGCCGCCCCCGCGCCGAAGAACGTGACGCCGGCCTCCCCCACGAAGCACCAGAGCGCCTGCGCGTCGGGGTACGAGGGATTGCCGTCGTAGAGGCAGAGCGTCGCGCCTGTGAGCAAGCCGCCCAACTGGCAGTTCCACATGATCCAGCTCGTGCTCGCGTACCAATGGAAGCGGTCGCCGGGGTTGAGGTCCAGATGCAGCGCGGTGAGCTTCACGTGCTCCACCACAATGCCGCCATGCGAGTGCACGATGGCCTTGGGCATGCCCGTCGTGCCCGACGAATAGACGATCCACAACGGATGATCGAACGGCACCCTCTCGATCTGCAGCGGCACGTCGCCGGCAATCGCGTCGCGCCACGCCGTCGCACGCGGGTACTCGTTCACGTCGGCATCGGCGTCGAGTTGCGGGACGAGCACGAGTTGCTCCACGCTCGGCAGCTCGTGCAGCAGATGGTGGACCAGCTCGCGCCGGTCGTGCGGCTTGCCGCCGTAGCGATAGCCATCCACGGCGATCAGCACTTTCGGCTCGATCTGGCGAAAGCGGTCGAGCACCGCGAGCGGCCCCATGTCGGGCGAGCAGACCGACCAGATCGCGCCCACGCTCGCCGTGGCAAGGAAGGCCACCACGGTCTCGGGCGTGTTCGGCATGAAGGCGGCTATGCGTTCGCCGCGCTTGACGCCGAGGCGGCGCAGCGTGGCCGCGAAGGCCGCCACCTGGCAGCGCAGTTCGGCCCAACCCAATTCGCGCGTGCGCCCCGGCATCGGGCCGCTCTCGCTGCGCGAGACGATCGCGGGCCACGCGTCGCTCGCGTGGCGAAAGGCCTGTTCGACGTAATTGAGCTCGACGCCGGGAAACCAGCGCGCGCCGGGCATTGTGGCATCGGCGAGCGCGACGCCGCGCGGCGCTTTCGAGGGAATCTGCGCCCAGTCCCATAGCGCGCACCAGAAGCCGTTCACATCCTCGACCGACCAGCGCCATAGCGCGTCGTAGTCGTCGAACGCGAGGCCGCGCTCCTCGCCAAGCCACTTCATGAACTGAGTGATGCGCGCCGATTCGATTTGCTGCGGCGTCGGCGTCCAGGCCGGTCCGGATGCGGGAAGGGTTTCGTTCATCCTGGGTGTGAAGACTCTTGCGGTTCGTCCGTGCTAATGGTGCCGGAGCCGAGGCGTGCCGAACAATTAAGGGAAACCAGTGGAGGCGCAGCTCAGCATTTCTGTGCGCAATTCACATCATCCCAATCGACAGGGATTGGCTTCGCGGCTGCGTCGATTCGCCAGGGCGAATCCCAGGCGGCCGGTCGAGCCATGCGCCCGCCCCGTTACGACGACGCGCATAACCATGCAGCAGAACATGCGAATCGTGATTGCGCCTGGGGCGAACCGATGATGGTGGAGAACCAGCGCGAGAACGTGCGCCTCGCGGACACCCAGATCGCGCAGATCGCACAGATCGCGCCGGAAAACGAACTCGTCGTCGCGTACGGCAATGGGCCGCAGGTGGGCCTGCTAGCACTGCAGTGCAGTGCGAAGCGTACAAGGACGCGCCCGGCTACCCGCTGGACGTGCCCGCGCGCAGACCGAAGCGCATGATCGGCTGGAAGAAGTTCTATTGATCAAATGGCCCGCCCTGGAAATCCAGCGAGCGCAAGGCGGCGAGCAAAAGCTACGCAGCGCGTCCTGTCGCGTTTTAGTCCTCGCGCGCCGGAGGCATGACCTGCGCGCTGATCGTGTGCTCGCGCCAGAACATATTGTGGATGCGGCCCTGCAATCTGCGCAGGCCCTCCTCGCTCGCGGTGTTGAACGTGAGCAGCGCGGCGGGACGGCCCGCGCCCTCAATACGCTGGATCGCGTCAAACGGCGGGAAGCCGTAGCGCTCCAGAAATTCGGTGATTTCGGCATCCGTGACGGTTTCGTCGATATTTCCCAGCAGCAGATCGGCCATGTCCTACCCCTAATGCGCGTTCAATCGTGTTTCCACTATGGTGCGTGGAGGGTGGGCGCGCAATAGGACTTTGGACCAACGCGTGGATGCCTTCGCCCTCGAACGGAGAGGCCGGTGCGGACTCTTGTCAATCGTGCGCGTATTTGAACTCGGGCATCGCTTTCAGTTGCGCCTTGTCGGCCCGCAGCACGATCTGCCGGCTGCTGATCTGCAGATCATCGAACGGCACCGCCACGAGATGCTCGCCCATGCCGAGGAATCCGCCCACCGAAAGGATCGCAAACGCGCCCGCATTGGGCGATTCGAGCACGATGTCGTCGATCGCGCCGATCTTGCTGCCGCTGTTGTCATACACGTCCGAGCCCACCAGCTTCGATGCGCGATAGCCCGTGCCCGATTGCACCGTCGCCATGCGCTGCACGGCGATCGATTGCGGCGCGCCCTGGGCATGCGCAGCCGTCGCGGAGCCAATCGCACAACCCAGTGCGCAACCCAGCGCGACAGCGAGCGCCGAAGCGCGGCGCACGGCGATGTGGCCGATCGTCAGCGGCCGATGCCATTGTGTGGTCATGATGTCCCCCTTCCTTGCGTGAATTCGCGGTGAATACCGCGCGATACCGCGCGAAAGCAAGCGCTATTCCCGGCGTGGATTCGCGCTGGCGCGCTGCGGGCACACGCCGCCACGTTCCGGCGTGCCTACGCCTTGGCGAGCCAACGCTCGATTAGCGGCCCATGCGCGCCGTAAAGCGGATCGCTTGCCGGAAACGGGAGCTCAAGCATGGCGCGCCGCTGCTCCGGGGTCAGCGCCTCGCGCCGGATGTCCCATTGCTGCCCGCGCGGGTAGCCACCGGCCACGCGAAAGCCGCCGGCGAGCGAGAGCAGGCAATGGCCGGTGCCGGCGGGCAGCAGCAGAGCGTCGCCGGCATGCACGCACAGCACGCGCCCACCCGGGCCGCCGAGAATCAGCTCGGCCGTGCCCGCGAACACGCCCAGCACTTCGTGCGCCGTTGAATGGAAGTGGTGGTAGTCGAAAATGCCGTCGAACCATTGCACCGGCCAGCCATTCGCTTCAAATCGCTCGCTAAATTCCTGCGCAAGGTCCCGGGCGCCCGGTGCGAGCGCGTGCCGATAGACGATCACCGGAAGCCGCTCGTTATTCGGCACCCAGCCGTGCGGGGCCAGATGGAACGTTTCGACGCCGCTCTCCCGCAATGCCGGACGGACTTCGCGAAGACGGCGCGCAAACTGAAAGAAGCGATTGTCGTGCATCATCACTGCCCCTTTGCATCGCTGCCAGGCGCCGCGCCTCGCGCATCCAGCGCGCCATTCGCTGGCTCTTTCGCACGATGCGGTTCGTACTTCGTGGAACTCGCCGTTCGCCTCGCCTGCGGATCGTTGCCGATGGGCACGCCCGGCTCGCCGCCCTCGGTCGGCGCCGCTGGGTCGGCGCCGGATAGACGCCGTTGGCCTTCGCACCGCTCGACTCCGTGGCGGAAGCCGCGGTCGGACGATACGCAGCGGCGTTGCCGCGCGCTTGCGCCTGCGCCGCGCTCGCGACTGCAAGCGCCGCAGCCGTGAAAGCCATCGCCAATCGGGTGGGCCTCTTCATCGGTCATCCTTCGGCTTGCGTTTGACGGACTCAAGCGAGGAACAGCAACCCCCGTACCGGGTCACCATGCGCAGCACCGCGGGCGACAGTCGATTCGCGCTCCGAAGCATCTCACCGTGCGAATAAATATGAAGGGCGCCAGACGGCACGGCGTTTGCTGGAAAGCGAGCATACGGATTCATACGGATTCACGCGAACATCGGATGCAACCCGAACGCTTCGCGCACCTGGAGAGGTCCATGTTTTTCACCCCACTTTTATTCGCACGCTTTCTTCGCATGCCCGGCGCACATCTGCCCACCGGGGAGCCCGAAGATCCACATCGGCAGCCGCCGCCACCGCCAGTGCCGGACATCGAGCCGCCTCCCGTGCCCGCGGGCGACCCGCCACCCGAAGCGCCGCCTGAGCGCCTGAACTAGAGCGGGCTTGTGCCCTGCCGTTTCGTCTTTCGCGGACGAATCGAGGTCGTCGAAGTTGTGCGCGAGCGGATACGAGGCGATGCGATCCAGCAGCACGTCGTCGCCCCCAGCCCGGCAACCGATCTAGCGTGGCGAACCACCATGCTGCGGCAGCGCAGATCCGGCGCGGCGAGCCGCTTGCAGTTCGCCGCGCGAGCAGACAATCAGCGTCTTGATCTGGTCCGGATTGGCGGGCTTCGTGATATGCCAGTCGAAGCCGGCCGCAATCGTCTTGCGCCGATCCTCGTCCTGCCCCCACCCCGTAAGCGCAATCACGACCATCTCCTGCGCCGCGGGCAGCGCGCGTAGCGCGCGCGCCACCTCGTAGCCGGTCAGGCCCGGCATGCCGAGATCGAGCAGCACAGCCTGTGGCTCGAATGCACGTGCAAGCGCCAGCGCGGCCTCCCCCGCATGCGCTACGCGCACTTCGTGGCCGGCGATCGAGAGGACCATGGCGAGGCTCTCCGCCGCGTCCCGGTTGTCGTCCACGACGAGCACACGCCGCGCGGCGTCCGTGACGGCCGTGTTTTCCGCGGGCGCGCGGCTCGCGAGCGATGTCGGCACGACCACAGGCAGCGACACCAGGAACTCGCTGCCGCGACCCGGGCCGTCGCTCGCCGCGCGGATCGTGCCGCCGTGCAGCTGCACGAGCCCCTTCGAGAGCGCGAGGCCGATGCCCAAACCGCCTTCGGTACGCGGCGAGAGCGCGTCGATCTGCGCGAACATCGTGAAGAGGCGCTCGTGGGCGTCCGGCGGCAGCCCAATGCCGTTGTCCTTCACCGATATCTCGACCGTCTCCCCATCCACGCCCACCGTGAGGTCGACGCGGCCGCCCGGATCGGTGTACTTGCCCGCGTTGTTCAGCAGGTTCGAGATGACCTGCGCGAGGCGCAGCGGGTCGGCGTCGACGAGCACGTCGGCGTTCGGCGCGTGTACGAAAAGCTGGTGACTTTTGCGCTCGAAGAGCGGCCGCGACGCTTCGACGGCCGTGCGCACCACGCCGCCCAGGCTCACCACGTCGCGCCGCAAATCGAGCTTGCCGCGCGTGATGCGCGCGAGATCGAGCAGATCGTCAAGGAGTCCTGACATGTGATCGACCTGGCGGCGAATCACGTCGATGGCCCACGCGAACTGCTCGGGCGTGAGCGAAACCGAATCGAGAATCGCCGCCGCGCTGCGGATGGGCGCGAGCGGGTTGCGCAGCTCGTGCGAGAGCGTGGCCAGAAACTGGTCTTTCTGGTGATCGGCCGCTTCGAGCTGCTGGCGCACGTGCACCTGCGCCGAGATGTTGCGAAAGTAACAGACGAGCCCGTACTGGTCGTCGGGCAGCGGCGTGCGATGCACTTCCCACTCGTAACACTCGGTGAGTTCGCTGTCGTGCCGCTTTTCCATGCGCTCGGGCGTGTGATGCGGCGCGCCGCTCGCGAGCGTGCGGCGAAAGATCGCCACGATCTCGTTTGCGTAGGGCTCGTTCCACACGCGGCGCATCACCGCGCCGATGTCCTGGCCGATCAGGTCCGGTTGGTCGCCGAAAAGCGGGCGCGCGGCGGGATTCACCTGGCGGATGCGCAAGTCCTGATCGACGAGATAGACGCCCAGCGGCGCCTCGTTCATCAGCGTTTCGAACTGCGCCGTGCGCAGACGGATGGCCTCCTGATCGCGCTTGCGCTCGGTGACGTCGGTCATGAGGACGGCGGCGCCCTGCGCGGACGCGGCCGGATAGATACGTGTTTCGAACCAGCGCTGGTGCTTCGTGCAGCGGGTCTCGAACTGACTCGCGGCGCGCGTGCGCAGCGTGTGGGCGAGCGCCTCGGCAAAACCGCTGTGCGCGAGTTCCGGGCACACGTCGTAGAGGTGCCGCCCGAGCGCCTGGGAAGCGAGCAGCCCGGCCATCTCGAGAAAGCGCGGATTGACGAGCGTGATGCGCGTGGCTTCGTCCACGAGGAAAAACTGGTCGCGGATGCTCGAAAGCGCGAGTTCGAGCAGTTGCTCGTTGGCGCGCCGGATCTGCGTGCGTTCAAGTAGCGCGCCCACGCGCGCGCTCAGTTCGCGCGCCGAAAAAGGCTTGACGAGGTAGTCGTCGGCGCCGGCATCGAGTCCGTCGATACGCGCCTCCTCCCCTGCGCGCGCCGAAAGCAGGATGAACGGCACGTCGCGCAGCGCGCCGTCGTTGCGCACGGCGGCAAGCAGGCCGAAGCCGTCGAGCCGCGGCATCATCACGTCGGAGAGGATCAGGTCGGGTTTGACGCGGCGCGCGGACTCGAGCGCGGCCACGCCGTCGGCGGCCAGCTCGACGCGGTACGCGGGCGCGAGCAATGCGCCGACGTAGGCGCGCATGTCGGCGTTGTCGTCCACGAGCAGCACGTGCGCGCCGAAGGTGCCAGCGAAGCGCCGGTCGCGCAGCGTGGGCGCCCACGTGCCGGCGACGAGGCCGCAATCGACCGTGCCTTCCTGCTCGCTCCCGTTGCGCTCGCCCGCGGCCGGCGGCTCGCCCTCACGTGGAGCCTCCGGTTGACCGTCACGTTGCCCCTCGCGTTCGCCCTCGTGCCCGGCCGGCACAGCCGCACCGAGCCAGCCGGCCGCCTCTTCGGCGAATGCGCCCGCCATGTCCTGGGCCACATAGTCCGCCGCGCGATGGCGAATGCGCTCGGGCGGCAAATGCGCGCTGCCGGTCGGCACGCGTACCGTGAAGCGCGAGCCGCGCCCAAGCTCGCTTTCGGCCTCGATCGTCCCGCCGTGCAGCTTCACGAGTTCGTGCACGAGTGCCAGCCCGATGCCGGAGCCCTCCTGCGAGCGCCCGTGCGTCCCCTGCACGCGGTGAAAGCGCTCGAAGATGTGGCGCATCTCCGGCGCGGGAATGCCGCTGCCCGTGTCCTCCACGCTCAGCACGGCGTAGCCGCCCTCGCGCGCGAGGCGCACGTCGATATGGCCCGCCAACGTGAACTTGAAGGCGTTCGAGAGCAGGTTGAGGACGATCTTCTCCCACATCTGGCGGTCGACGAACACGGGCTCGTCCATGCTGCAATGCACGCGCAGCGCGAGTCCCGCGCGCTCGACGGCCGAGCGGAAGTTGCTCACGGCGTCCTGTGTGAGACGCGCGATGTCGCTGGGCTCGAAGCAGACATCGATGCGTCCGGCCTCGATGCGCGCGAAATCGAGCAGCGAATTCACGAGCCGCAACAGACGGTGGCCGCTGCGCCGCGCGAGCCGCAGCAAGGCGAGGCGCTCGCTGCGCTTCTCGCTCTCCACGAGATCGTCGAGCGGCGAGAGCATCAGCATGAGCGGCGTGCGCAGCTCGTGACTCACGTTCGAGAAGAACGCGGTCTTCGCGCGGTCGAGCGCGGCGAGCTGCTCGGCGCGCTCGCGCTCGCTCTCGAAAGCGCGCGCGGCCTCGAGCGCGCTGCCTACCTGCCCCGCGACCAGCTCGATAAAGCGCTCGTAATCGTCATCGAAACTCAGGCGTGGGCTCACGCCCGCGACGAGATAGCCGAATGGCGCACCGCTGCCGCGCAGCCCCTGGCGCATGAGCGGCACGACCACGGCGCGGCTTACCGGCTCGGGCCACGCGGACGGCGCAGGCAGCAAGCCTTCGAGCGAGTCGGCAAGGATGGCGCCGTGCGTGCGCGCCGTATCCTGCATGGCCGCGGCCAGCGCAGTGCCGGGCGCGACCTCTGCCGGCAGGCGCACGGGCTCGGAGTGCGTGGAGCCCGCGAGGCGTGCCAGCGGATCACACAAGTCCTGCGGTTCCGTGCCGGCGAGATAGACCGCTACGAACGGCAGGTCGCGCCGATTCCCGGCGAGCGCGGCGAGCATCTCCTCGCAAGCGCTCGCCACCGTCTGCGCGTGGCGAGCCGCACCCGAGAGCTGCGCCACCGTGGCGAGGCGCCGGTCGGAGAGCACGCGCGGCGTGTCCTCGGTCACGACACACAGCATGCCTTCCACGCGCCCACTGTCGCCGTGCGCCGGACTGTACGAAAACGTATGCCAGGTTTCTTCCTTGAAGCCGTTGCGCTCGAGGATCAGCAGCAGGTTTTCGTCCCACGTCGCCTCGCCGGTCTTGAGCACGTGCTCGATGCGCGAACCCGCTTCTTGCCAGACCTCGGCCCAGACCTCGCGCGCGGGGGCGCCGATGAAATCCTGCTTGGCGCCGAGCGTCGGCCGGTAGGCGTCGTTGCAAAGGAACGTCAGCTCGGGGCCCCAGGCGAGCCACATCGCGTAGCGCGAGCCCAGCATGAGGCGCACGACGGTCTGCAGGCTGCGCGACCACGACGCGGCGTCGCCAAGCGGCGTGGTGGACCAGTCGAACTCGCGCACGAGCTCGGCCATGTCGGGCTCTACGGGCTCCACGGGCATCGTGGGCGCGGCTGGCGGCGCATCGCGCAGCGGCACGCGGGCGTTGACGTTCTGTTCGGCGCTCATCTGGTGTGCGCTCCCGCTTCGGCTGATGATCGGCGTCCTGCCATGTCTGCTCCCAAGGGGCGAACCAGGTGGAGCATTTTTCGCGCCTGGCGCGGCGCGCCGGAGCGCGCTCGTGCCATTCACGTGATTCGCGCGAGCTGCTCAATTCGCGCGAGCACGGGGCCGCATTACATCGGACGAAAACGCGAACGCGCGGGCTCAGCCGGCGGCCTGCAACCTGCGCAACAGGGCCGCCTTCACCTCGGGCCATTCGTCTTCGATGATGCTAAAGCGCACGGAGTCGCGCTTGCGGCCGTCGGGCATGATGCGCTCGCGGCGCACCACGCCCTCTTCCTTCGCGCCAAGGCGCAGGATCGCGGCGCGCGACTTCGCGTTGAGCACGTCGGTCGTGAATTGCACGCGCACGCAGCCGAGCGTCTCGAAGGCGTAGTCGAGCATCAGATACTTCGCCTCCGTGTTCGCGACAGTGCGCTGCGCCGAGGCGGCGAGCCATGTGGAACCGATCTCCAGCTTGCGGTTCGCGCCGTCCACTTTCCAGAAGCGCGTGCTGCCCACCACCCGATCGCTCTCGCGCAGGCGGATCGTGAACGGGATCACGGTGCCCGCGCGCACGCCCGCGAGCGCCGTGGCGATCCACGCGTCGACGGTGGCGGGCCCCGGCACGACCGTTACTTTCAGATTCCAGAGCTCGCCATCGGCCGCGGCGGCGACGAGGCGCGGGGCGTCTCCGGCGCAAAGCGGGCGCAGCACGACCGCGCGGCCGGTCAGCGTCGGCAGATCGTCCGGCTGCGCAATTGCGTCGGGCGTGGTGCAGGAGACTGGGGCAGGAGTTCCGGTCATGGCGAAAGAGATGGGCAGCGCATGCACTCAGATGAAACGACTCCGGCATTCTAGCGCCGCGCCGTACAGGTACGAGCCGCGGGGTGTGGCCGCGCTGCCGGGCCCGCGCCTGGGGCGGCGCACGAACCGTTACAATCGCCCCGGCGCCGGCGACCGTCGAACCCGCTGGCGCCGCTCGCCCCCAACCTCGCGCATCGCATCATGGCCCGCATCCAGCTCCAGTTTCCCGAAGACCAGTTCTATTACTCGACCCACCTCACGGTGCGCGTCACCGACATCAATTCGGCCAATCACCTCGCCAACGATTCGATGATCTCGATGATCTCCGAAGCACGCGCGCGTTTCCTGTTCGATGCCGGCATCGAGGACATGAAGGACGCGCACACGAGCATCATCGTCACCGACCTCGCCACCACCTATCGCGCCGAAGCCTACGCGCGCGACCAGCTGTGCTTCGAAGTGGGCATCATGGATTTCAACAAGTACGGCGGCGACATCATCTTCCGCATCACGCGGCCGGCGGACGGCGCGCTCATCGCCATGGCGAAATCGGGCTTCGTGTTCTTCGATTACGAAGCGAAAAAGGTCGTGCCGATGCCGCAAGCGTTCCGCGCCAGGTTTCCGCAGGTCAACACGATCGGCTGAGGCGCGCGGTATGCGCTCACGCGCGTGCCCAGACAGACGGGCCGCTCAGCGCGGCTGGAACATGATGAGCGCCATGCCGGCCAGCGCGAAGGCGATGCCGGCCCAGTCCCATGCGCTCGGCCGGATGGCCTCGACGGCCCACAGCCACAGGATCGCGACGCAGACATAGACGCCGCCGTAGGCCGCATAGGTGCGTCCGGCGGCCGTGGGGTGCAGCG
>NZ_DATJWR010000077.1:0-33038 GCF_035501035.1 Paraburkholderia sp.
GTCGCGTGGCGCGATCAGGGCGTGCTCGAAATCGGCGAGCGGACCGGCAGCGGGCGAGCGCGGGGCGGACGTACCGCCCTCCGTAGCCGGGGTTGGGGTAATGCCTGGTGAAAACGACATATTGAGGGCCTTTTGAATAGCCGATATTGTAAGTCCGCACCCGCCGGCGTGCTGGAGCTTGCTTGAAGCGCGCGTGAAGACCGCCGGCGCGCTTGCCGCATAGACAGAGAAAAACGCCGATCAACGCGAGGAGACCACTACCGATGAGTGCGCCGCTGCTGGGTCAAATGATGGATGTGCCACTCACGGTGTCGTCGTTGATTGCGCATGCGGCGCGCCATCATGGCAGCACGCAGATCGTCTCACGGCGCATCGAGGGCGATATCCATCGCTACACGTACCGTGAGTGCGAGGTGCGCGCCAGGCAGCTCGCCCAGGCGCTCATCGCGCTCGGCGTCACGCCGGGCGAGCGCATTGGCACGCTGGCGTGGAACGGCTATCGCCATCTCGAAGCCTATTTCGGCGTGACCGGTTTCGGCGCGGTCTGCCACACCATCAATCCGCGGCTCTTTCCCGAGCAGATCGCCTGGATCGTCAATCATGCCGACGACCGCTACGTGCTGTTCGACGTCACGTTCGCGCCGCTCGTCGATACGCTGGCGCCCCAGTGCCCGAACGTGCGCGGCTGGATTGCGCTGTGCGACGAGGCGCACCGGCCCCAGATGCGCACGCAAGTGCTCTGCTACGAGACGCTGCTCGCGGCGCAGGACGGGAACTACGCGTGGCCCGTGCTCGACGAGCGCAGCGCTTCGAACCTTTGCTATACCTCCGGCACCACGGGCAATCCGAAGGGCGCACTTTATACGCACCGCTCCTCCGTGCTGCATGCCTATGGTGCCTCGCTACCAGACGCGATGGGCCTTTCCGCGCGCGATGCGGTGCTGCCCGTCGTGCCCATGTTCCATGTGAACGCGTGGGGCCTTCCGCACGCGGCGCCGCTTACGGGCGCGAAGCTCGTGCTGCCTGGCAAGGATCTCGACGGCAAGTCGCTCTACGAACTCATGGAAGCCGAAGGCGTGACCGGCTCCGCGGGCGTGCCGACGGTCTGGCTCGGCCTGCTCGCCTATATGCGCGGCGCGGGCGTGCGGTTTTCCACGCTCAATCGCACGGTGATCGGCGGCTCGGCCTGTCCGCCCGCGATGCTGCGCACCTTCGAGGACGACTACGGCGTGCAGGTGATCCACGCGTGGGGCATGACGGAGATGTCGCCGCTCGGCACGCTTTCGAAGCTGAACTGGGAGCAGTCGCAGCGCCCGCGCGAGGCGCAGCAGGCACTGCTCGAAAAGCAGGGGCGCGTGATTTTCGGCGTGGACATGAAAATCGTCGGGGAGGACGGGCGCGAACTGCCGTGGGACGGCGTGACGTTCGGCGATCTGCATGTGCGCGGCCCGTGGGTGATCGACCGCTACTATCGGCAAGAAGGCAGGCAAGAAGGCGGCTCGCCGCTCGTGGACGGCTGGTTCCCGACCGGCGACGTCGCCACGATTGACCCCGACGGTTTCCTGCACATCACCGACCGCAGCAAGGACGTGATCAAGTCGGGCGGCGAGTGGATCAGCTCGATCGAGCTCGAGAACATCGCGGTGGCGCATCCGGCCATCGCGGAGGCCGCATGCATCGCGTGTGCGCACCCGCGCTGGACCGAGCGGCCGCTCATCGTCGCCGTGAAGAAGCCCGGCGCCGAGGTCACACGCGAGGAATTGCTGGCGTTCTTCGAAGGCAAGGTCGCGAAGTGGTGGCTGCCCGACGACGCCGTATTCGTCGAGGAATTGCCGCACACGGCCACCGGCAAGCTGCAAAAGCTCAAGCTGCGCGAACAGTTTCGCGCGCACGTGCTGCCGGGCGCGCTTTCGGTGGAAGGGTGTCCGTTCGATGCGGCGCAGGAAGGCGGCGGTGTGGCCGGCGCCCCAGGCACGAAGCCGCTCCCCATGCGCGAGTGATTCGCCCCGCGCAGCCGCGCAAGATTCTTCGGCGCAGCCATCTGGCTGCGTTTTTTTTCTTCTGATCTTTGCCGACCGAGGCGCTAACCGAGGCGCCAACCGAGGTGCCGACTGAAGCGTAAAGCAGGGACGCTCGGTACAAACCCTGGTGTCCGCATTGCAGCAAAAAATTGAACGAACGTTCTTTTTTGGGTATTCTGCCTGCTGTCAGGGAATGTCGGACAATGAATCGGCCGGTGCGTGCGCCCAACGCACTTCGCGGCCCACAAGCATGGAGGCAGGCAAATGGCAGTGGACTACACGACTCGCGACGGCGTCGCCGTCATCACGCTCAACAATCCGCCCGTGAACGGCCTGGGTCATTCGACCCGTACGGGGATCGTCGAGGGCCTCGCGCGCGCCGCGAGCGATCCGGCCGTTGCGGCCATCGTGATCACCGGCGCCGGCAAGGCGTTCTCGGGTGGCGCGGACATCACCGAATTCAATACGCCCAAGGCGATGCAGGAGCCCACGCTCCACACCGTCATCAAGGAAGTCGAGAAGAGCGCGAAGCCGGTCGTGGCCGCGATCCACAGCGTGGCGATGGGCGGGGGCCTCGAGCTCGCGCTCGGCGCGCACTACCGCATCGCCGCGCCGGGCGCGCAGATCGCGCTGCCCGAAGTGAAGCTCGGCATCCTGCCAGGAGCGGGTGGCACGCAGCGCCTGCCGCGTGCGATCGGCCTCGAAGCCGCGCTCAACATGATCGTGACCGGTGCGCCCGTGATGAGCGAAAAGCTCGCGAATACGGGCCTCTTCGACGCCATGGCGCAAGGCGACCTTCTTGACGAGGCGATTGCCTTCGCGCGCAAGGTCGGCGACAAGCAAGGGCCGCATCCGCTCGTGCGCAACCGCAAGATCGAGCATCCGAACGCGGAAGGCTTCCTGCAGTTCTCGCGCAACACGGTTGGCGCGATGTCGAAGAACTATCCCGCGCCGGTGAAGTGCGTCGACGCCATCGCGGCCGGCGTGAAGCAGGGCTTCGAGCGTGGCCTCGCATTCGAGCGCGCATGCTTCGTCGAACTCGTGCAGACGCCGGAAAGCCGCGCGCTGCGCCACGCGTTCTTCGGCGAGCGCGCCGCGAGCAAGATTCCCGACGTGCCTTCGGGCACGCCCACGCGCGACATCCAGAAAGTGGCCGTGATCGGCGCGGGCACGATGGGCGGCGGCATTACGATGAACTTCCTGAACGCAGGTGTGCCGGTCACGCTGCTCGAGACGCAACAGGAAGCGCTCGAGCGCGGCGTTGCCACGATCCGCAAGAACTACGAAGCGCAGGTCAAGAAGGGCAAGCTCACCGCGGAAAAGCTCGAAGCGCGCATGGCGCTGATTCGCCCCACGCTCACCTATGACGACCTCAAGGAAGCGGATCTCATCATCGAAGCCGTGTTCGAAGAGCTCGGCGTGAAGGAGCAGGTGTTCAAGCGCCTCGACGAAGTCGCGAAGCCGGGTGCCATTCTCGCCTCGAACACCTCGACGCTCGACGTCGACAAGATCGCGGCATTCACGAAGCGTCCGCAGGACGTGGTCGGCCTGCACTTCTTCAGCCCGGCCAACGTAATGAAGCTGCTCGAAGTCGTGCGCGGCAAGCAAACGGCCAAGGACGTGCTCGCCACGGTCATGCAGGTCGCGAAGAAGATCCGCAAGACCGCTGTGGTTTCGGGCGTGTGCGACGGCTTCATCGGCAACCGCATGATCGAGCAGTACGTGCGCCAGGCGCTCTACATGCTCGAAGAAGGCGCGCTGCCCGCGCAGGTCGATCGCGCGATCGAGAAGTTCGGCTTCGCCATGGGCCCGTTCCGCATGAGCGATCTGGCCGGCAACGACATCGGCTGGGCGATCCGCAAGCGCCGCTATCAGGAACATCCGGACATGAAGTACTCGAAGATCGCCGACCGCCTGTGCGAGACCGGCCGTTTCGGGCAGAAGACCGGTGCGGGCTGGTACGACTACAAGGCGGGCGAGCGCAATGCGCTGCCTTCGAAGCTCGTGGACGAGATGATCGTCGCTTACTCGAAGGAAGCCGGCATCGAGCGCCGCAAGATCGGCGACGAGGAGATCGTCGAGCGCCTCGTGTTCGCGCTCGTGAACGAGGGCGCGAAGATCCTCGAAGAGGGCATCGCCTCGAAGGCTTCGGACGTCGACATGGTCTATCTCACGGGCTACGGCTTCCCGCTGTGGCGCGGCGGCCCGATGCTGTACGCCGACACGGTCGGCCTCTACAACGTCGAGCGCGCCATTCGCCGCTATGCGCAGCAGCGCAACGGAGACGCGTGGGTAATCGCGCCGTCGATCGTCGAGCTGGCCGCGAAGGGCGGTACGTTCAACTAAGTTTTTGCTCTTGACCAACAGGCGGACGAACATCATGAGAAACGCAGACGACGTGCTCCTGCTGATCGACCTGCAATACGACTTCATGCCGGGCGGCGCGCTGGCCGTGGCGCTCGGCGACGAAGTCGTGCCGGTCGCGAACCGGCTCGCGCAGGGCTTCAGCCAGGTGGTGCTCACGCAGGACTGGCACCCGGCGCGGCACGTTTCGTTTGCGGCCAACCACGCGGGGCGCGCGCCGTTCGAGACGGCCGCGCTGCCCTACGGCGAGCAGGTGCTGTGGCCTGTGCATTGCGTGCAGGGCACCGAGGGCGCGGCGCTGCATCGCGACCTGAACGTGCCGCATGCGCGCGCGGTGATCCGCAAGGGCCATCACGCCGACGTGGACAGCTACTCGGCGTTTCTCGAAGCCGACCGCAAGACGCGCACCGGGCTCGCGGGCTACCTGCGCGACGTGGGCGTGAAGCGCGTGTACTGCTGCGGCCTCGCGACCGACTATTGCGTCGCGTGGTCCGCGCTCGATGCGCGCGCTGCGGGATTCGAGACCGTGCTGATCGAAGACGCTTCGCGCGCCATCGACCTGAACGGTTCGCTCGCCGCCGCGTGGGAGCAACTGCTGGCCGCCGGCGTGAAACGCGCGCAATCGGCCGAGGTGCTCGCCGGCCGCGCATGACCAGCATGACCCATGCGCCCTGATGATCGACCAACGCACCCCTGACGTACGCTCAAGACACCCAATTCGCAGGATCAACACATTCGCTGGAGACACGCATGACTGAAGCCGTAATCGTTTCGACCGCCCGCACGGGCCTCGCCAAATCGTGGAAAGGCGCGTTCAACATGACCCACGGCGCCACGCTCGGCGGTCACGTGACCCAGGCGGCCGTCGAGCGCGCGAAGATCGACCCCGCGCGCGTCGAAGACGTGATCATGGGCTGTGCGAACCCCGAAGGCGCGACCGGCATGAACATCGCTCGCCAGATCGCGCTGCGCGCGGGCCTGCCCGTGAGCGTGCCGGGTATGACTGTCAACCGCTTCTGTTCCTCTGGACTGCAGACGATTGCACTCGCCGCGCAACGCGTGATCGCCGGCGAAGGCGACGTGTTCGTGGCGGGCGGCGTGGAATCGATCTCGTGCGTGCAGAACGAGATGAACTGCCACATGATGGCCGAAGGCTGGCTCAACCAGCACAAGCCGGAAATCTATTGGAGCATGCTGCAGACGGCCGAGAACGTCGCGAAGCGCTACGAAATTTCGAAGGAGCGCCAGGACGAATACGGCGTGCAGTCGCAACTGCGCGCGGCGGCGGCGCAGGCCGCGGGCCTCTTCAACGACGAAATCGTGCCGCTGACGGTGCTCGCCGGCGTCGCCGACAAGGCCACGGGCCAGCTCGTCACGAAGGAGGTGACGATCGCCGCCGACGAGGGCATTCGCGGCGACACGACGCTCGAAGGTGTTGCGAAGATCCGCACCGCGATGCCGGGCGGCGTCATCACGGCCGGTAATGCGAGCCAGTTCTCGGATGGCGCGAGCGCCTGCGTCGTGATGAACGCGAAGGTCGCGGAGCGCGAGGGCCTGGCTCCCCTCGGCATCTTCCGCGGCTTTGCCGTGGCCGGGTGCGAGCCTGACGAGATGGGCATCGGCCCGGTGTTCGCCGTGCCGAAGCTGCTCAAGCAGGCGGGCCTGAAGGTCGAGGACATCGACCTGTGGGAGCTGAACGAGGCCTTCGCCGTGC
The DNA here is from genome assembly GCF_035501035.1 of Paraburkholderia sp. GTDB lineage: Bacteria > Pseudomonadota > Gammaproteobacteria > Burkholderiales > Burkholderiaceae > Paraburkholderia. The sequence goes on from NZ_DATJWR010000077.1 coordinate 6,100, forward strand.
AGGTGCTGTACTGCCGCGACAAGCTTGGCATTCCCGCCGATCGCCTGAACGTGAACGGCGGCGCAATTGCCGTCGGTCATCCGTATGGCGTCTCGGGCGCGCGCCTCACGGGCCATGCGCTCATCGAGGGCAAGCGCCGCGGCGCGAAGTTCGTCGTGGTGACGATGTGCATCGGCGGCGGGCAGGGCGCCGCCGGCCTCTTCGAAGTCGTCTAGGCTTCGTGCGGCGCGCGGGCGTAGCGCGGTTTTACGTGCTGCGCCCGCGCGGGAAAACCCAAGCCTTTGCGTGCGCGCGCGTCCGGATCAGCCACTGGCGCAGGCGCGTCATGCGCGCGGCGCCGGCGGCGGGCAGGATCAGCACACTGGCGTGCGCGCGTGCAACCCCGCTCACGCCATACCACCCTCGATCTTCAACACGATGGCACTCGCCTTCATCGACATGCAGCGTGAGCAGCGGCGCGACGAGTCCAATCGACGCGAGCGCGGCAACGCGATAACTCAGGCGAATGCCGCCTTCCAGCGCGACGAGCAAGGCGCCCCGCTGCAATTCGATCCAGTGGATCTGTTGGGGCTCGACCCGCAAGGGCAAGCCATACGGACGAGACGATGGGGAGGGCAGATCGTGCATGTGCGGCACCTTGATGTCGTGGCGAAGTCGTCCCCAGACTCTACGGGCGCGGGGCGGCGCGCAACAGGCTCAGCACCGCGCTATCGCACGCGCTACAGCGCGCGAAAGTGGCGCGCTGTAGCGGTTCAAACCGATGCGTCGTGTATCTGTTGCGCTCCCCCGCGCATCTGGCATCATCGCGCGATGACAGCCTCAGAAACGCCTCTTTACCGGCAACTCGCCAGCCACTATCGGCGCAGCATCGAAAGCGGCGTGCTACGCCCCGGCGAGCGCATGCCGTCGATGCGCGCGTTCATGCGCCAGCACGCCGTGAGCCTCGCCACGGCCACCGAAAGCTATCGTGTGCTCGAACGCGAAGCGCTGATCGAGGCGCGTCCGCGCGAAGGCTATTTCGTGCGTGCGCCGAGCACGAATACGCTGCCGGCCGCACGCGAGCCAGAATGGCGCGACGAGGCGCAGCACGCTTCGTTCGTGGCGCAGTTCGTGGGTATCCACGCGACGATTTCCGCGCTCGTCGCCCGCTTTCAGCAGGTTCCGGACGCGCTCAATCTGGGCGGCGTCACCGCAGCCGATGCGCTCTTTCCCGGCGAGCAATTGCAGAAGATCGCCGTGCGCGCGTTGCGCCAGCGCCCCGATCTGCTCACCGCACCCGGCCACGATCGCGGCGATCCGCAACTGCGCGCCGTGATCGCGCGCCGCGCGATGACTGCGGGCATCGCCGTGAACACCGACGAGATCGTGATGACGCATGGCGGCACCGAGGCCGTCAACCTCGCGCTGCGCGCGGTCACGCAACAGGGGGACACGGTTGCGGTCGAGTCGCCGTGCTTCTATGGCCTCTTGCAGGTGCTCGAAAGCCTCGGCTTGCGCGCACTGGAGATTCCCGCGAGCCCGAGCACGGGACTTTCGGTCGAGGCGCTCGAGTTCGCCTTGCAGCAGCATCCGGCACTCAAGGCCGTGGTGGTCGTGCCGCATTTGCAGAATCCGCTCGGCTGCGTGATGCCCGACGACCACAAGCGGCGCATCGTCGAGCTGTGCACGCGGGCGGGCGTCGCCGTGATCGAGGACGATCCCTATCGCGAACTCGTGGAAAGCGAAACGCCGCTGCGCGCGCTTAAAGCGTGGGACACCGAAGGCACCGTGATCCATTGCACCTCGTTCAACAAGTCGCTCGCGCCGGGCATGCGCGTGGGCTGGATGGCGGGCGGCCGCTGGCACGCGCGCATCGCCATGCTCAAGTTCGCGCAGTCGCGCCTGAACGAGCCGCTTTCTCAAGCCGTGCTCGCCGAATTCCTGCAAAGCCACGCGCACGAGCGCCACTTGCGGCGCCTGCGCGAGAGGCTGCGCGCGCAGCGCGAGCGCATGGCGCAAGGCATTTGCGCCGCGTTTCCCGAAGGCACACGCTTTACGCCGCCGCCCGGCGGTCTCGCGTTCTGGATCGAACTGCCGCCTCATGTGGCTTCGATGGCGCTCTTCGAGGCCGCGCTCGCCGAGCGCATTCGCATCATGCCGGGCACCGTGTTCTCGAATTCGGGCCGCTTCGATCACTACATCCGCGTGAGCTGTCCCGGTCCCGAACCGCACAGCGCAGACGCGGCGCTCATGCGCATCGGCGCGATCGCGCACCGGCTAGCAAGCGAGGCGCAGCCATGAAAGCGATGCGAGCAGCGGGGGTGCGATCGCGCCGCACGGAGCCGGAAATCATGGGCTCGTTCGCGCGATGCGCGCATGAAGCGCCCCCTCGCGCCTCTGACAGTGCGGGTATCATGACGGCTGATTCGCGCCGCCAGTGCGGCGCGAGCTCCGTTCAAGCAACACTGAAAAGGTGAAAACGTGATTCGTCATATCGTGATGTGGAAGCTCAAGGAATCGGCGGAAGGCGCAACGCGCGTCGAGAACGTCGCGAAGTTCAAGACGCTGCTCGAAGGCTGCCGCGATCTCGTGCCCGGAACGCTGCATCTCGAAGTGGGCGTGGCGGGCGAGGGCCTCGATTCGACGTTCGACCTCGTGCTCGTTTCCGATTTCGCCGACAAGGCCGCGCTCGATGCCTATCAGATCCATCCCGGACACCTCGTCGTGAAGGACTTCGCCAAGCGTGTGGTCGAGTCGCGTCAGGCTGTCGATTACGTCGTTTGAAAAGCACCATGATCGGAACAGCAGATATGTCTTCGGGCGGCGCGCCCGATGGCGCGCAGGGCAGTCAACAGGGGGAGCCGCAGGGCATGGTGATCGAGAGCCCGTTCGTCGACGAGCTCGGCGCGCAGCTCGTGAGCGCGCGCGACGGCGCGAGCGAAGTGCTGCTCGCGCTCGCCGCGCGGCACCTCAACACGTGGGATGTGGCGCACGGCGGCGTGACCATGACGCTCGCCGACATCGCGCTCGCGATGGCTGCGCGCAGCGTGGCCGCCGACGGCGTGGGCGTCGTCACCGTCGAGATGAAAGTGAACTTCATGCAGCCGGGCCGCGGCGAATTGCGCGCCTATGGCCGCGTGCTGCACCGCTCCACCACCATGGCCTACTGCGAAGGCGAGATTCGCGACAGCGAAGGCCATTTCGTCGCCAAGGCACTCGGCACTTTCAAGTACATGCGCCGGCTCGCGGTGGGGCGCGACGTCACGCGTCAGCGCCTGCGCAGCGATCCCGGAGCAAAACCGGGCCCAAGCGACGCCTGAACGAGCTTGAGCGCGGCGTGCCTGTCCGGGCTCGCTGCTCCGAAGTCGCTTTGAGCCCGCTTTGAGTCCATTGCGAACCCGTTTCAACCCCGCGCGGTGCAAGCCGCGCTTCACGACGTCACATCGAGCCATGACCCAAACCAATCGCCAGATCCTGCTCGTTTCGCGCCCAGAAGGCGCCGCGAGCGTCGACAACTTCCGTCTCGTCAAAGTGCCGCTCGCGCCGCTCGAAGAAGGCGAGGTGCGTGTGCGCAATCACTTTCTCTCGCTCGACCCGTACATGCGCGGGCGCATGAGCGACAGCAAGTCCTATGCGGCGCCGCAGCCGCTCGACGCGGTGATGATCGGCGGCACCGCGGGCGAGGTGGTCGAGTCGCGCAACCCGAAGTTCAAGGCCGGCGACAGGGTGGTGGGGATGTTCGGCTGGCAGGAGTACGGCACCTCGAACGGCAGCGATCTGCATGTCGTCGATACGACGCACGTGCCGCTCTCCGCATATCTCGGGCCGGTGGGCATGCCGGGCGTGACCGCATGGTACGGGCTCAATCGCATCATCGCGCCGAAGGCGGGGCAAACCGTGGTCGTGAGCGCGGCGAGCGGCGCGGTGGGCAGCGTGGTCGGCCAGTTGGCGAAGCGCGCGGGCTGCCGTGCGGTCGGCATCGCGGGCGGCGCCGACAAATGCCGCTATGTGACGGAGACGCTGGGCTTCGACGCCTGCGTCGATTACAAGGCGGGCAATCTGTATCAGGATCTCAAGGCCGCGACACCGGATGGCGTGGACGGCTACTTCGAGAACGTCGGCGGCGAAGTGCTCGACGCCACGCTCGCGCGCATGAACGCGTTCGGGCGCATCGCGCTGTGCGGCATGATCGCGGGCTACGATGGCGCGCCGATGCCGCTCAAGTACCCGCAATTGCTGCTCACTCAGCGCCTGCTCGTGCAGGGCTTCATCGTGAGCGAGCACATGGACGTGTGGCCGCAGGCGCTCGCGGAACTCGGCGCGCTCGTCGCGAAGCAGCAGCTCGTGTATCGCGAGAGCGTGGCCGAAGGGCTCGAGAACGCGCCCACTGCGTTCCTCGGCATGCTCAAGGGCCAGAATTTCGGCAAGCAGCTCGTCAAGCTGATCTAACCGGAGCGCGCGCGAAGCGCGCTTCGTCTTTTCACGTTTGTCTCTCGCAGGATTCGCAATGTCCGAACCGTTCGAGTTCGACGGCCGCGTGGCTGTCATCACCGGCGCGGCGAGCGGCTTTGGCCGCGCGTTCGCGCAGCACGCCGCCACGCTCGGCATGAAACTCGTGCTCGCCGATGTCGATGCGGCGCTGCTCGACGAGACCGTCAATGCACTGCGCGCAAGCGGCGTGCAAGCCGTCGGCGTTCGTACCGACGTGCGCGACCCCGCCCAGGTCGACGCGCTTGCGAAGGCGGCAATCGAAGCGTTCGGCAAGGTGCATCTGCTTTTCAACAACGCGGGCGTCGGCACCGGCGGCTTCGCGTGGGAGAGCAGCGCGAAGGACTGGGACTGGGTGTTCGGCGTGAACGTGATGGGGGTGGCCAACGGCGTGCGAAGCTTCACGCCGCTCATGCTCGCGCAGGGCGAGCGCGCGCACATCGTCAACACGGCTTCGGTGGCGGGCCTGCTTTCGCCGCCCGCGATGGCCGTGTACAACGCATCGAAGCACGCCGTGGTCGCGCTCACCGAAACGCTCTATCACGACCTCAGGAATGTGAGCGAGAAGGTGGGCTGCTCGCTGCTGTGCCCGGCCTTCGTGCCGACGGGCATCGCGAACGCCGAGCGTAGCCGCCCAGGCGACCTGCGCAACGACGCGCCGCCCACGCGCTCGCAGCAGGCCGCCGATCTGCAACTGCAGCGCGCGGTCCGCTCGGGCAAGCTCACGCCCGATGATGTCGCGAAGGCGACCTTCGACGCCGTGCGCGAAGATCGCTTCTATATCCTCACGCATCCGGCGATTCTCGCGTCGGTGAAGCTGCGTCATGAGGACATCGAAACGTTGCGCAATCCGACCGATCCGCTCTCGCTCAAACCCGAAGTCAAGCAGGCGCCGCAAGGGACGCAATAGGCGGCGCAGGAGCATACGGTCATGGCACTCAACGCGAAGATCGCCCTCGTGCTCGACATGGTGGCCCGTGCGGGCCGCGTGCCTTATCACGAGCAAACACCGCAGGCCGCACGCGCCGAATACGAGAAGAGCGCGTCGGTGCTGGAGATTCCGGCCGCGCCGATGCATGCGGTGGAAGACCTGCAGGTGCCGATGCGTGATGGCGCAACGATCCGCGCGCGCCTCTATCTGCCGGTCGAGCCGAATTGGGCCGAGCCGCTGCCCGTGCTCGTCTACTATCACGGCGGCGGCTTCACGATCGGCAGCGTGGACACGCACGACGCGCTATGCCGCATGTTCGCGCGCGACGCGCATTGCGCCGTGTTTTCCGTGGACTACCGGCTCGCGCCCGAGCATCGCTTCCCGACCGCGGTGCACGACGCGTTCGACGCCTACGCATGGCTGCACGCGCATGCGGCCAGCTACGCGCTCGACGCGTCGCGCGTTGCCGTGGGCGGCGACAGCGCGGGCGGCACGCTCGCCACCGTCTGCGCCGTGCTGGCGCGCGACGCGGGCATTGCGCCCGTGCTCCAACTGCTGATCTATCCGTCCGTGAGCGCGCTTCAGCAGACCGATTCGCACAAGCGCCTCGCCGAGGGCTATCTGCTGACCGCGCTGACGATCCAGTGGTTCTTCGAGCACTATGCGAGCGACGCTTCGGACCGCCACGACTGGCGCTTCGCGCCACTTGACGGCACGCGCGACGCGCCGAACTTTCGCGGCGTCGCGCCCGCGTGGATCGCCGTGGCGCAATTCGATCCGCTAGTGGACGAAGGCGAAGCCTACGCGCAGAAGCTGCGTGAGGCCGGCAACGAGGTGACGCTCGTGCATTACGAAGGCGTGGTGCACGAGTTCATCAAGATGGGGGCGTTCGTCGACGAAGCGCGGCTCGCGCATCGGCAGGCCGTGGAGGCGCTGCGGGCGGCGTTCGGGACGGTCGACTGAATCGCCCGGAATCGCCCGGAATCGATCCGGAGTCCTCCGGAATTCTGTTCAGCCAGCTTCGACCGTGAACGCTTCGCGGCGCTCGAACGCGCCGGGGCGGGCGATGCGATGCGAGCCGTCGTCGTCGCTGCGCTCCAGCGCTTCCACTTTGAGCTGCGTGCCGTGCACGTCCACGCGCAGCGCCGTCGTGCCGCGCGTGCCGTAGTCGGGCGTTTCGATGAACGCGGCCGAAAGCGCGCGCTCGCGTTCGAGCGAAATGCCCGTGGCAGGCAGTTCGCGGTCGGGCGCGATCTGCGGGTCGCGCATCATCTCCACGAGCTGTGCGAGCGGCGCCGGCGTTTCGCCCGTCGCCAGTTCCGCGAGCTCCGCGCGCTTGCGCACGAGCTTGGGCCACGGCGTGTCCAGCACGGCGTTCGATATGCCGTGCGTGCCTTCTGGCAGCAGCGCTGGCGCGAGGTCGCCACGGTTGCAATACCAGGCGAGCTCGCGACGCGCCCAGTCGCCGACGATCAGGTTGAAGCCGTTGTAGAGTTCGCCCGAACGCGCGACCTGGTCGAGATAGCCTAGCGCCGTGTCCGGCAGATCCTGCGCGCCCGTGAGCCAGCGCGAGACGAGTGTGCCGCGCGTGGGTGCGTCGGGGCGCGTTTCGTGCGGCGCGCGGTAGTTGGTGAGCGCGGCGAAGCGTCCGCTGCGCGTCATGCCGAGCCACGTGCCTCCGCCCACGAGGTCGCGGCCCGCCAGCACACCGGCGGGCGAGCTGCCCGGCGAGCTCACGTCGTCCGATGTGCTCCACCAGTGCAACGGATCGGCGGTGCGGCGCAGGAATTCGTCGCGGTTGGCGGCGAGCGTGAAGAGTGCGCCGGCGCTCGCGCGCGGACGCCAGTCGAAGACGATCAGGCACATGGGGTCGGGCCTTGCGGGGGCAGGAGTGGGGCCGCGCCGAAATGTTGGCGAAAGCCTGGGCAAAAGCGTGGGCCGAAGCACGAGCCGAACCGTGCACCGTCCAGCGCGCACGAAACGCGAGGCGCCTCGCACGCCATGGACGCCTCGAAGGTGGCCAACGGCGTCAACCCTCGACGGGCAACGCGTAAGGCAGCGGCAGCATGCGCAGCACGGGGCCGTCGGCGGCGCCCAGGTGGACGCTGCCCGTTTCGAGCGCGGCGAGCTTGATCTCCGCGAGCAGATCGACGCCGCCATCGGGTGCGGCGGCCGCGTTCACGACCATGCCGCACGGTTGCGCCGGATCGTCCGAGTGGAAGAGCTCGACGCCCGCATGCGCAACCTCGACGCCTGCCGCGACATTAGCGAGCGCGGTGCGGCGCTTGATCGTGCCGCGGTACTGGCTGCGCGCCACGATTTCCTGGCCCGGATAGCAACCCTTGCGGAAATTCACGCCGCCCAGCACGTCGTAGTTGACCATTTGCGGCACGAACTGCTCGCTCACTGCGTGCGTGATGCGCGGCTCGCCCGCGCGAATGTCGAGCCAGTCCCACACGGCGGGCGACACGCGCCTTAGCGCACCGTCGAGCTTCGCGAGCCGTGCCTCTACGGCGTCCTTCGGGCCGACCCACAGATAACGCAGGCTACCGGCCGCATCGGGCATGCGGATCAGCGTGCCGGTTGGATCGTCGACCTTCACGTGCACGCCGTCGGGCAGGGCGTCGAACACGCTTGCGAGCGCGCCGCGCACGTCGCCCGCAAGGCCCACTACGAGCAGCTTGTCGCTGTCGTCCGTGAGCTTGGCCTTGGCGCGCAGCACGAACATCGAAAGGCGTTTTTGCACGCTCGCCTGCACGTCTCTCGAAATCAGCAGGCGGATCGTGTCGCCGGTTTTCCAGGTGAGGAACGAGGCCAGCAGGCGGCCTTTCGGCGAGCAGTAGCCCGCGAGGCGCGCGCCGGTCACGTCCAGATGCTGGATGTCGTTGGTGAGCTGGCTGTGCAGGAAGGTCGCGGCGTCGTCGCCATTGGCGTCGATCACGCCGAACTGCGGCAGGATCGCGTAGGCGCCGCCCCTCAGAACGGCGTCGAAACCGGCCGCCGGGTCGGTAGCAGAATCGGTGGCGGAACCGGTTGCGAATTCAGGTGTGGATTCGGGCACGGAAAGCGTGGAAGCGGGATCGAGCGGGGAGTTCATGGATTCGGGGAACAGTCAATCCTGACTTTAGCGAAGGCAAGCAGTTATTATATGAGGTCCCCCTGAGTCGTGTTTCCATGTCCCTCCTGAAGAAATGCCTTGTTGCCGGCGCCGCGCTAGTCGTGATTGGCGCCGCCGCGGCGGGCGGCGTCTGGCATTGGGCCACCGCGCCGCTCGAGCTCGCCGCCCCACAGCTCGACGTCACCATCAAGCCGCACAGCTCCGTGCGCAGCGTCACCACGCAGTTGCAGCGTGGCGGCGTGCCGGTCCAGACCCAGCTCTTCGTGCTGATGACGCGCGTGCTGGGGCTGCAAAGCCAGCTCAAATCGGGCAACTACGAGTTCAAGGCGGGCATCACGCCTTACGAGGTGCTGCAGAAGATGGCGCTCGGCGACGTGAATGAGTCCGTGGCCACGATCATCGAAGGCTGGACCTTCAAGCGCATGCGCGCCGAGCTCGATGCGAACCCCGCGCTGCGCCACGACACCGCCGGCATGACCGACGCGCAGTTGCTCGCCGCGATCGGCGCGCCGCCCGCGCCGAACGACAGCGGCGAGGGGCTGTTCTTTCCCGACACCTACCTGTTCGACAAGGGTTCGAGCGATCTCGACGTCTACCGCCGCGCCTACCACCTGATGCAGACGCGTCTGGCCGAAGCCTGGGCCGCGCGCGCGCCGGGGTTGCCGCTCAAGTCGCCCTACGAAGCGCTCACGCTCGCTTCGCTCGTGGAGAAGGAGACGGGCCGGCCCGGCGATCGCGCGCTCGTGGCGGCCGTGTTCGCGAACCGACTGAAGGTGGGCATGCCGCTGCAGACCGATCCCGCCGTGATCTACGGCCTCGGCGACAGCTACGCGGGGCGTTTGCACAAGCGCGATCTGCAGTCGGACACTCTTTACAATACCTACGTGCGTCTCGGGCTGCCGCCGACTCCCATCGCGCTGCCCGGTGCCGCGGCGATTCAGGCGGCGCTCAATCCGGCATCGACGGCGGCGCTGTACTTCGTGGCGCGCGGCGATGGCGGCAGCGTTTTTTCCGATAATCTCGTCGACCACAACAAAGCCGTCGACAAATACATCCGGGGTAATTAAATGGCGCGGGGCCGATTCATCACGTTCGAGGGCATCGACGGCGCGGGCAAGACCACGCATCTCGCGTGGTTTCGCGATCAGCTCGTGCAGAAGCTCGCACCCTCGGGCCGCACGGTCGTCATGACGCGCGAACCGGGCGGCACGCCGCTTGGCGAGGCGTTGCGCGAGATCGTCCTGCATCAGTCGATGGACCTCGAAACCGAGGCGCTCCTGATGTTCGCGGCGCGCCGCGAACATCTTGCCCAGGTGATCGAGCCCGCGCTCGCACGCGGCGACTGGGTGCTCTCGGACCGCTTCACCGATGCCACCTTCGCCTATCAGGGCGGCGGCCGCGGGCTGCCGCGCGACAAGCTCGAAACACTGGAGCGCTGGGTGCAGGGCGGTTTCCAGCCCGACCTGACGGTGCTGTTCGATCTGCCGCCCGACACGGCGAGCGAGCGGCGCGGCGCGGCGCGCGAGCCCGACCGCTTCGAGAGCGAGACCGACGCGTTCTTCACGCGCACGCGCACCGAATACCTGCGCCGTGCGGAAGAGGCGCCGTACCGCTTCGCGATCATCGATTCGTCGCAAGGCATCGATGCGATTCGCGAAAAGCTCGAGCATGTGATCGCAACGCTTTGATTGCGCGGCGACATTTGGCTTTTTTACATGGCCGCGCGAACTCCATGGCAATGCTCATGAAGTTCGCTTAAAGGACTGATTCCGAAGATGATCTATCCGTGGCAAACCGACGACTGGCAGCGTCTGCAGCAATTGCGCAGCCACTGGCCGCACGCGCTGCTGCTGCATGGCCAGGCGGGTATCGGCAAATTGGCGTTCGCGCAGCATCTGGCGAAGGGGCTGCTCTGCGAATCGCCACAGGCCAATGGCGAGCCGTGCGGCGCCTGCGCGGCGTGCCACTGGTTCGAGCAGGGCAATCATCCCGACTACCGCATCGTCGTGCCCGAGGCCCTGGCCGGCGAGATCGGCCCGGTGGGCGATGAAGGCAAGGAAGACGCCAAGGGCGAAAAGGCGGACAAGGCCGAAGGCGAAGAGGGCAAGAAGAGCCGCACACCGAGCAAGGAAATCCGCATCGAGCAGGTGCGCGCGCTGCTGGGCTTCGCGGGCGTGGGCTCGCACCGCGGCGGCCTGCGTGTGGTCGTGCTGTATCCGGCCGAGGCACTGAACGTCGCCGCCGCCAACGCGCTCCTGAAGACGCTCGAAGAACCGCCTGCGGGCGTGGTGTTCCTGCTCGTGTCGGCGCGCATCGACCGACTGCTGCCTACCATCATCAGCCGTTGCCGTCAGTGGCCGATGGGCACGCCGGCGCCCGAGAGCGCCGCGGCCTGGCTCGCGCAGCAGGGCGTGGATGACGCCCCGGCGCTGCTGGCCGAAGCCGGCGGCGCGCCGCTCGCGGCGTTCGCGCTCGCGCACGACGAAAACCGCACGCTGCGCGACTGGACGCTCGCCCAGCTCGCAGCCGGCCCCGGCTGCGACGCCTTTGCCTGCGGCGAGACGCTGCAGAAACTGCCGGTGCCGCTCGTGCTCGGCTGGCTGCAGCGCTGGGTGTACGATCTGCTCGCCGAACGCACGGCAGGCCGTCCGCGATATTTCCCGCAGGCCGCATCGGCGCTCGCGCGTTGCGCCGCGAAGCTCGACGCGGCCGCGCTCGCGCGCTACATGAAGACCGTCACGCGCCAGCGCGCGGTGGAGAACCATCCGCTGAATGCGCGTCTCGTGTTCGAAGAGCTTTTTCTCGGCTATCGTGAATTGTTCGCCTGACAGGCCCGCTTGAGCGCTCCCGGGCCGCGTTCGTGCTGCTTCAGGGGGCTCGCGGGGCTATCACAGGCTTTATCCAGGCGCGCTGCGCTCTGGCGCCGTTTCAATCCGCGCTGTTCGAACCGCGCTCGAACAACTGCACTGTCCGATCCGCGCTACTTACCGATTCCGCCATCGCAGGACCATCCATGTTTGTCGATTCGCATTGCCACATCAATTTCGAGGGCCTCGCCGACCGGCTGCCGCAAGTGCTCGAGAACATGCGCGCGAACGCCGTCACGCACGCGCTCTGTGTCTCGGTCGATCTCGAGACGCTGCCTTCGGTGCTCGACATCGCGAGCCGCTACGAGAACGTCTACGCTTCGGTGGGCGTGCATCCCGATCACGAGGACATGCGAGAGCCGAGCGTGGCCGAGCTCATCGAGCTTGCGCAGCATCCGAAGGTCGTGGCGATCGGCGAAACGGGGCTCGATTACTTTCGCCTCGGCGAGCGCACGATCGCCGACATGGAATGGCAGCGCGAGCGCTTTCGCACCCATATTCGCGCGGCGCACGCCACGTCCAAGCCGCTCATCGTCCATACGCGCGCGGCCGCCGACGACACCCTGCGCATCATGGAAGAGGAGCGCGCGGGCGAGCCGGGCGGGGTGATGCACTGCTTCACGGAGCCGTGGCCGATCGCCGAGCGCGCGCTGGCGCAGAATTTTTACATTTCGCTTTCCGGCATCGTGACGTTCAAGAGCGCGACGGACGTTCAGGATGTTGCGCGCCGCGTGCCGATCGAGCGCCTTTTGATCGAAACTGATTCGCCGTACCTCGCGCCCGTTCCATTTCGTGGCAAACCCAATGAACCTGCGTACGTCAGCCATGTCGGAAGATTCATTGCACAGGCACGCGGGTTGCCGGAGGCCGAACTCGGCGCTGTCACCACGCAGAATTTTTTCCGGCTATTCAAGATCCCGGCACACGCCTGATCGCGAACCACGTGCTGTCAATGGTTTTTGATATCAACGAGATAGAAGATAACGTTAAGGCTTGACATGAACTCGAAACCGCTTTCGCACGCCGCTTCCCCAGTCAATAACGCCGTTCGTCGCACCGCCGCTGCGCTCGCGCTCGGCTTTGCCGCCACGGTGTTCGGCGCGGCAGCCGCGCACGCCGCGCCGATCGACTCGCTCGTGAAGGGTGTCAAGTTCGACGACGACAAGGGCGTCCAGAAAGCGCTCGCGAACGGCATGGACCCGAACGCGACCGACGACCAGGGCATGCCGCTGCTCGTGCTGGCCGCGCGCGAGAAGTCCGACAAGGTCGCGGCAGTGCTGCTCGACGACCCGAAGACGAACATCGCCGCCGAAGACCGCGCGGGCGAAAACGCGCTGATGCTCGCTTCGCTGAACGGCGACCTCGATCTCGTCAAGCTGCTCATCACGAAGGGCGCCGAGGTCAACAAGAAGGGCTGGACGCCGCTGCATTACGCGGCTGCGAACGGCAATGACGACGTCGCGAAGCTGCTGATCGGCTATTCGGCCGACGTCAACGCGCTCTCGCCCAACGGCACGACGCCGCTCATGATGGCTGCGCGCGGCGATCATCTCACGACGCTCCAGGTGCTGCTCGAGCATGGCGCGACGCTCGGCGCGAAGAACCAGATCGGCATGACCGCGCTCGATTTCGCTCGCCAGTACAAGGCGCCCGACGCGATCAAGGACCTGACGGCGCGCATGACGCAGGCTGGCCTGCCCACAACGAGTACGGCAGTGCCGCAAAACAGTGCAAAATAATAGGGTTAAAGGCGGCCAGGCCCTATCAGCCAGGCCGCCTCGCGGCGCGCCTGGCGCCGCTCCCCATGACAATTCAAGGAGAACCATGCTGCGGGTTCTGATCTGCGCGGGCGCGATGGCGCTACCGCTGTCCGCATTTGCATTTACGGCGAGCGACCTCAACCGGCTCTGCACGAAGACCGACGTGGCTTCGCGCAGCGCGTGCGCCGCGTACATCGAGGGTGCCGCCGACGGCATCTTCAATACCATCGACGCGATCGGCGGCACGACCGGGCCGCGCGTCGGCCAGTACTTCTGCCTGCCGCCGGACGCGGGCTCGGCACAGTTGACCGACGCGGTGCGCAAGTACATCGCCGATAATCCGAACGTCGCCGGCTACAACGCCAGCACGGCTATCTCGCTCGGGCTCGGCAAGGCGTTTCCCTGCAAGAGCGGCAACGGCGGCTGAGGGCCGCCGGTTCACGCATGGCCGGCGTGTCGTGCCGGCCACGATCTCGGCGGCCGGCGATTTAGCGGCCGCCACTGGCGCGGCGGACAGCGTCCCACCGCCGTTCGCGCGATAGCCCTGTCTTTGCGATAGGGGCGTTGCGCGAGGATGGCCGCACGGCTTTACGGGCATGTGCTTCTTGCGCCGTGTCGTGCGCCATGTTCGGAAATGCGAATACCGATGCGTCGCGGCACCTTCCATGGCAGCGACGCCATCATCAAGGGCGCGTTGCGGGCCGGTTGCTGACCATTGGCTGGCTGGCAATTGGCCGGTAGCTGACCGGTAATTAGCCGGTAATTAGCCGGTAATTGGGCGGTAGTTGGCCGGGGCGCACCGGGAGGCAGTCCGCCTCGCCGCCCGATCCAGGCGAGCCAGGCCGCTTTCGTTCGCGGGCCTGCGCCCGTGCCGTTTCCACGAGTCGCCGTATCGCTCAGGAGGAACCGCCCGCAGATGCCGACACTCGACGATTTCACCCGCCTGGCCGACGGCCCGTTGCAGACCTGGTTCGGCACGCTGATCATGAGCGCGTTTGCGTTCGTCCTGGCGCTCACCGCGCACTGGATCGGCAAGCGCGTCGTGCGGCGCCTCGCGCGCCCGTATCCGCGCGTGAGCGTGTTCGTGCGCTATGTGCAAAAGCCCGCGCTGGCCGTGCTCGTCATCCTCTCTCTTGAATACGTCTGGTGGCAGGCGCCCGATACGCTGCGCTTCATCAGCAGCCTGCGCGAGCTGTGCGCGTTCGCGCTGATCGCCGCGATCACCTGGCTTTCGGTGCGCTGCGCGGCGGCCATCGGCGAGGCGATCATCGCCGCGCATCCGCTCGACACTGCCGACAACCTCCACGCCCGCCGCATCCACACACAGGCCCGCGTGCTCGCGCGCACGGTGATGGTGCTCATCATCATCATCGGCGTCGGGGCGGCGCTCATGACCTTTCCGAACGTGAGGCAAATCGGTGCGAGCCTGCTCGCCTCGGCGGGCGTTGCCGGTCTCGTCGCTGGTATCGCGGCACGCCCCGTGCTGGGCAACATGATTGCCGGTTTGCAGATCGCGCTCTCCCAGCCGATCCGGCTCGACGACGTGGTCGTGATCCAGGGCGAATGGGGGCGCATCGAGGAGATTACGGGCACCTACGTTTCGGTGCGGATCTGGGACCAGCGGCGGCTCATCGTGCCGCTGCAGTGGTTCATCGAGAACCCGTTCACGAACTGGACGCGCAGCAGCTCGCAGATCATCGGCTCGGTGTTTCTGTGGCTCGACTACCGCATGCCGCTCGAGCCGCTGCGCGAGGCGCTCGGGCGCATCGTCGAAAACGCGCCCGAGTGGGATCGCCGCGTGCAGGTTTTACAGGTCACCGACGCCAACGAGCGAGCCATGCAATTACGCGTGCTGGTGAGCTCGCGCGACTCCGGGCTCAACTGGGACTTGCGCTGCCGCGTGCGTGAAGGGCTGCTGGATTTCGTGAACGAGCATTATCCGCAGTACCTGCCGCGGACGCGGGCCGAATTCTCGGCGGAACCCGAAAGCAGCGCAGGCGAACTGCCGCCCTTGGCGCGCCGCCCCGCGCGGCAAGCGGCGTCGAGCACGGCGGCGCATACCGAGGCCGACCCGGTGACGGGCACGCGTGCGCCGAGCGACGGCGAAGGGCCGGTGGCACGACGCGCCGCGCAGGCGGAAGCGCCGGCAGGCGCCAAGGCGCGCGAGAGAGTGGCGGAAAACCGGCGCGAGGATGGATGAGCGGCCGCGCCGGCGCGAAAGGCGGCAGGAGCGCCGCAGATGGCCCGAAAAGGCGATGAAAAAGGCGTGAAATAGCCGATGACGGCAGGTGGAGGAGCAGCAAGATGAGCAGACTGATAGTCGTCTCGAACCGCGTGGCGACGCCGACGGAAACCAAAGGGTCGGCCGGCGGCCTCGCGGTGGGCGTGTTCGGCGCGCTGAAGGACTCGGGCGGCGTGTGGTTCGGCTGGAGCGGCGACGTGGTGAGCGAGGCGGTGGCGAACGCGGGGCCGACGCTCGTCGAAGAAGGCCACGTCACCTTCGCGACAGTCGGTCTAACTCGTAAGGACTACGATCAGTACTATCGCGGCTTTTCGAACGCCACGCTCTGGCCGGTCTTCCACTACCGCAACGACCTCGCGCGCTACGAGCGCGACGAATACGCGGGCTACCGGCGCGTGAACGCCTGGCTCGCGCACAAGCTCATCAAGCTGATCCACCCCGACGACATGGTCTGGGTCCACGACTATCACCTGATCCCGTTCGCGGAGGCGCTGCGCTCCGAGGGCTTGCGCAACCGCATCGGCTTTTTCCTGCACATTCCCTTTCCTTCGCCGCAGGTGTTGCAGACCATACCGCCGCACGACGAGCTCGTAAAATCGCTGTGCTGCTACGACCTGATCGGCTTTCAGACGCACAACGACCAGCAGGCTTTCCACGACTACATCGCACGCGAGGCGCACGGCAAGGTCACGGGGGGCGGAGGCCACCACGAGCGCAGCGAAGTCGAAGCCTATGGCCGCAAGCTGCGCACGGGCGTCTACCGCATCGGCGTGTTCCCCGACGAGATTGCCGAGCAGGCCGCGCGCTACGAGAGCCGCCAGCACGTGCTCGACCTGAAGCAGAGCCTCGAAGGGCGCAAACTCATCATGAGCGTGGACCGGCTCGACTACTCGAAGGGGCTCGTCGAGCGCTTCCATGCGTTCGAACAGTTGCTCGAAACCTCACCCGAATGGCGCGGCAAGGTCACGCTCGTGCAGATCGCGCCGCCCACGCGTTCGGACGTCGCGAGCTACAAGGTGATCCGCGAGGAACTGGAGCGCGAGGCGGGGCGCATCAACGGCCGCTACTCGGGCCTCGACTACACACCGATCCGCTATCTGAGCCAGCAGTACGACCGATGGAAGCTGATGTCGCTCTTTCGCGAGTCGCAGGTGGGCTACGTCACGCCGCTGCACGACGGCATGAACCTCGTCGCGAAGGAGTACGTAGCCGCGCAGAATCCAGACGATCCTGGCGTTCTCGTGCTCTCGATCTTCGCGGGCGCGGCCGCCGAACTCACGGGCGCGCTGCTTGTGAATCCGCACGATGCAACCGGCATGTCGGAGGCGTTGGGGCGCGCACTCTCGATGCCGCTCGACGAGCGCAAGGCGCGCTACCAGACCAACATGGAGGCGCTGAGGCTCAACGATCTCGGCGTGTGGCGCGACAGCTTCCTGCGCGACCTGGCAGCGGTGCCACAGCCGCGCTGATGCCAGATCGGCGCGGGCCGTGCCGCGCTTCGCGCATTTTCGCGATTGCGTATGATGCTGCGTTGGCTCATCCGGCACTTCGAGGCGCATTCGCGCCGCCATGCACTTTCATGCTGACTACGCTCGCCATTGCCAATTACCGCTCGCTGCGCGAGCTCATCGTGCCGCTCGGCGCGCTCAATGTCGTGACCGGCCCGAACGGCAGCGGCAAGTCGAATCTCTACCGCGCGCTGCGCCTGCTCGCGCTCACCGCGCGCGGCGGGGTGATTCCGTCGCTCGCGCGCGAGGGCGGTCTGCAATCCACGCTGTGGGCCGGCCCCGAGCGCTTCTCGCGTGCCGTCGCCGCGGGCGAGTACGCCGTGCAGGGCACGGTCCGCAAGGACCCGGTGAGCCTGCGCCTCGGCTTCGCCGGCGAGACGTTCGGTTATGCGATCGATCTGGGGTTGCCGCTGCCGTCGTCCTCGCAGTTCTCGCTCGATCCGGCGATCAAGCGCGAATGCATCTGGAGCGGGCCGGTCTTGCGGCCTTCGGCACTGCTCGTGGATCGCCAGGGGCCGATGATCCGCATCCGCGACACCTCGGGCGACTGGACGACGCTCGCGCAGCCCGTGGCCAGCTTCGACAGCATGATGACCGAGTACGCCGACCCGCGCAGCGCGCCCGAGATGATTGCGGTGCGCGAGCAGATCCGCTCGTGGCGCTTCTACGACCACTTCCGCACCGACGAGCACGCGAGCGCGCGCCAGGTGCAGATCGGCACGCATTCGCCGGTGCTTGCCGATGACGGCGGGAACCTCGCTGCCGCATTGCAGACGATCCGCGAGATTGGCGATGGCGACGCGCTCGATGCCGCGATCGGCGACGCCTTTGCGGGCGCGCGCGTGGAGATCGTGAATCACGAGGGGCGCTTCGAGGTGGCGCTGCGCCAGGAGGGGCTGCTGCGGCCGCTACGCGGCGCCGAGCTGTCGGATGGCACCTTGCGGTATTTGCTGCTAGCGGCGGCGTTGCTGAGCCCGCGGCCGCCGGGGCTGCTCGTGCTCGACGAGCCCGAGACGAGCCTGCACCCGGACCTGCTGCCCTCGCTGGCTCGGCTCATTGCACGGGCGTCCGGGCATTCGCAGGTGATCGTCGTCTCGCACGCGGCGCGGCTTGTTGCGGCGCTGGAGCGCGAGTCGGCAAGCCAGTCGATCGTGCTCGAGCGGCGCCTGGGTGCAACGGGATTCGCCGAGCCGGAAGCGCTTGACGTACCACCGTGGAGGTGGCCGCCACGTGTCGGCCAGAGTTAGCGCTTCAGCGCTTACTCTGGCCCCATGCACAGCGGTCGGCCAGAGTTAGCGCTTCAGCGCTTACTCTGGCGCCATGCAAAGCGGTCGGCGGGAGTTGGCGCGTGAGCGCCAACTCGGGCCGCGCGCCACATCCCCATGCAAAGCAGCACCCGGATGTTTCGTCGTGTAAAACCGTATAGCAATTGAAAGATCCACAGTCGCAGCGCCATACCTGGCCGGATAATGAACCGGTCACGCGCCGTTGACCCATGGCAAAACGGCCCCCGCCAAAGCCGGACCGAGCCTCTGTCGGCGAGAGCCGCGGCGCCGGCCTGACATAGAATGACCGGGCCGAAACCAGGCACAACGCGGCCCCGTTTTCTGGAGACACCTGATGAGAATTGCGCAGATCGCCCCCCTGACCGAATCGGTCCCGCCCAAGCTTTACGGCGGCACCGAGCGCGCCGTGTCGTACATCACTGAAGCGCTGGTCGATCTCGGGCACGACGTTACGCTGTTCGCCAGCGGCGATTCGCTCACGCGTGCCAAGCTCGAGCCCGTGTGGCCGCGCGCGCTGCGGCTCGACCCCGGTATTCGCGACCGCATCGCGCCGCACATGCTCCTCATGGAGATGGTGCGCCGTCAGGCCGACCAGTTCGACGTGCTGCATTTCCATATGGACTACTACTCGTTTTCCGTATTCAAGCGTCAGGAAACGCCGTTCGTGACGACGCTGCACGGCCGTCTCGATTTGCCCGAGCAGCAGCCGGTTTTCGATACGTTCAACACCGCGCCCGTCATCTCGATCTCGAATTCGCAGCGCCAGCCCATGCCGCAGGCGAAATGGCTGCGCACGGTCTATCACGGCCTGCCCGAAAAGCTCTACACGCCGCAGCCGGTCGAGCCGCGTTATCTCGCGTTTCTCGGCCGCATTTCGCCGGAAAAGCGGGTCGATACGGCAATACGCATCGCCGGGCGCTGCGGCCTGCCCATCCGCATTGCCGCGAAGGTCGACGAGGCCGACCGCGAGTATTTCGAGCGCGACATCAAGCCACTGCTCGCATTGCCACACGTGGAGTACGTGGGGGAAATCAACGACAGCCAGAAGGCCGAATTCCTCTCCGGCGCGCATGCGCTGCTGTTTCCGATCGACTGGCCGGAGCCGTTCGGCCTCGTGATGATCGAGGCGATGGCGTGCGGCACGCCCGTAATCGCGTTCAATCGCGGCGCGGTGCCGGAGGTAGTGGAAGAGGGCGTATCGGGCTATATCGTCGAGGACGAGATTGGCGCCGTGGCGGCCGTCAACCGCGTCTCGCGCATTTCCCGCGCAGGCGTGCGCCACCGCTTCGAGGAGCGCTTCACGTCGCACCGCATGGCGCAGGAGTACGTGCAGGCGTATGAGGCGGTGATTCGCGCGAGCAAGCGCTCGCGCTTCAAGGTGGTCGACACGTCCGCGAGTTGAGCTGAACGCGCGGACGTGCGCGATATCCGACGGGCTGGATGCGCGTCAGAGATCGAGCTTCGAGATCTTCGTGCCGCCGAGCGAGAGGTCGCCGATCAGGCCGCTGTTGGTGAGCACGAAGACTTGCACGGGTTTGGTGGCCGTGGTGGTGTCGATGGAGCCGTTCGCGCCGACCTTCACGAGCGCGACCGAAGCGTCGCCGCCCACCGACCAGCCGCTCGAATTGCGGAATTTGGCGAGTGCGTCTTCGGTCATGAAGAGATAGATGACGGACTTCGACTGCACGCCGAGCGTCGCGCCGATCGAGCCCGACGACGTGCTGAAATAGCCGACTGTGCTGCCGCCCACGCGCAACGCGCCGTCGCCGTGCTCGCCGCCCACGCCAATGCCGGCCTGGACCACACGCGGGAACACGAGGATGCCACGCGCCTTGCCGACCAGCTCACGCGAGCCCGGCACGGTCTGGTAGAGACGCGACAGCGTGGCGTCGACATCGGCATCGATCGATTGCGCGCGCGACGCGTTGGCGGCGGCGTCGGGCGGCTGGTTGCCGGTAGTGGTGCAGCCCGAGAGTGCCGCGGCGGCGAGTGAAATGGCGACAGAAGCCTTCAAAATGAAGCGAGATGCGGTCATCTTGTTCTCCGTTCTGGTTGCCGGGCGCCGCGATACGGCGGCACTTGTCGGTTATAGCACAGACGTTTCGATGAGCACCTCGAGCCTGGGCAATCCGGAGGCCGGGCTTACGGCGCGCCGGGCGCCGCAAGCGCTAGTGCTCGGCCGCCGGCTTGGCTGTCGGCCTGCGCAGGGCGCGCTTCACGGCGCCGATCAGCACGCCGATCGCGAGCAGCACCGCAGCCGGCACGACCCAGTAGCCGACGAATGCGTGCCACAGGTAGCCCGCGAGCGTCGCGCGCCGCACCGCGTATTCGTCGAGCGCTTCCTGTTGGCGCTGGGCATTCGCCGCGAGCACGTCTGCGGGGCATCCCGCGGCGCGAGCCGTTTCAGGCGTGCCGTGGCAGCGCAGCGCGGCGCCGGCGGCGCGCTCGGCGTCGCTGAGGGTCCAGGTGGTCAGCGCGCGCTGCAGGTCCGCGCGGTTGTACGCCATCTCGTCCTGGATCTCGCGCACCACGACGATCATCACCGGCACGAGCCAGAAGACGATCACCATCAGCCAGCGGCGAAACCAGCGGTTCTTGTGTCTCCACGCCATCAGCGCCTCCGTTCGATGCCGTAGGCATCAACGTCAACACGGCGACCCGATGGCTCGTGTGTGATTTCTTCTGGGATAAAGGGGGCGCCGCTGCAGCCATCATAGGAGAAAAACGGCGCGGCCGAATGCCGGGGATTGTCGGGGAACGCACGTCCGCACGATGATTCGCACACCGGACGAGACACGCGAACGGCACATCGAGGAACGCTGCGGCGCACAAAACGCCGCGTCAAAAAAGAAAACGCCGCAGCAAACGCTGCGGCGTGCGGATCCTGCGCGTGGAAGAGGGTTTGGGAGCGGGGCGTTCAGCTCTTCGTCGAGAGGCACTGCTTCATGAACGCTTTGCGGTCGTCGCCTTTCTTGTCGCCGGCCTGCGCGTTGCACGCCTTCATCCGATCCTGCTGGCTCATCGTCGGCGCCGGCGTACCCGTGGCCGAGAGGCACTGCTTCATGAACGCCTTGCGGTCGTCACCCTTCTTGTCGCCGGCCTGGGCGTTGCACGCCTTCATCTTGTTCTGCTGGCTGTTCGCCGGCGCCGATGCCGGCGCGGCGGTCTGCGCGAATGCCGGCGCAGCCAGCACGCCGCCCAGCACGATTGCAGCCATGATGGATTGCATTTTCATCGTTCACTCTCTTGGATTTGGACGTTGTCGCCGGCTGTGCGGCGAAGCCGTGGCTACCTGGTGCGGCTTGCGCGGTCATCATTATGGCAAAGCCTCTGCTAAAACGACGTGGCGCAGTGTTCGGTTGACGCGCGCGCTGCTGCACAATGTCCGCTATCGGCTGGCGCCAGGTTCCACTGCGGCCGCTACAGAACGGAGAACGCCCATGCATTACCTGTTGATGTACGAACTCGCCGACGACTATCTCGAACGCCGCCCCGAGCACCGCAATGCGCATCTGGCGCTCGCGTGGGCTGCCGCCGAACGCGGGGAGTTGCTGCTCGCGGGCGCGATAGCGGAGCCCGTCGACAACGCGCTGCTGCTCTTCCAGGGCGACAGTCCGGTAGCCGCCGAAGCCTTTGCGCGCGCCGATCCCTATGTGCTCTCGGGGCTCGTGAAGCGCTGGCGTGTGCGCCCGTGGCAGACCGTGGTGGGCGAGCACGCCTCGAACCCGGTGCGATAACCGTGGCTCTGGCGCGTGACATGAGCGCCGGCAGCGTGGGCGCAAAAGCACGAGGGGTGGCGCGGGTCACGCGTTCGCGCCGTTGCTCGAGCTGTCGTTCGCGTCGTCGTGCGTATTCTCAGACGCGGCCCGCTCGAGCAGGTCGCGCACCGTCTCGTCGCTGACCTGGTCGAAATCGCCATAGAACTGGCCGACGGCATGGAACGCCGTGGGCATGCGCACGCAGACGAATTCGTCCACGGTCCCGCGCAGCCGGTCCTGCGAGCCCGCGGGCGCGACAGGCAACGCGGCGACGATACGCGCAGGGCCGAGTGTAGCGAGCGCGCGCGCCGCCGCCCTGAGCGATGCGCCGGTGGCCATGCCGTCGTCGACGACGATCGCCACGCGGCCCGCCACCGCGAGCGGGGCGCGCTCGCCACGATAGCGTGCCTCGCGGCGGCCAAGCTCGATACGCGCGAGCGCCATTGCGCTTTGCAGCTGCGCCTCGCTCACGCCGGCCGTGCGCACGAGCGCGGCGTCCACGTACTGCGCGCCGTTCGACGACAGCGCGCCCATCGCCAGTTCGGGCTGCCACGGCACGCCGAGCTTGCACACGGGCATCACGTCGAGTGCGACCCGCAGCGCTCGTGCGACTTCATAGCCCACCGGCACGCCGCCTCGCGGCAGTGCGAGCACGACGACGTCGCGTCTGTCGGCGTAGGCCGAGAGCTGGGCGGCGAGCAGACGGCCCGCTTCGCGGCGATCCGTAAAGGGGCGTTCCATGAAGGACTCCTGTCGACCCGAGTCGGGCTTTGGCCCTTACTCTGATCCCATGCAAAGCTGTGGACGAGAGTGGGTGCCTGGCACTGAATCCGCGCTCATGCACTGCTCTTGCTCTCGTCCCATGTAACGCTGTCGGCCAGAGTCGGGGCATGAGCCGCTTACCGCGGTACTCCGGTGCAATGCAAAGCGGTCAGCCGGAATTGGCGTAAAGCACTGACTCCGGGTGCACGCGAAGCGGAACGATTCGTCCAGTTTGCCACGCGTGGCCATATGCCGGTGGGAAAGCGGGCGTGTGAAAAGGCTCGCTCCAATCAGGGCGCATGAGTGTGGTGCCCGCACATCCCGCATCCCACGGCCAGCACCAACCATTGGCACACCGTCCTCATTTGCATACGCGGATTTCTCGTTTGGCGCGAGCGCGCCGCCTCGTTACGATGAAGTCGATCCCGCCACCGACGAGGACCCGATATGTCCGAATCCGCCTCCTTCAAGCCGCGCGTCGTCGAACCCGTCGTGCCCGATGCGCCCGACGGGCTCGGGCTCGCCGTCGAACTGTGGCTCGCGCGCCCGGTCGAGGGCATCGCGGGGCACGCATTGCGCATCCATCTGCGCCATGGCGCGCGCATGGAACAGGCCGAAACGCTGCGCGACCTGCTGCACGCCGTCGGCGCGGAAATCGTCGTGTCCTGAGAACGGTCGCAGGACACAATCAGTCGGCGCCTAGTCGAGCGCGGTTGCAAAAAGCGCGTCGAGCAGATTCGAAGACGAGGTATCGGCGAGCCGCGTGAGCGATTCGATCATGCGCACCTGACAGTCCACGAGCGGCAGCATGCGAATGCGCCGCGACTCGCCGAATTCCGCGTGCGCGATCACGCCCACGCCCACACCCTGTGCGATGGCCGTCTGCAGCGCTTCGCGGCCGTCGACGTAGAGCACGGGCTGCACCTGCAGCCCTTTGCGCACGAGTTCCGCTTCGAGCAACTGCTGCGTGACCGAGTGCGTCTCGCGAAACACCATCGGTTCGCGCACGAGTTCCTCGTAAGTCATGCGCCGCTTTTTCGCGGCGGGACTGTCGGCCGGCACGACCGCGACGAGCGGTTCCTCGCGCAACACGCGCGCCTGCAGGCGACTGTGCACCTGGCGCGCCGCCGTGATGGCGGCGTCGGCTTCGCTCGCCAGCACGCGGCGCATGCACTCGGCCGCGTTCGCGATCGAGAGCTTGATTACCACGCCCGGATAGCGCCGCCTGAACGCGCCGATCAGCTTGATGGCGAGATCGGGGGCGTCGGCGACGAGCGCGATCTCGCCCGATTCAAGCGCACCCGCTGCTTCGAGCAGGCGCCGCGCGTCGCGCTCGCAACCCACCATCTGACGCGTCACCGCAAAAAGCCGCCGCCCGAGTTCGGTGAGCTCGACGCCGCGCGGCGCGCGCTCGAAGAGCTTGACCCCGAAATCCTGCTCGAGCCGCCGCACGTGGTCCGACACGGCGGGCTGCGTGAGCGAGAGCGCCTGCGCGGCGCGCGAGAATCCGCCGTGCTCGGCGACGGCGTGAAAGGCACGCAATTGCGCGTATTGCATGACGAAGCTCCCCCCCGGGTAATATCGATAAGTCAGGCTTATACCGACATCAATTATATCGATTTTACCGATAGACGGCGCTGCGCTAACGTGTCGGCACTGATTGTTTGGACCTGCCCACCGGAGCCTGCATGACTACCCCCGCCGAGCCGTATCTCCTGACCCCTGGACCGCTCACGACCGCAGCCTCGACCAAGGCCGCGATGCAGCGCGATTGGGGCTCGTGGGACGCCGACTTTCGCGCCATGACCGCGCAACTGCGCCGGGCGCTGCTCGAAATCGCAGGGAACGAGGCGGGCGAGTACGACTGCGTACCGCTGCAGGGCAGCGGCAGCTACTGTGTCGAGGCGATGCTCGGCAGCTTCGTGCCGCGCGACGGCCACGCCCTCGTGCTCGCCAACGGTGCGTACGGCAAGCGCATCGCCACGACGCTCGGCTATCTCGGCCGCAAGCACACGGTGCACGACACCGGCGACTACCTGCCGCCGCGCGCAGCGGACGTCGAGCGCCTGCTTGTCGCGAACCCGGACATCACGCATGTGGTCGCGGTGCACTGCGAGACGAGCTCGGGCATCCTGAACCCCATCGAGGAGATCGCCGCCGTGACGGCCCGCCAGGGCCGGCGTCTGTTGATCGATTCGATGAGCGCGTTCGGCGCCGTGCCGCTCGACGTGCGCACGCTGCCGTGCGATGCGTTCGTTTCGTCGGCGAACAAGTGCATCGAGGGCGTGCCGGGCTTTGGCTTCGTGATCGCGAAGAAGCAGGTGCTGCAAGACGCGAAAGGCGTGAGCCACTCGCTCTCGCTCGACCTGCACGACCAGTGGGACGTCATGAACCGCACCGGCCAGTGGCGCTTCACGCCGCCCACGCATGCGGTGGCCGCATTCATCGAGGCGCTGCGCCTGCACGCGCTCGAAGGTGGTCAGCCCGGGCGCCTCGCGCGCTATGCGCGCAATCGCGACGTGCTCGTCGAGGGCATGCACGCTCTCGGCTTCGAGCCGCTGCTCACCGAAGGCTGGCGCTCGCCCATCATCGTCACGTTCTTTTCGCCTGCCGATCCGGCATTCGACTTCGCGCGCTTCTACGACCTCATGAAGGCGCAGGGTTTCATCATCTATCCGGGCAAGCTCACGAGTGTGGAGAGCTTCCGCATCGGCTGCATCGGCGCGCTCGACGAAACGGTCATGCGCCGCGTGGTGGCCGCCTGCGGCGAGGCGCTGCGCACGCTCGGCGTGGCGAGCGCCGCACCCACGCCGGCCGACCTCGGCGCGCGCGAGGCGCTCGCCGCTTGAACACGTTTGAGCCCGCTCGAGCCTCGTTCGCGGACAAGCGCATCACGAACAGACTTCACACCATCGATTTATTGGCAGGATGCATGTAATGAAACACGTCAAGGCAGTGATCTTCGACTGGGCCGGCACCGTAGTCGACTACGGTTCGCGCGCGCCAATGGGCGCATTCGTCGAGACCTTCGAGGAATTCGGCGTGCCGATCACGATCGAAGAGGCCCGCGGCCCGATGGGCATGGCCAAGCGTCCGCATATCGCGGCGCTGCTCGCGCTGCCGCGCGTCGCGGCGGCGTGGGAGGCGCGCTACGGCCACGCGCCGGGCGAGGCCGACATCGATGCCGTGTACGACGTCTTCGTGCCGAAGAACATCGCCGTGGCCGCGCAGTACAGCGACGTGATCCCGGGCGTCGCCGCCGTGACGGCCGCGCTGCGCGCCGAGGGCGTGCGTATCGGCTCGACCACGGGCTACACGCGCGAGATCATCGACCAGATCGTGCCCGGCGCGGCGGCGCAGGGCTTCGAGGCGGATAGCATCGTCTGCACGGGCGACACGCCCGAGGGCCGGCCGTCGCCATACATGATCTACCGCACGCTGCCGCAGCTCGGCGTGTGGCGTGCGCGCGAGGCGATCAAGGTGGACGACACCGAAGTCGGCATCGAGGAGGGTATCAACGGCGGGACGTGGGCGGTTGGTGTCGCCGTGAGCGGCAACGCGTTCGGGCTGACCGAAGCGGAAGTCCATGCGCTCGCGCCGGACGAGTTCGCGCGCCGCCGCGAAGCGGCCGTGGAGCGCCTGCGCGCGGCCGGCGCGCACTACGTGATCGACAGCGTCGCCGACCTGCTGCCGGTGGTGAACGAGATCGACGCGCGGCTTGCGCGTGGCGAGCGGCCCTGAGCCGCGGGGGCGAGTGTCGGAGTGGCGAGTACGCGAGGCTCGATATTTGAGTGATCGAGGCTCGGGTGCTCGAAGTCGGAGTGCCAGAAACGGCGCCGGCGTGGCGGGTGCGTGGCGCATGCGTTCGCGGCCCGCGCCGTTTTGTGCGAGGCCCGTGCGGGTTGCCGCGCGGCCTGCGCTACCATGGGCGCCCCGCATGCCTGAGCGCCGCCCATGAAGACGTTCCTGCTTTTCGTCGTGACCGCGCTTGCCGAGATCATCGGCTGCTACCTGCCTTACCGTTGGCTGCGCGAAGGCGCGAGCGCGTGGCTCATCGTGCCCGCCGCAGCCTCGCTCGCGCTCTTCGCGTGGCTGCTCGCGCTGCACCCCACGGCCGCCGGACGCACCTATGCGGCCTACGGCGGCGTCTATGTCTGCGTCGCGATCCTGTGGCTGTGGGCCGTCGAGGCCATCCGGCCGAGCGCATGGGACTGGGCCGGCATCGCCTTCGCGCTGGCCG
>NZ_DATJWR010000078.1:0-2321 GCF_035501035.1 Paraburkholderia sp.
ATCCGCCATCCGCTTCATCTCCTCACGTTCCTTGCCGACCGCCCTTACCTTGATCAGCATCAGCTCGCGCTCGATGTGGGCGCCCTCGGTAAGGTCGACCACTTTCACCACCTCGATCAGGCGGTTCAGATGCTTCGTGATTTGTTCGATCACGTCGTCCGAGCCAATGGAAACGATGGTCATGCGCGAGAGCGAACGGTCTTCGGTCGGCGCCACCGTCAAGGTTTCGATGTTGTAGCCGCGTGCGGAGAAGAGGCCGACCACGCGCGAAAGCGCGCCCGGCTCGTTTTCCAGCAAAACGGAAATGATGTGTCTCATGATGTAATCCGCGATGTATCCAGTGTGAGCGTGGTGGCCGCCCTTCCCCGCGAACCCGCGCGCCCGTTGTGTGGACGCGCGCCGCGCGAAGTCGGAACGGCGCCGTGCAATACCGTTAGAGGTCTTCCGAGCCGAGCAGCATCTCGGTGATGCCCTTGCCGGCCTGTACCATCGGCCAGACGTTTTCGGAAGGGTCGGTCTGGAAATCGAGGAATACCGTGCGGTCTTTCAGGCGCAGCGCTTCCTTGAGCGCCGGCTCGACGTCCGCCGTCTTTTCGATCCGCATGCCGACGTGTCCATACGCTTCGGCGAGCTTCACGAAGTCAGGCAGCGCATCCATGTAGGAATGCGAATAGCGCTTGCTGTATTCGATCTGCTGCCACTGGCGGACCATGCCGAGGTAGCGGTTGTTCAGCGAGATGATCTTCACGGGCGTGTCGTACTGCTTGCAGGTCGACAGCTCCTGAATGCACATCTGGATCGAGCCTTCGCCCGTGATGCACAGCACGTCGTCGTCCGGGTGCGCCATCTTCACGCCCATCGCCGCCGGCAGCCCGAAGCCCATGGTGCCGAGGCCGCCCGAGTTGATCCAGCGGCGCGGCTGGTTGAAGCGATAGAACTGCGCGGCCCACATCTGGTGCTGGCCGACGTCCGAGCACACGAACGCGTTGCCGCCCGTGAGCTCCCACGCCTTTTCCACCACGTACTGCGGCTTGATGATGTCGGTGCCGCGGTCGAACTTCAGGCAGTTCTTCTCGCGCCAGCCTTCGATATCCTTCCACCAGGCGGCGAGCGCTTCCGTGTCCGGACCGTGCTCGGCGTGCTGAAGCTGCTCGATGAGTTCCTTGAGCACTTCCTTCACGTCGCCGACGATGGGGATATCGACCTTCACGCGCTTCGAAATCGACGACGGGTCGATGTCGATGTGAATGATCTTGCGCGGACGCGAAGCGAAGTGGCCCGGGTCGCCGATCACGCGGTCGTCGAAGCGCGCGCCGATCGCGATCAGCACGTCGCAGTGCTGCATCGCCATGTTGGCTTCGAAGGTGCCGTGCATGCCGAGCATGCCGAGGAACTTGCGGTCGCTCGCGCGATAGCCGCCAAGGCCCATCAGCGTGTTCGTGACCGGGTAGCCGAGCAGGTCGGCGAACTGGTTCAGTTCACGCGACGCATCCGCGAGGATGATGCCGCCGCCGGTATAGATATACGGACGCTTGGCCGAAAGAAGCAGCGAGACCGCCTTGCGGATCTGCCCCGAATGGCCTTTGGTGACCGGGTTGTACGAGCGAAGCGCTACGTTCTTGACCGGTTCATATGTGCACGGCGCCTTCGACACGTCCTTCGGAATGTCGATCAGCACGGGGCCGGGGCGGCCGGTGCGCGCAATGTAAAAAGCTTTCTTGACGGTGGCAGCGAGATCGCGTACGTCCTTCACGAGGAAGTTGTGCTTCACGCAGGGACGCGTGATGCCGACCGTGTCGCACTCCTGGAAGGCGTCCTGACCAATCGCGGCGGTAGGCACCTGGCCGCTGATGACCACCATCGGGATCGAGTCCATGTAGGCCGTCGCGATGCCGGTCACCGCATTGGTGACGCCGGGGCCCGAGGTCACGAGACACACGCCGACCTTGCCGGTCGAACGCGAGTAGGCGTCGGCCGCGTGCACGGCTGCCTGTTCGTGGCGCACGAGGATGTGCTGGATTTTGTCCTGCTTGTACAGCTCGTCGTAAATGTAGAGCACCGAGCCGCCGGGATAACCCCAGACGAATTCGACCTGCTCGTCGGCGAGCGCCTTCATCAGCACGGTTGCGCCGATGCAGTGGGTGTTGCCTTGAGGGTCAGAATCTTGCGAGGAAGGGGAAACCGACGTGGAGAATTCCGCGCTGGGCATATTCATCATTCACCTTTCGAATTTTCGGCAAAAAATTGATCGGGTGCTCTCTGCCGGGCTTGTGGCTCGGGTTCAAGCGGCGCGTCCAGTTGACAGATGAGCCTCATGGGCC
>NZ_DATJWR010000079.1:0-26548 GCF_035501035.1 Paraburkholderia sp.
GTGCAAGCCGGCCGCGCTGATCGGACGGGGCTGCGACGGGGCGTCGGTCCCGGCGAACGACAGCGGCGTTTGACATCTGCTGCGGTGGTGCGTCGAATCGTCCGGTTCGTACGACATCGCAAGCTCGCACCGAGGCAACGCCGACAGCATCGCGTTCCAGACCATCCTCGCCTTGAACGCCGCGGTCGAGGCCGCGCGAGCAGGCGAGCTGGGGCGCGGCTTTGCGGTTGTGGCAAGCGAGGTCCGCAGTCTGGCTCAGCGTAGCGCCAGCGCGGCGAAGGAAATCAAACAGCTGATCGTCGACACGGTCGAAAAGATTGCTGAGGGCTCGTCGCTGGCCGACCGGGCGGGCCACACGATGACCGACATTGTGTCTTCCGTGAAGACGGTCAGCGACTTGATGACCGAGATCTTCGCGGCGGCTCAAGAGCAAAGCGCAGGCATCGAGGAAATCAACCGCGCGGTGATGCAGATGGACTCGACCACGCAGCAGAACGCGGCGCTCGTCGAACAGGCGACCGCGGCGGCACGTTCGCTCGAAGAACAGGTCGTGGTCCTGGGTAACGCGGTCGCGGTGTTCAAGCTGGAATCGGCTTAGAGCGCGTTCAAAGGGTGGGTTTTTCGCCGTCGAGAAAATGGACGCGGCTTAGGGGCGCCCCCGGCTGATCGCGGTCCCTGGAGGGAGGGGTGTCCGTTCCATCTCGGTCGGCATATGTCGTTTGACGTTTGCATCGGGCGGCTCGCGGCCAGAATCCGTCAGTCGCCCTCGCCGACGCACAGCCATTCGCATGGCAGTTTCTCACTCGCGAGCGGTCGTTTGCCAGGTGCGCGGCATTCATCCCCGTGGCTCAAATACGAGGCGATGAAATCGCAAGCAAGATGTGCGAGAAACCGATGCAAGCCTAGCGACCATTGCGCCGGACTGCGGATTTTTTGATCAGAACCGCTCTCACGCCTCAAAGGATGCCGCCCAATCGACCGGCGCCAGAATAATTGGTCGCGTCTGGTTTGCGTCAGCATCGATATCGACGCGTGCGCGCGAGAGCGGTTCGCTCGAAAGCCCACGCGCACGACGACCGCACACGATTTGTCCATCGAATCGTTGTTTTGTCCAAGATCGGCCCAGCGCCAAACAGTTACGCTCCCTCCACATCGACAGCTCGACACGTCGATGCCTCTGCGCTCCCGTCACTCCTTGACCCGGTGGCCGACGCGACGAGCGAGGTTCGCCTTGCCGCGTCAGCAGAAATTGCCCGCTGATTGTCCATAAAGCTTCGCGTGTCCGCCGGCCTCGAACACTACGGCGCTGTGCCGGTCCCGCCCTCTCCTGGAGTTGTGGCATGACAAATCGCGATACCTCTACGCGTCTTGATCACGCAACGGGTGCGCCCGTTGTCGATAATCTGAACATCGAAACGGCTGGACCGCGTGGTCCCGCGCTGCTGCAGGACATCTGGCTGATCGAAAAGCTCGCGCACTTCGACCGCGAGGTCATTCCCGAGCGGCGCATGCACGCCAAGGGATCGGGTGCCCACGGCGTTTTCACGGTGACGCACGACATCACGCGCTATACCAGGGCGAAGCTCTTTTCGGAAGTCGGCAAGACGACCCCGGTATTCCTGCGCTTTTCGACCGTGGCCGGAGAACGCGGCGCCGCCGATGCCGAGCGTGACATCCGTGGATTTGCGGTGAAGTTCTACACGGAAGAAGGGAACTGGGACATCGTAGGCAACAACACGCCAGTGTTCTTTTTCCGCGATCCACTGCGCTTTCCCGACCTGAACCACGCGATCAAACGCGACCCGCGCACGGGGCTGCGCAACGCAAACAGCAACTGGGACTTCTGGACGCTTTTGCCAGAGGCGCTTCACCAAGTCACGATTGTCATGAGCGATAGAGGCATTCCGCGCAGCTATCGCCACATGCACGGATTCGGCAGCCACACGTTTAGTTTTATCGATGCCGCCAACCGCCGCACGTGGGTGAAGTTTCACCTACGGACCGAGCAAGGCATCGCGAATCTTACTGATAGCGAAGCCGAGCAACTCGTGGGCAAGGACCGCGAGACACATGGCCGTGATCTTTACGAGAGCATCGAAAGCGGCGATTTCCCGCGCTGGACGCTCTTTATTCAGGTGATGAACGACGAACAGGCGAGGTCTCTGCCATTCAATCCGTTCGATCTCACCAAAGTTTGGCCGAAAGCCGATTTCCCATTGATCGAGGTCGGTGTTCTCGAACTAAACCGCAATCCCGCCAATTATTTCGCTGAAGTCGAACAGGCGGCCTTCTCGCCCGCGAACGTGGTCCCCGGGATTGGCTTCTCTCCCGACAAGATGCTTCAAGCGCGTCTCTTCTCCTATGGCGACACCCAACGGTATCGGCTAGGCGTGAACTTCAATCATATTCCCGTCAATGCACCGAAATGCCCCGTCCACAGCTACCACCGGGATGGCGCCATGCGCACCGATGGCAACCTCGGCGACACGCCGTCTTACTTCCCGAACAGCGCAGGCGAGTGGGAAGTTCGGGCTGGTCTTCACGAGCCGCCGCTGCGCATCGAAGGCGACGCCGCCCATTGGGACCATCGCGTGGACGCGGATCACTACGCGCAACCCGGCGATCTGTTTCGTCTGATGAGCAAAGCCCAGCAGCAGTTGCTGTTCGAGAACACCGCTCGACAAATGGCCGGCGTTGAGGCACATATCCAGGAACGCCACATCCTCAACTGCTCGAAGGCAGACCCCGAATATGGCGCGGGCGTTCGCGATGCCCTGGCAAAACTCGGGCCGGCAGAAGCGGCGAAATAGCCAGCCATTCGCGTGCGACCGCCACCACGGTCGCCGACGATCGCTCAATCTCAAAGGAGAAACGCCATGTCACAGGTTATTCAGGATGTCGCCGTGCCCGACAGCCAGCTTGCGCGGCAGATCACCGAATTCGTGCGCGACACGTCCAGCCCGCTGCTCTTTCATCATTCGAGCCGGGTGTACCTGTTCGGTGCTTTGGAGGGTATGCGCCGGGGGCTGAAGTTCGATCCGGAGTTGTTATACGCGGGCGCCATGTTCCATGACGTGGGTCTCGTCAGTGCGTACAGCAGCGCCACGGAACGGTTCGAAGTTGACGGGGCCAACGCTGCCCGCGACTTTCTGTCGGCCCGTGGCATCACCGAGGCCGATATCGATCTCGTCTGGACGGCCATCGCGTTGCATACCACGCCGGGGATTCCGCGCCATATGCATCCGATCGTCGCCCTTGTGACGGCGGGCGTCGAGATGGATGTGCTCGGACTCTCCTACCACGAATTCTCCGAGGAGGAACGCGAAGCCGTCACGCGCGCGCATCCACGTCCGCCGCACTTCAAGGAAGACATCATTCAGGCCTTCTACGACGGCATCAAGCGCAAACCGGAAACCACTTTCGGCAACGTGAAAGCCGACGTCATCGCTGACAAGGAGCCACATTTCCATCGTGGGAATTTCTGCTCCGTGATCCGTAATTCGCCGTGGCCGGGCTGAAGAAACCATCCTGCGGATCGATCCGCAGCGACTCGCATCAGGCAATGCGTTGCACGCTCCGTTATTGCAACGGCGCAAATGTCGGAAATATCCGCAACGTCCGTATTGGCAGAAACCACTGGCGCTTGCATCGTGCGCGACGCAACGCCAGTTCCCGTCCACCGGGTCATTCACACTGAGATCAACATCATGGACAAGCTTGCAGGGAAAGTAGCCGTTGTAACCGGCGCGTCGAAAGGCATCGGCGCAGCCATAGCGAAGGCACTCGCGGCCGAAGGGGCATCGGTCGTCGTGAACTACGCGAGCAGCAAGACCGGTGCGGATGCCGTCGTGTCCGCCATCACCACGGCCGGCGGAAA
Source organism: Paraburkholderia sp. (assembly GCF_035501035.1). Lineage (GTDB taxonomy): Bacteria > Pseudomonadota > Gammaproteobacteria > Burkholderiales > Burkholderiaceae > Paraburkholderia. Next base: position 3,878 of record NZ_DATJWR010000079.1, read on the forward strand.
AGCGGTTTCCGTCGGCGGCGACGTGTCGAAGGCCGCTGACGCGAAAGGCATCATCGATGCGGCAATCGAAACGTACGGCCGCCTCGACATCCTCGTGAACAACTCCGGCGTCTATGAATTCGCGCCGATCGACGCATTTACGGAAGCTCAGTACCGCAGGCAGTTCGACGTCAATGTGCTCGGCGTGCTGCTCACCACGCAGGAAGCCGTCAAACACCTCGGCGAAGGCGCCAGCATCATCAACGTCAGTTCGGTCGTTTCGACGCTCACGCCTGCCACGACAGCCATCTATAGCGGCACGAAGGGTGCGGTCGATGCCATCACCGGCGCGCTCGCACGCGAGCTTGGACCGCGCAAGATCCGTGTGAACACCATCAATCCTGGCGTAATCGTGACCGAGGGTGCGCAAAGTGCCGGAGTCATCGGTTCGGAATTCGAGACGTCAGCGGTCAGCCAGACGCCGCTCGGGCGCGTCGGCAGACCGGACGACATTGCATCGATTGCCGTTTTCCTGGCGTCCGACGATGCCAAGTGGTTGACGGGCGAACATATCATCGCTAGTGGCGGCATGCACTGAGGCAGGTTTGCGAAACTGCGCGCCCAAGGTCGTCCTCCTCGAACCCGGGAAACAAATGTCACAGTCATTCAGGATTTCTCGGGGTTTAGTGTTTTGGGGCGTCTAATTGAAGCGTGACGACTGAACGTGGCTGAAACAAAATGACCACGCGCGCACTTCGTAACGGTGACCCGCATTCGCGGGTCACCCCTCTCCCGGCAGGTCAATCATAGCGAGCCTGGCGGCGACGCCAGCCGCCAGCCATTCAAGACGACTGCGCCCGGTTAGCGCAACAGTAATAAAATTCGGTTAGATTAGCGATTCCTTCTTTTCCTCCGCCACCCGGCAACGGCAGAACCGTCGGCACGGTCCCTTCGCGAGCGAGATGAATGAACGAGAGAAGTCCCTTGAATCTGGACCTGCCGACGCTGGAGGAAACCATCGCCAGGCAGTTCAACCTGCCGGAAGCGCCGACCGTGCGCGCAGGTATCGTTTCGCAGGGCCCTCCGATCTCGTTTTCGAGGCTGACAAACGACCGGCCGCAGCCCGGACGCTCTCTGGCTCCACGACTGGAAGAAGCCTTTGTCTTCCAAATTCCGCTGATCATGTGCCCGGATTCCGACGTTCGTTTTTCAGGGGGGCGTTTCAACGAATCGACATCGTGCATACCAGGCAATAGCTATCTTTTCGACCTTCGCACGGGTCCGACGCGTCGGCTAGATTTTCCGTTCGATAACATCCGGCTCTATCTTTCCCAAAGCACCCTCGAGGAATTTGCCTATCAACGGGGGCGACGGCGCATCGGAGGTCTCACGCAGCGCGGTTTCGGCGCAAGCGACCCCGTCCTGTTTCGTCTTTCGCAGACGCTGCAGACTGTTCTGGAACAGTCGGATACCGCCAGTTCACTGTTTATCGACTACATTGCCCTCGCTTTCTGCGAGCATGTGGTGATGCGGTATAGCCACGCCAATACGCCGAATCGCGCTCGCCGCGCCGGCCTCGCCCCATGGCAGATGCGACGAGTCCAGGAATTCTTCGAGGCTCATCTGCACGGCAACCCGTCCATTCTCGACCTCGCGCGCCAGTGCGGCCTTTCCGCAAGCTATTTTTCCGAGGCGTTCAAACAGACAACCGGGCTCACGCCCCATCAGTGGCTGCTGAGGCACCGGATCGAACGAGCCAAAACCCAATTGCGCGAAACTGACGCGAGCCTGGCAACTATCGCGTCGAACTGCGGGTTTTTCGACCAGAGCCATTTCTCACGCGTGTTTTCGCGCCTTGAAGGATGCGGGCCGAGGGATTGGCGCCAGCACAATCGCAGAAGCTAGGTTCACGTCAACGTCGCCGTTGACGCTTCGAAGCCGAACGCGCTCGACTTTGCAGCGACCGCCCATGGTTTATCCAGCGTGTCGTTGCTTCGTCCAAGATGACAGCGGTTCCGACAGGTACGCTGGAAATCAAGAACGCCGGTGCCAGTACGGCGAACCATTCGCGATTGCCGATTCGGCCTGATGTCCGTATTGCTCTGCCTGAATCATCCATTCAATCGTAATCAATAAGGAATACGAAATGAGCTATTTTAAATCCACGGATGGCACCGAAATTTTCTACAAAGACTGGGGTACTGGCACCCCGATCGTTTTCTCCCACGGATGGCCTCTCTGTGCCGACGCCTGGGATGCACAGATGCTGTTTTTCGGAATCAAAGGCTATCGCGTCGTTGCGCATGATCGTCGTGGTCACGGCCGTTCTGGTCAGCCGTGGGACGGCAACAACATGGATCAGTATGCCGACGACCTCGCAGCGCTTTTAAATCATCTCGATCTACAGGGGGCCGTACTCGTTGGTCATTCGACCGGCGGTGGCGAGGTCGCCCATTACATTGGCCGTCACGGAACCGGGCGCGTCGCAAAGGCGGTACTGATCGGAGCCGTTCCGCCGATCATGCTGAAGACCGCGGAAAATCCCGGCGGCCTGCCGATGGACGTATTCAATGGACTTCGCTCCGGGGTAGTTAACAACCGCTCGCAGCTCTACAAGGATCTTGCGGTTCCCTTCTACAATTTTAACCGTTCGGATACCGAAGTGTCACAGGGTACGATTGACGCTTTCCAGGCTCAAGGACTAATGGGATCGATAAAAGGACAATTTGATTGCATTCGTGAATTCTCCGAAGTCGACTATACGGAGGATCTGAAAAAAATCGACGTACCCCTGCTTATTCTGCATGGCGACGACGATCAGATCGTCCCCATCGACGCATCGGCGCGACGGTCGGTCGAAATCGCCCCGATTGCAAGGCTCAAGATTTACCCGGGCGGCTCGCACGGCATCGCCACGGTAAACGCGAACGCAGTCAACCTGGATCTACTCGAATTCCTGCAAAGCTGAACGGCTTGTCTGCGATGTGCCTGTATGCCGATCTATACAGGCCTCGCGCAAAAATTGCGCGCCTGGCGACGCTCGCGGGCGAGACAAAGGAGACATCGCGTGGATCAATCACTTGAACACGCCATCGCGATCATCGCTCAGACCCGCGCTGGTCAATATCCGATGCCGGTTATCCGTTCATTTTTTGACGAGGCCACGTTTACCGCAAGCTATGTCGTTCATGATCCGATCTCACTTGCGGCGGCGATCATCGATCCTGTGCTCGACTTCGACGCGCCGACCTGCCGCCATTCGTCGACGTCTGCCCAGGCCATCGTTGCGTATATTGAATCCGAGGGCCTGTCGACTGAATGGCTGCTGGAGACCCATGCGCATGCAAACCACCTGACCGCCGCGCCTTTTCTGCAGGCGCGCGTCGGTGGCACGCTTGCAGTCGGGCGCGACATAACGACGGTCCAGAGAATTTTCGGCGACCTGTTCAATGCCGGACCGGAGTTCCCCCGAGACGGCTCGCAGTTCGATCATCTGTTCGATGACGGCGAGGAATTCAAAATCGGCGCGATCGAGTGCAGGGTGCTGGACGTTCCTGGCCATACGCCAGCCGGTGTCGCCTACGTAATCGGTGACTCGGTGTTCTGCGGCAACACGATGTTCATGCCGGACTACGGGACTGCAAGGACCGACTTGCCCGGCGGTGACGCGCGGCGGCTTTACCGCTCCATCCGGCGACTACTCTGCCTTCCCGACGAAGCACGATTGTTCTTGAGCCACGACTACAAAGCCCCCGGCCGCGACACCTATGCCTGGGAAACAACCATCGGGGCCGAACGCACCGCAAACGTACATGTTCGTGACGGGATCACGGAGGGCGCGTTTGTCGCGGCGCGCACCGCGCGAGATGCGACACTGGCCTTACCGAAGCTGATGCTTCAGGCGATGCAGGTGAACATGCGGGCCGGTGCTTTTCCACCTGCGGAAGACAACGGCAAGTGCTACCTCAGAATCCCGCTGAACACGATCTGATGCGGTCGTCTGATGCCAGAAAGCGTCATATTTCAGTTGCGAGGAGAACGTTTTGGACTACATCGACACCCTGATGCGTCGTAACGTTGAGTTTGCCGAAAATGGCTTCAATCCGGGCCTCCGGATGATGCCGACAAGCAAAACGTTAATCATCGGATGCGTAGACCCGCGCGTAGATCCCATGGATATATTCAAGCTCGCGCCCGGCGAGGCAGGAATCTTCCGTAACGTCGGCGGCCGAGTGAATCCTGCTTTGTTTGAAACACTCGGGATTCTGCGCACAGTGGCCGTTGCGGCAGGTGGAGACATCGGCCCCGACTGGAACCTCATCGTCTTGCACCATACCGACTGTGGCATTAAGCGGTGCTACTGTCATGAACCACGGCGCCTGGCAGCATATATGGGGGTGACGATAGATGAGCTCGCCAGTCTGGAAATTAGCGACCCGTATAAAGCGGTTGTACTCGACGTGGCGACCCTCCGGGCGAACAACGATGCCTCCGGAGACTACACGGTCTCGGGTCTGGTCTACGACGTCGAGACGGGCAACGTTGAGATAGTTGTTCCGCCTTCTCGAACGCGGCCAGACGCAGGCTGAGCTACGCACACTTTCGATCGATAGCAAACTGCGAGCTTGCGACCTAACGCATCTGCTCGTGCACGAGGTCTGCCAGGGTAGCCACGCAGGGTCGCGCGCAACGGTCATGCAGCAGAAGACTCAACGAGCAGTTCAGTTCGAGATCCCGGAGCAGACTCGGCAGAGCCTTGAGCAGTGGATCAAGGCTCGGGGATTGAAGTCCACCGACTATCGCTTCCCAAGCCGGTTGCACGCGTCGCCGCATCTGTCGACACGACAATATGCCCGAGTGGTTCATCGCTGGGTCGCTTCTATTGAGCTCGACAATACTGCGTAGGGCACTCATACGATGCGCCGCACGAAGGCTTCGCTGATCCATAGGCAAACGAAGAACTTGCTCGGCACTCACCATATGGCGTTCTCTCCGCGACAGTGGGCTTCTGATACTCACAGCGTGGCTTATGGGCGGCATTTTAATGCTCATAGCGCGCCGATCTCGGCTGCCATGATCAGCCCTCTTTTTCAATTGCGGCACTTGCAATGTTTCGCCTGGCGCTAGGCGGCCAACGGAATATCTTGTAATATTGCGTTACGTTTGGAAACATTACGTATTCCTGCGAGATCGGTCAGCAGATTGTAAGGATGTCAGCATGACCGGTACGAAGGATTGGTACATGACGACCCGTGCGTGAAGGCGTTTGTCGAACACCAGCAATCGGGGTTGTGGTTGCTAAGGAATACGATGTATTTGCGCAGGCAGTTCGATTTGCCAATGCTGGGTCGATATTCAGGCGCACTAGAGTCGCGAACGAATCGCCGTCACTCCAGACGATCTACCGTGCGCGCGAAGTGGTCGGTCGCTTCCTCCAGGGGTTTCTCAGGAGTTTGTTTCAATCGGCACCCTTATGACAAGTTCGCTGGCCGCGACGCCTCCGTGCTTGCACCATTCACGAAAACGGAAACAGATCGTGGTCAATGATGTCGATTTCTGATATTTGCCACCTGCTGTCCAGGTCTATTCCTGGGCGAACTCCCCATGACCTCTTCCGGCAGTTCCGCGTGCTGATGTACGCACTGCTCAATCCGTTTGCAGCCCGCATCTGGTTGAGGGCACTGACGACGAATTCTCTGCTTGCGGATATTGCTGCGCGCAACCGGCGCTTTCTCGAACGTCCCTTTCATCGCTTTGCCCAGGCCAATATGCCTGCATACGCGCGTGCCGAACTGCTGTGCGGTCATTTTCGAGTCGTTCGGGAACTGTTTGGTGAAGATCTGGTGCGCAGGCTCTACGTCGATTCGGAATACGTGACGTTGGCATCGATTGGAAGGTATGCGCTCGTTGTGAGCGAGCCGGTACGCTGCTGGCGTGAAGGGTTACTTACCGTCGCCTGGCGCGACGTGTTTGAACACGTCGATCTTGCCTGGGCGACCATCAGCTTCGAAAGCCATTCATTAGGGAAGCGCGGTGCGCTGATCGGGGGACTGCAGGGGCCAGCCGGCGCCGACAGAGAGCGGGTGCGCGAGGCTACGCGCGCATGCCATGGTCTGCGACCGAAGGCCGCTGTGATGGAAGCGGTTGGCGGATTCTGCACGATTGCAAGGGTAGACACACTCACCGGAGTGACGAAGAGTACGCACGTTTCCGCCACAACGGCGGTTCAGTTTAGCGCAGACTATGACGGCTTCTGGCGCGAACTAGGTGGCGTTGAGGTCGACGGGCGGTTCGTGCTGCCGCTTCGCCCACATCACCGCGACATCAGCGAGGTTCCGTCAAACCGGCGTGCTGCATTTCGTCGGCGGCAGACTCTGATTGCGGATTTGCTGGCGCAGATCGATCGGGCAGTCGACGAGGGCATGAAGCCGCCTCATCTGGGTCAGGCGAAGGCCGACTACCATCTGCCGGAACTTGTTGCTGCCCTGGCAACTAGTTATTGTGACGCGGAACCTGCGTGACGCCGATGTCGCGGAGTCACGGGTTGCTCGAGATCCCGGTGAACAGATACACGCGAAGAAGTCTGGGGAGGAAGAACTGAAGGCATCGCGTGCCAGGCGACGCCGCTCCCGATGTCCAATGTGCGCCCGATTGCCGCCGTCTAGCCAGTGGTGTGGTAAATGGCGGAACGGGCCGCCATGTCGGTCCAGACGATATTCACGCGAACCGTCGTGAACATCGCCGCGCGACTTCAAATTCACCATCCGCGGCCTATACTCTTCAGAGACATTTCGTTCGCTACCTGACCCGCAACAGGCTGGTCAACTCTGGAGCTTACTGGTGTAGGTGAGACAACCAGGTCGCTCCGTGGTTGAGTGTGAGGGACATTGAACATCATGACCACAGGCTCGGATCTCGATCTGGTTATCGTGGGTGGTGGCATCGGCGGTGTCATCTGCCTGAAGTACGCCAAAGATGCCGGGCTCAAGACTCTGCTTCTGGAGCGCCGTGAGCGAATCGGCGGGCTGTGGCGCGATCTTCCCTCGTGGCAGGACATCCAGTTTCGCAAGGAAGACTGGGCGCTCGGCGATATCCCGCTGTCCGAAGAAAGGCAGCCGGGTATTTTGCGCAACATCGAAGCCTGGGTCGAACGGTTCGATCTCGCGCCTCAAATCGTCCTCAATGCACCGGTCACGAGTGCACATTCCTGCGAAGGCGGCTGGCAAGTGACAACAGAGGGAGCCTCGTATCAATCGAGGTGGCTCATCGCTGCAACAGGCGGACACAATCGTCCCGTCGTTCCGCAGATCACGCGAACTGATTCGTCGATCACCGAATATCACTCGTTCGACCTGCGCAATCCCGAAGCGTTGAGAGGCAAGCGCGTCACTGTCGTGGGCGGCGGTGCATCTGCATACGATCTGCTTGACCTGTGCTTTGCATACCAGGCGAGCAGCATTGTGTGGATCTATCGGTCCGCCAAGTGGATGCGCCCAACGCGCCAGGCCAAATATCTCGGGACCGACATGCGCCTGTTGGCGAAATACCAGATGCTTGGTCTTTCATCGAGCGCGATGAACCGCCGCATCAACGAGGACTTGCGGGCAAGGTACAAGAAGGCCGGAATCACGGAGATCATGCCTGAGGACGCCTTCGACATCCGTCGCGACCAACTCATTCCGGGCCGGCCACGTATGATCCAGGGCTTCCGCAGCATCGAGCGCCACCGCGGTGAAGTGCAGTCCGTCCACGGCAAGACGATTCGCCTCGCGAACGGTGAAGCGATCGAAACAGACCTGTTGCTTTGGGGAACCGGGTATGCGATGGAACTTGGCTATCTGGGGCTGGATTCGCTGACAACGGCAAGAGGGCTGAATGAGATCTCCGCGCGCTGCTACTCCGTCTTTCGCTCAATCGACGCCCCCAATCTATTTCTCCTGGCACCCGGTGTGCTTGAGACAAATACATCGACGCCGTGGGCTTATGCCCATGTAGCGAGATCGATCATGACCCACATTGCAGGCGGCTCCGTCTTTGTGGATCCGCCGGTTCAGGCTCTAACCAATCACTTTGACCTTGTCAAAATGCTGGCACTGCACGATCGACAAAACTACCCGTTAGGCCTTTGGTATCTCACGTATCTTTGGCTCGCGATGTTCCGTCCAAAGGCACAAGCGATGCCCATTCCTTGAAGGACATAACTGATCGAATCACGACTCTGACCAGATTCGACTCCGTCGATGGCATGCAGGTAGCGCTAGATCGAGAACGCCTTACCCGGCGAATGAATAGTCAACATGCAGATCAAACTCGTCGGCGATATCAAAACCTCAAGTTCCGCAGTCAACCGTTGCGGCGATTGCAACGGCGGTTGTATCTGTGGAAGCTGCCCTTGAGGCCAATGTCGGGGCGTGGCGGGAGTGGGTCGGCGCCCACCTACATCAGCCAGCCGGCCACAAACGGCCATTGACCAGTTGATTTTCACCGGGCGTTCACGCAGCCCCGAGCTCCGCAAACAGCCAATCCTGAAAGTACTTCAGCTTAGGCAGATCCGCGCGCGATTTCAGCAGGTTGAGCGTATAGCCGTTCACCCTCAACCCCTCGTATCCCAAAGGCGCCACCAGCGTGCCCGTTTCCAGCTCGCGTTGCACGAGCAGCAGGCTCTCCAGACACACGCCCATGCCGTCCGCGGCCGCGCTGATCGCCATGAACGAGCGGTCGAAGCGCGGCCCGCGCGAGATGTCGAGCACGACCTTGCGGTGCAGCCGCATCCAGTCGCGCCAGCCGACAAGACACCCTTCGCTATGGATCAGCGTGTGATGCCTCAAGTCCGCGACCGTGCGTATGGGGTGCTCGCCGTTCGCGAGGCGCGGTGAACACAGCGGCACGATGGTTTCGAGCGGCAGGTCGAGCACCATCGTGCCTGCCGGCTGCAAGCGCCGCGCGCCATAGCGAATATCGATGTCGACGGGCTCCTTGATCAGGTCCACAGCCGCCGACGAAGCATTGAGCCGCACGTCGATATCCGGATGCAGCGCGCTGAAGCGCGCGAGCCGCGGCATCAGCCATTGCGTGGCGATGCTCGGCGTGGCGTGCACGGTGAGGATGTCGCTTTTCTCCACGCGGCCGATGTCACGCGTGGCCTTGTCGATGCGCGCGAACGCCGCGCCGATTTCCTCGGCATATTGACGGCCCGTGTCCGTGAGGACCACCGCGCGATGCACGCGATGAAAGAGCCGCATGCCCAACTGGTCCTCCAGCAGCTTCACCTGATGACTGATCGCCGAGGGCGTGACGAACAGTTCCTCTGCTGCGAGCGCGAACGACGAGAGCCGCGCAGCGGCCTCGAAAGCCTGTATGGACTTGAGTGTGACGCGATTGTGCATGGCAGCATTCGCATGAATTGAGTTCAACAATAAGCCACTTTAATTCGTTTGAGCAAAGGTATTCAAGTCGATACGCTTGATTCATTCGCAGTGAAACTGATTCGAGGGATTACCCGGATCTGCGAACGAGACGACTCATTCCGCCATGAAGCATTGGCCCCCGGCGCGTCAACCGCCGGGGCGCCGCAAGAAGGAGACACGAGTGAATACGAGTGAAGCCGGGCGCACCGCCCAACTCGCGGAACACGCCTGGCGCATCCGCCGCAATGCGTTGCTGATGGGCGAGGTACAGGGGCAGGGCTATATCGGCCAGGCGCTCGACATAGCAGACGTGCTGGCCGTGGCTTACTTCGGCGCGATGCGCTATCGCCCCGAAGACCCCGAATGGGAAGGGCGCGACCGCTTCCTTCTGTCGAACGGCCACTACGCGATTGCACTTTACGCCGCACTCTTCGAGGCCGGCATCCTCCCCGCCGACGAACTCGAAACCTACGGCAGCGACGACAGCCGTCTGCCGATGTCGGGCATGGCGAGCTACACGCCGGGCATGGAGATGTCGGGCGGCTCGCTCGGCCATGGTCTGACGATTGCCGTTGGCCGTTGCCTGGGCCTGAAGCGCAAGGGCTCGGACGCCTTCGTCTACACGCTCTTTTCAGACGGCGAACTCGACGAGGGGGCGATCTGGGAAGGCCTCATGTCCGCCGCGCACTGGAAGCTCGACAACCTGATCGCCATGGTCGACGTGAACAACCAGCAAGCCGACGGCCCGTCCACGCAGATCATGGCGTTCGAGCCGCTCGTCGAGAAGCTCGAGGCGTTTGGTTGGTACACGCAGCGCGTGAACGGCAACGACATCGAAGCCGTGAAGCTGGCTTTCGATAACGCCCGCAATCACGACAAGCCGCAACCGCGCATCATCGTGTGCGATACGAAGATGGGTTGCGGGGTGCCGTTCCTCGAACAACGCGAAAAGAACCACTTTATCCGCGTCGACGCGCACGAGTGGCAGCTCGCGCTCGAAGCACTCGATGCAGGGAGGTCAGCATGAGCACCGTCCTCAAGAGGCCGCGCCTGAAAACCTCCGCCATGATCGCTTCGATCGCGGGAGAAGGGCAGGTCACGCGTTCCGCGCCGTTCGGCCACGCGCTTGCCGAACTGGCACGCACGAAGCAGCAGATCATCGGCATGACGGCCGATCTCGGCAAATACACCGACCTGCACATCTTCGCGAAGGCATTCCCTGAGCGCTATTACCAGATGGGGATGGCCGAACAACTGCTGATGGGCGCCGCGGCAGGCTTCGCGCATGAAGGCGCGCAGCCGTTCGTCACGACCTATGCGGTGTTCGCCACGCGCCGCGCGTACGACTTCATCCATCAGGCGATCGCGGAAGACAACCTCGACGTGAAAATCGTGGCGGCGCTGCCGGGGCTCACGACCGGCTATGGCCCGAGCCACCAGGCGGCCGAAGATCTCGCGCTGATGCGCGCGATGCCGAACATGACCGTGATCGATCCGTGCGACGCGCTCGATATCGAGCAGATGGTGCCGGCCATCTCGGCCCACAAAGGCCCCGTCTACGCACGCCTGCTGCGCGGCAACGTGCCCGCCGTGCTCGACGAATACGACTACAAGTTCGAGCTCGGCAAGGCGAAGCTGCTGCGCGACGGCAACGAGGTGCTCCTGGTCTCGTCCGGGATCATGACGATGCGCTCGCTCGAAGTCGCGAAGGCGCTGGAAGCGGACAACATCGGCGTGGGCGTGCTGCACGTGCCGACCATCAAGCCGCTCGACACCGCCACGATCCTGCGAGAAGCGAAGCGCACGGGCCGCATGGTGATCGTCGCGGAAAACCATACGGTGATCGGCGGACTCGGCGAAGCCGTGGCGCGCACGCTGCTCGGTGCGGGCGTGACGCCGGCCTTCCGCCAGATCGCGCTGCCCGACGCGTTTCTCGACGCGGGCGCGCTGCCCACGCTGCATGAGCGCTACGGCATTTCGACCGAAGCGATGAGCGACACCATCAGGGGCTGGCTCGGCTGACCACGCCGCCCCCCCGCCATGACAACCGCAGTCAATTTCACTATCAGGAAGGAGAGCAGCATCATGTCAGAATCGCGTCTTCTCGACGGCAAAGTCGCCGTCATTTCCGGCGCAGCCTCGCCGCGCGGCATCGGCATGGCCACCGCGCGCATGTTTGCGAAGCACGGCGCCAAGGTCGCCATTCTCGATCTCGACCTCTCGGCGGCCCGCGACGCGGCAGCGTCGATCGGCCCGGAGCATCGCGGCTACGCATGCAATGTGACCGACCGGCAGGCCTGCGAGGCCGCAGTCGCAGAGGTCGTCGCCGACTTCGGCGCCATCGACGTGCTCATCAATAACGCGGGCATCACGCAAGCAGCCAAGCTGCTCGACATCGATGCGCAAAGCTGGGACCGCATTCTCGACGTGAACCTGCGCGGCGTGCTGTACCTCTCGCAGGCCGTCGTGCCGCAAATGAAGAAGCAGAAGAGCGGATCGATCGCCTGCATGTCGTCGGTCTCGGCGCAGCGCGGCGGCGGCATTCTCGGCGGGCCGCATTATTCGGCCGCGAAAGCCGGCGTATTGGGCCTCGCCAAAGCCATGGCGCGTGAACTCGGCAACGACGGCATTCGCGTGAACTGCGTGACGCCCGGGCTGATCCAGACCGACATCAATGCGGGCAAGATCGACGACAACAAGCGCGGCGAGATTCTCGCGGGCATTCCGCTGAACCGCCTCGGCGTGCCCGACGACGTCGCCGGCGCATTCCTGTTTCTCGCCGCGCCGATCTCGTCATACATCACCGGTGCCGTCATCGACGTCAATGGCGGCATGCTGATTCACGGCTGACGCTACAGGCGCGCGGCGGCGTCCGGCCCGCCGCGCGTGTCCATGCAGTCGCCGGGCACAGGCAAACGCGCCATAGAGCGTGCTGTGCGGGAAAACATACAACGCGATACCTGCGTATCCATATTGGAGGAGCACATCATGAGCCAAAGTTCGAACTCCGGCCGCGGCATCGACCGGCGGACCTTCCTGAAAGCGGGCGCGAGCGTCGCCGCCGCGGCGCCGCTCTGGGGTCTGTCGATCCGCCGCGCCGCGGCCGCCGACTTCTCGTACAAGCTCGCGACGGGACAGGACCCGACGCACCCGGTCAATGTCCGCGCACAACAGGCCTGCGACAAGATTCGCGCCGCAACGGGCGGCAAGCTCGACATCAAGGTGTTTCCCGCCAATCAGCTCGGCTCCGATACCGACCTGCTCTCGCAGGTGCGCAGCGGCGGGGTAGAGTTCTTCAATCAGGCTTCGTCGATTCTCGCGACGCTCGCGCCCGCCGCCGGTATCGTCAACACGGGCTTCGCCTTCCCTGACTACGACACTGTGTGGAAGGCGATGGACGGCGACCTTGGCGCCTATGTCCGCGCGCAGATCGAGAAGACGGGCATCGTGACCGTCTCGCGTGTGTGGGACAACGGCTTCCGGCAGATCAGCTCGTCCACGCGCGTCATCAAGCAGCCCAGCGACCTGAAGGGCTTCAAGATCCGCGTGCCGCAGGCGCCGATGCTCACATCCCTCTTCTCGGCGCTCGGCGCCGGCCCGTCTCCGATCAACTTCAACGAGCTGTATTCGGCACTGCAAACGGGCGTCGTGGAGGGGCAGGAGAATCCGCTGCCCATCATCGCGACGACGAAGCTCTATGAAGTGCAGAAGTCGATCAGCCTCACCTCGCACGTGTGGGACGGCTACTGGATCCTCGGCAACCGCCGCGCATGGGAGAAACTGCCCGCCGACATGCGCGCCATCGTTACGCGCGAATTCGAAGCGGCAGGCATGCTGCAGCGCGCCGACATTGCGAAGCTCAATGGCTCGTTGCGCAACGACCTGAAAGGCAAGGGCATCAATATGGTCGAAGTGGATCGCCAGTCGTTTCGCGACGCGTTGCGCAAGACGAGCTTCTATAGCGACTGGAAAGGCAAATATGGCGAACAGGGCTGGAGCCTGCTCGAAAAGTACTCCGGAAAACTGGTCTGAACGCCATGCATACCATCACTTTCCCCCATCCGTCGCCGCGCCGCATCGTTGCGCTGCTCGACAACGTGCTCGCTCGCTGCGTCGAAATTCCCGCCGCGCTGCTCGTGCTCGCCGAAATCTTCGTGCTGCTCGCGGGCGTCACGAGCCGCTACGTGCTGCATACGCCACTCGTCTGGAGCGATGAGCTCGCCTCCATGCTGTTCGTCTGGCTCGCGATGCTCGGCGCGGTAATCGCCTTGCGGCGCGGCGAGCACATGCGCATGACCGCGCTCGTGGGCAAGACATCGCCCAAGGTGCGCGCCTTTCTCGATGTCGTCGCGATCGCCGCGCCGCTCGCTTTCCTGCTGCTGATCGTCGGGCCCGCCGTCGACTTCGCGCAGGATCAAGGCATCATCACGACGCCCGCGCTCGGTATCTCGGACACCTGGCGCGCCGCCGCGTTGCCGGTGGGCAGCGCGCTGATGCTGGCCGTCGCCTTCCTGCGACTCATTCGCACTGCGAACTGGCAGACGATGATCGCGGCGCTCGCGCTGGTGGGAGCGATCGCGGGCGGCTTCATTGCGGTGAGCCCGCTGCTGCAGAATCTGGGCAACGCGAACCTGCTGATCTTCTTCGTCGGGCTCGTCGCGCTGTGCGTGCTCTGCGGCGTGCCCATCGCCTTCTCGTTCGGGCTCGCGACGTTCGGCTATCTCGCGCTCACCACGAGCACGCCGCTCAGCGTGGTCGTCGGCCGCATGGACGAAGGCATGTCGCATCTGATCCTCCTCTCCGTGCCGCTCTTCGTCTTCCTCGGCCAGCTGATCGAGATGACCGGCATGGCGAACGCGATGATCTCCTTTCTCGCGAGCCTGCTCGGCCACGTGCGCGGCGGCCTCTCGTACGTGCTCGTGGGGGCGATGTATCTGGTGTCCGGCATCTCCGGCTCAAAGGCCGCCGACATGGCCGCCATCGCGCCGGTGCTGTTCCCCGAGATGAAGGCGCGCGGCGCGAAGCCCGGCGACCTCGTCGCGCTGCTCGCCGCCACCGGCGCGCAGACGGAGACCATCCCGCCAAGCCTCGTGCTCATTACGCTCGGATCGGTGACGGGCGTGTCGATCTCCGCGCTTTTCACGGGCGGCATGCTGCCCGGCATCGTGCTGGCGATCACGTTGTGCTCTGTCGTCTGGTGGCGCTATCGCGGCGACGACCTCTCGGGCGTGCGCCGTGCGTCGCGCCGCGAGATCGGCCGCAAGCTCATCGTTGCGCTGCCGGCGCTCGCGCTGCCGTTCGTGATTCGTCTCGCGGTCGTGGAAGGCGTCGCGACGGCAACCGAGGTTTCGACGATCGGCATTGTCTATGCCGTGCTCGCGGGGCTCATCATTTACCGGCGTTTCGAGTGGGCCCGCTTAAAGCCCATGCTGATCGATACGGCCGCGTTATCCGGCGCGATCCTGCTGATCATCGGCGCGGCCACGGGCATGGCGTGGGCGCTCACGCAGTCGGGCTTCTCGGGCCAGCTCGCGCAGATGATGGCAGGCCTGCCGGGTGGCGGTGCCACGTTCATCGCCGCGTCGATCCTCATGTTCATGGTGCTCGGCAGCGTGCTCGAAGGTATCCCCGCCGTCGTGCTGTTCGGCCCGCTGATGTTCCCGATCGCCCGACAGTTGGGCATCAACGAGGTGCACTATGCGATGGTCGTGATCCTCTCGATGGGCGTGGGGCTCTTCGCGCCGCCGTTCGGTGTCGGTTACTACTCGGCGTGCGCCGTGAGCCGCATCCATCCTGACGAAGGCATGAAGCCGATCGTCGGCTATATGCTGGCACTGCTGGCCGGATTGATCGTCGTGGCGGCCGTGCCCTGGATCTCCATCGGGTTCCTGCGCTAACGAAGTGCGCGCCGCGTCGTTCCCCTGACGCGGCGCATTCTCCCTTTTCACTCAACCGATAGCCGCCGCCTGAAGGGCCGCGCGGCAAGGAGAAGTCATGTCTTCACTCATGCCGTTGCACGAAACGCGGCCGCTCGCCAATGCCATCCGCTTTCTTGCGATCGATGCCATCGTACGCGCCGGCGAGGGCCATCAGGGCGTCCCGCTCGGCATGGCGGAAATCGCGACCGCACTCTTCACGCAGCATCTGAAGTTCAATCCCGCCGATCCGCAGTGGCCCGACCGCGACCGCTTCGTGCTCTCGAACGGACACGGCTCGATGCTGCTCTACGCGCTGCTGCATCTGACCGGTTACGCGCAGTTCGACATCGAGGCAATCAAGACCTTCCGCGACATGGGCTCACGCTGCGAAGGGCACCCGGAATTCGATACCGCAGCGGGCATCGAAGTGACGACAGGGCCGCTGGGGCAAGGGATCGCGAACGCGTTCGGCATGGCTGTGGCCGAGGCGTATCTGAACGCGAAATTCGGCGACGGCATCGTGAATCATCGCACGTATGCGTTCGTGGGCGACGGCTGCCTGCAAGAGGGCGTCGGTCAGGAGATGATTTCGCTGGCGGGCCATCTTCAGCTCGGCAAGCTGATTCTGTGCTGGGACGACAACCGCATCACCGACGACGGCAGCACGACGCTCTCGATCAGCGAAGACGTGAGCGCGCGGTTTCGCGTGGCCGGCTGGCATGTCACAGAAGTCGACGGACACGATCTCGACGCCGTGGCGGCCGCGCTCGCCGAAGCCAAGCGCGATCCGCGCCCCTCGATGATTGCATGCCGCACGGTGATCGCGCGCGGCATTGCGCGCCTGCAAGGTCAGCGCGGCGGGCACAGCGGGAAGCTGTTCGAAGCCGATGCCAATGCCGCGCGCGAGGCGCTTGGCTGGGCGCATGCGCCGTTCGAGATGCCGCGCGACGTGCTCGAAGCCTGGCGCGCCGCGGGACGGCGAAGCGAAAGCGAATATCTGGCGTGGCGCGAACGCGTTGCCGCGTTGTCCGCCGAAACGCGCGCCGAATTCGAGCGCATCCAGGCGGGCCGCTTGCCCGAAGGCTGGCAACGCGTACTCGAAGACTACAAACGCCAATGCATTGAGCGCGGTGAATCCGAGGCGGGCATCATGATTTCCGCCGAGATCAACGACCGGCTCGCACAACTGCCCGAGCGCATGGTCGCCTGCGCGGACCTCGAAGCGCCGACGAGCCACAAGCGCAGCCTGCACGCGTTCACCGCCGTGGATCGCAGCGGCGCCTATGTGCACTGCGGCGTGCGCGAGCACGTAATGGGATCGATGGCAAACGGCATGGCCGCGCACGGCGGCGTGATACCGCTTGCCGTCACCTATCTCGCCTTTTCGGACTACGAACGACCTGCAATGCGCATGGCCGCACTCATGGGGCTGCCGGTGAAATTCGTGTTCAGTCACGATTCAATCGGCGTGGGCAAGAACGGGCCGACGCACCAGCCCGTCGAGATTCTCGCGTCGCTGCGCGCGATGCCGAACATGCGGGTCTTCCGGCCAGCCGATGCCGTCGAGGCCGCGGAATGCTGGGCGCTCGCCTACGAGCATCGCAGCGGCCCGAGCACGATGGTGTTCGCGCGGCAGAGCCTGCCGCTCGTGCGTACGCGTTACAGCGCGGCGAACCTCTGCGCGCGCGGCGGCTATGTGCTCGCGCAGGCAGAGGGCGGCGAGCGCCTCGTGACGCTGCTGGCAACCGGATCGGAGGTCACGCTGGCGCTCGCGGCGCGTGAGCGCCTGCAGCGCGAGGGCATTCCAACCGCCGTCGTCTCGCTACCCTGCTGGGAATTGTTCGACGAACAGGACCGCGCGTATCGCGAGGAGGTGCTCGGCGTCGACACGGTGCGCGTCGGCGTCGAGGCGGCGGTGCGTTTTGGCTGGGACCGCTATCTCGGCGAGCGCGGTGGTTTTGTGGGCATGCCAGGGTTCGGCGCGTCGGGGCCTGCCGAGGTCCTCTACGAACACTTCGGCATCACGCCCGGGCATATCGTCGCTGAAGCGAAGCGCCGTTTCTAACACACTCAACACGTTCAACAGGAATCAGCATGGAGAAGATCGTCTTTCTCGACCGCGCGACGCTCGCGCCGCAAATCCGGCTCTCGCGTCCGGCATTCGAACATGAACTCATCGAGTACGACCACACTTCAGCCGACCAGGTCGCGGCACGCCTTTCCGGCGCCACCATCGCGATCACGAACAAGGTGCCGCTCACAGCCGAGGTAATCGCACAGTTGCCTTCATTGAAGCTTGTCGCCGTAGCCGCAACGGGCACCGACTGCATCGACAAGGCGGCCTGCGAGCGTCACGGCATTCGCGTATCGAATATCCGCGGCTATGCGGTGAACACGGTGCCCGAGCATACCTTTGCTCTGATGCTCGCGTTGCGGCGCAATCTGGT
Organism: Paraburkholderia sp.; assembly: GCF_035501035.1. GTDB lineage: Bacteria > Pseudomonadota > Gammaproteobacteria > Burkholderiales > Burkholderiaceae > Paraburkholderia. The sequence continues at coordinate 21,629 of NZ_DATJWR010000079.1, forward strand.
TGCCTACCGCGACGATGTCCTCAACGGCGAATGGCAGAAGTCGGGGCAGTTCTGCTTCTTCAATCACGCGATCCACGATCTGGGCGGCATGACGCTCGGCATCATCGGCGAAGGCGTGCTAGGGCAGCGCGTGGCCGAAATCGCGAAAGCCTTCGGCATGCGCACGCTATTTGCCGCGCACAAGGGGCGCGAAGGACTCGGGCCGCTTTATACGCCGTGGGATGAGGTGCTCGCAACGAGCGACATCATCACGATACATAGCCCGTTGACGCCCCAGACGCGAGGCATGCTCGCCATGCCCGAATTCCGTGCGATGAAGCGCAAGCCGCTCATCATCAATACGGCAAGGGGTGGGCTGGTAGACGAGGCAGCGCTCGTTCACGCGTTGGATGAAGGCTTGATCAGCGGCATAGGCTTCGACGTGCTTTCGGGCGAGCCGCCCGCCGCAGACAATCCGCTGATGCGAATCGCGAAGCGGCCGAACGTGATCGTGACCCCGCATGTGGCCTGGGCTTCCGACGAAGCTCAGCAAAGTCTCGCGGATCAACTGATGGACAACATTTACCGCTTCGTCTGCGGGGAGCCTGCAAACCTCGTGGTTTGAAGGGGCGGCGGCCGGCGCATTGGTGTACCCGGCCGCCGGCTTGCCCTGCGCGCTAGGCCGAAGAGACGGCGCTTCGGCGTACTGATGGCGCTTCGTCGAGCCGGCGGAAGATCAACGCGGACGCGAGCGTAATGAGGCCGACGCAAACAAAGCTCATGCGGAATCCAAGAATGGCGGATCCCCAATGATGGGCAAAGAGGCTCACCAGCGCGCCACCGATCGACACACCAAGCCCCATTGCCAGCATTTGCACCATCGAAAAGAGACTGTTGCCGCTACCCGCGTCTTCGTGCGAGAGTCCCTTGAGGGTGACACTGTTCATCGCCGCGAACTGCATCGAGTTGGCCGCACCGAAGATGGCCAGCACGGCAATCTCGACGATGATCGGCGTGCGGGGCGAGATCAATGCGAACGCAACGATCGAGCCGCCCACGATCAGCGTGTTCACGAGCAGGAAAGTGTCGTAGCCATAGCGGCGGATCAATGGCGCGATCCAGCGCTTGGCGATGGCGCCGGCGAGTGCCGCGGGCAACATCATCAAGCCGGAATGCAGCGGCGTATAGCCGAGCTCGAGCTGCAGCAGCAGCGGCACGAGAAATGGCACGGCGCTCGAACCGACCCGGCACACCAGATTGCCGATCAGCCCGACGCTGAAATTCGGTTCACTGAACAGCGCAAGCTTGAACAAGGCGTCGGGGCGGCGACGTGCATAGGGTATGTAGAGGAGTGCTGTGCAAAGCCCGAGCGCGAACAGGGCGGTCGACCATGCGGCGCGATGCGATTGCGTCGGTACATCGACCGCGAGCGAAAACGCGATCATCGACAAGGACACCAGCGCGCAACCCGCGAGGTCGAACCTCGGTGCCACAGCGCTCGTGTTGCGGGGCAGATAGCGGTGCACGGCGAGCATTCCCGCCGCGCCAATCGGTACGTTGATGAGAAAGATCCAGTGCCAGGAAATGGCCTGGACGAACCAGCCGCCAAGCGTCGGTCCGACGATCGGACCAACCTGTCCCGCGACTGAAATCAGTGCGAGCGCCGCGACGTATTGCTCGGCGCTGACGGCACGCAGCACGGCGAGCCGGCCAATTGGCATCAACATCGAGCCGCCGACACCTTGAAGCACGCGCGCGACGACCAGTTGCCCAAGCGTATGCGCACCAGCGCAGCACAACGAGCCAAGCACGAAGATGAGAATCGCGACGAAGTAGACCCGGCGCGTGCCGAAGCGGTCAGCCAGCCAGCCGGATGCCGGCGTGAGCGTGGCCATCGTGAGCGTGTAGGCGACGATGACCGGCTGCATCGCGAGCGGCTTGACCCCGAGGCTATTGGCCATGGAGGGCAGCGCGGTGTTGACGATCGTCGTGTCCAGCGCCTGCATGAAAAACCCTGCGGCAACGATCCATAGCAGCGCCGTGTGACTTGAATCCTGTTTCATTGCGACCTTGTGCGTCCTGCGCCCTTATGGCCGAACACCTTGGGACGCCAGACGTCGTGCCTTCCCGACTCTGTTAACCTGGTGACATGATAGCGGTACCATCTTCAATCGGGAATCACCCTGGGGGCGTTGACTGTTATCGGCGTTGCCGATAACAATGCGTCATGCTCAATCCAGTCTGGCTCAAGAGTTTCGCGACGGTCGCAGCCTGCCACAGTTTCACCGAGGCGGCGCGCCAGCTCGGTCTCACGCAATCGAGCGTGAGCGAGCATATCCGGCGTCTCGAACAGGAAGTTGGCCGGCGGCTATTCGTACGCGACACCCATTCGCTCGCGATCACCGCCGACGGCGAGGCCATGCTCGCGCATGCGGGGGCGATCCTCCAGGCCATCGGCCGCGCCGAGTCGCAGTTTCGCGCACCGCGCCTGAAGGGCCGCGTGCGGCTCGGTTCGTCCGACGACGTGGCGCTCGGTCCGCTGCCGGCCGTACTCGCGGCGTTTCGCAATGCGCATCCCGACGTGGAACTCGAGATCACGATCGGCATGACGGGGCATCTTTACGAACTGCTCGACGCCGGCGCAATCGACCTCATGATCGGCAAGCGGCGCCTGGGCGAGAGGCGAGGCGTGGCGCTTTTCACGGGGCGGCTGGAGTGGCTCGCGCGCACGGGCACGATGGTCGATCTCGCGCAGCCATTGCCGCTGATTCTCGTGGCCGAACCGAGTGTGACGCGCGCTGTCGTGCTGGAGGCGCTGGCCCAGACGGACTTCCGCTGGCAAATGGTGTGCACGAGCAGCAGTCATTCCGGTTGTGTGGCGGCGGCGCGCGGCGGCCTCGGCATCACGGTGCGGCCCCAGTATCTCGCAGCGCGCGGACTCGCGCCGCCGCTCAATGTCGCGAGCCTGCCCATGCTGCCCGACGTCGAGTTCATCGCGCTAGCCGCGAAGCGGCTCAGTCGCCCGGCGCAAACGCTGTTGCAGCTGCTGCACGACAGCGACCTGCGCGGATCGTGGATCGGCGAGTAGGGCGCTTTCGTTTGCCGCAAGCCGGCGCGCGGCGGCGCGCCGTATCTAGCGTGAACCACCAGCGATAACGAGCGCCTTCAGCAACCACGTCATGGGGCGGCCGGCAAACACCACCGGCCGATCCCACATATTGGGGAAACTCCTGGATCGCGTGTCATAACGTCGTCGATTTAACAAAGTTAGAATGAAGGCTCTAGATCGACGGGGCGTGGTGCGCAAGGGCAATCGGCCCGGCGCGGGCAGGCCGGTCGCGGTGGCGGCGGCCAACCCCTTCAGCGAGAACCAGAGAGGCATTTCGTGAGCACTCCAGATCAAATATCTCTTGCCACGATACATGAATCCCGTGCGAGCGCCGCAGAAGCCGCGCCCGCCGCGGCGCAGCGACGAAGTCGCCCAACCGGCGTCGCGCGTCATCCACGTAGATGACGACTACCGACCGATATTCTCACCAGGTTCGATCCGGTTTTCCGGGACCCCAGCGGTTGCCAGGAACGGACTACCCATTCATCTCACAGTTCCCTTTCGGGAGGGAAGCGACATGTTGAGCCCGCACGAGTTGGCGACGTTGTTGCTGGTGAAGGACGCGCCCGAGCGCATCGAGGCGGACCGCGCCGAGCTGGGCGCACTTCGTGAGCTTGATCTGATCGCGAACGAGCCACCTGTAGCGGGCTTCCCCGTTCCCCGTGTCACGCCGCGCGGCGACGCGCTGCTGCGCGCCATTGCGCGAGTGTGCTGATCGACGGTCAAGAGCCGACGATCTGTCATCGGGGCGGACTATATTCATAGTGCGTGCGGCCCGCGCAAGCGGGCAGCGATATGAGCGTACCTGAGGAGGCTCACTCACATGGACCCATCCTGGCTGGGTATGGCTATCGGCATGATCGTGCTGGTGTTGGCGGCATCTGGAGTTGCGGCGCACTACCGCCGTGAACGGCGCCGTGCCGATCTCCTTCGCAACCTCGATCACCATGAGTGGTGGCAACAGACGCGCCCACGGCGGTGAGCATTCACTGGGACGATTGTTTGTGTCTGCCCTACGAGGAGTGATGCGTTTGAAGCGTGATGGTGCACACAAGAACGAACCTTCCGGATACGGACAGGGGAATCTATCGTGGGTTACGATTTTGCCGAGAGGGGTCTGGCGCATATCGGGAACGTCCTTGGCCATCTCGAGCACTCGGCCGACAGCGTACGTGCCATCGAAGCGGGGGCGGTGGTCGGCCTCGATTACTGGCGGGGCAGGGTAAATGCAATTCTGGCTATGCCGTTGCTACCCATGCATATTGAGAGACTGGCTAAGGATCTGCTCGCTCGACTGGATCGGCTGTAAGGACGCGGTATTGGAATCGAAACGGGGCGGCGGAATCGGATGCAGCATTTATTTAGGAGTACTATATTACATGATCAATTTACCCGGAAGTGGACTTCGTCACGGTAATGGTCATGGGAAACGTAATAGGGCGATTTGATCTCTTTCACGCCCACATTCAACTGGGCGCTCATAGAGTGGCGAGCAGGGCGAGCTGCTGGAAATCGGCTCGCAGCCAGCTGCGTTGCGTTCACGACATTCACAAGGCTGTGGGGCCGAGCGGCGCAGTAGAGTTACGCAGCACGAGGGTTGGGGTGAATTGAACGTCGTTGGACGGTTCATCCGAAGGATCGCCCAGTGAAGGTGTGTCCAGCTTCGACAGTGCAAGGCTGACCGCAGCGAGCGGGAGGTGTCAGGAATTTCGTGTGCTGAGGTCGGTTAAAAATCTCAGCTGATGGCGGCGGTGAATCGCTCGCCGAACAGGATGGCGAACTGATTGACTGCTTGCCGCCAGGTGATAGGTGGCATCTTCCAATCCTTTTCG
>NZ_DATJWR010000080.1:0-8936 GCF_035501035.1 Paraburkholderia sp.
CGTGGCGTGCTCGTCAACATCACGTCGAGCCGTTCGCTGCGTCTGTCGGAAACGCGCGAAGTGATGAACACCATCAAGAGCTATGCTGCGGAAGACGCCACGGTGATCTTCGGCGCGGTGTACGACGACGCGATGGGCGACGCACTGCGCGTGACGGTGGTGGCGACGGGCCTTGGCCGCGCGGCGAAGAAGCAGCAGGCCGCGCCGATGCAGCTCCTGCGCACGGGCACGGACAACCATCCGATCCCGGCGGCCCAGGGCTCGTACGCGCCGCAGCACGCGCACGGCAACACCGCCGACTACGGCGCGCTCGATACGCCGGCTGTCTGGCGCACGTCGCGCGACACCGCGGCTTCGCACGTGCAGGCGCTGCAGGAAAAGGGCGTCGACACGTACGACATCCCGGCGTTCCTGCGCAAGCAGGCGGACTAAGCTAGAGGTCTGGCTGCGGCAGGGCGCATGATATGCGCTCGCCCGCAGACGGACGCAGTGCGGGCGTCGCAATGAAGGCGAGCAAGGCCAGCAAGGCCGCATCCGCGAGGATGCGCGGCAGGGACGGTTGCCCGCCACGCAAAGTGCGTGGGGGACGGGCGCGGTGTCGCCCGGTGGACCTGCAGAACCTTGAAGTACATCGTTGCCCAACATTGCGAGAGGCGGTGATCCGCTACGCCAGCGCTACAAGCTTGTGCATCGTTGCAAAGGACGAGTCATGATCAAACAGGGTGAAACGCTGCCCGAAGCGACCCTCTTCGAGTTCGTCGAAGACGCGCGCGAGGGTTGCACGCTGGGGCCCAACAGCTTCAGCGTGCGCAAGGAAGCGGCGGGCAAGCGCGTGGTGATCTTCGGATTGCCGGGCGCGTTCACGCCCACGTGCTCAGCGAAGCACGTTCCGGGTTACGTCGAGCACTACGACGCGCTGCGCGCGGCCGGTGTCGACGAAGTCTGGTGCGTGTCCGTCAACGACGCGTTCGTGATGGGCGCGTGGGGACGCGATCAGCGTACCTCGGGCAAGGTACGCATGATGGCCGACGGCAGCGCGGCGTTGACTCGTGCACTCGGACTAGAGCAGGACTTGTCGGCGCGTGGCATGGGAATCCGCTCCCAGCGCTACGCGATGGTGGTCGATGACGGCGTGGTCAAGACGCTGCACGTCGAAGCGCCCGGCAAGTTCGAAGTAAGCGATGCCGCGAGCATACTTGCCACGTTGACCCGCGCATGAGCGCATTCGCGAGCGTTGCGTTGCCTCGATGCAACGCCATAGCGCGGCGCAAATGTGACAGGTGATTACGTGAGCCCAGCGGGCCGATGACCCCGGGAACGCCTCCGTTCCGGAAATCGGCCCGCCCTCCCTCCCTGCCGGGTAACAGAGGGAAACAGTTTGTCGCGCCCGTGAGGACGACGGACTTGCCGCAACTGGAGTATAATTCGCGCTATGAATTAAAAAGTCCCGATTGGGATTTTCAATGAGCAGAGAACCATGTTGAAGCAGCGAACCATCAAATCGATCGTGAAGACAGTCGGCATCGGCCTGCATTCGGGCCGCAAGGTCGACCTGACGCTCCGTCCGGCGGCGCCGAACACGGGCATCGTGTTTTCGCGCGTGGATTTGCCGACGCCGGTGGACATTCCTGCATCGGTGATGGCGATCGGCGACACCCGTCTTGCCTCGGTGCTGCAGAAGGACGGTGCACGCGTCTCGACGGTCGAGCATCTGATGTCCGCCTGCGCGGGCCTTGGCATCGACAACCTCTACGTCGACGTGACCGCCGAGGAAATTCCCATCATGGACGGCAGCGCGGCTTCGTTCGTGTTCCTGATCCAGTCGGCGGGCATCGAAGAGCAGAACGCACCGAAGAAGTTCATCAAGGTCAAGAAGCCGGTCGAGATTCGCGACGGCGACAAGTTCGCGCGCCTGGAGCCGTATTTCGGCTTCAAACTGAAGTTCACGATCGATTTCCGTCACCCGGCCGTCGACAAAACGGGCCAGGCGCTCGAAGTGGACTTCGCCAACACGTCGTACGTGCGTGAAATCGCACGCGCGCGCACCTTTGGCTTCGCACATGAAGTCGAGATGATGCGCGAGCTGGGCCTCGCGCGCGGCGGCAGCATGGACAATGCGATCGTGCTGGACGAATACCGCATCCTGAACAACGACGGCCTGCGCTACGACGACGAGTTCGTGAAGCACAAGATGCTCGACGCGATTGGCGACCTCTACGTGATTGGCCATCCGCTGCTGGCCGCGTACGATGCCTACAAGTCGGGCCACGGCCTGAACAACGCGCTGCTGCGCGAGCTGCTCGCAAACGAGGACGCCTACGAGATCGTCACGTTCGACGATATGCAAAAGGCTCCGCGCGGCTTCGGCTATGAGGCGCAGACGGCGTTTGCCTGAGTGTTTCGGCTTTTGCCGAGAGAGGAAAGGGCGGCTTCATGCCGCCCTTTTTCATTTTGTGCGATTTGTGCCGCGGTTCAGCGCTTCTTGATGTGGCGCGCCGCCATTTTCGCGAGCGCGGCCTGCAAGGGCGAGGGCGCCATCGACTCGCTGAGCGCCATGAGCGCGGCGGCGCCTGCCGGCGTCATGCGAGCTTCTTTGGGCGGCGTGGGCTCCTTCACCGCCTGCGGGCGTACGCGAATGCGCACGCCGTCGAGGGGCCACCCGCGCGCCTGGAGGTCGGCCACGAGACGCGGTTCGAGATGGCGCAGCCGCGCCGCGAGCGCGTTATGCCCGGCAAAGAGGGCCAGCTTGCCGTCCTTGATGAAGCCCGGTTCCACGCTGGCTGCGAGATAGTCGGGCAGCAATGCGTCGAGGTCGCGCTGGATCGCCGCAATCTGCTCGACGCCGGCGCGCAGCGGCGCGAACGCGTCCGTGCGCCTCAGCACTTCGGCGAGCGGCTGCGGGGCGCGTGGCCCCGTGGACCTTGAAAAAGGCGAGAAACGGCTCATGTGGCAGAAAGATGGGCGAGCGCGCAGGCGCGCGTGGCGCGATACTTCGAAGTCGTACCGTGATGCCGCCATTGTAGCCTGCGCACCGCGTCCCATCCTGCTTGAACGCGCCTTCCAGCCAGACCTGGCCTGATGACCAGGACCGTCTCGCGGCCCTTCGCCACACGACGGGAAGGCCGTGCGTACGGGCATTGAGCGCGCCAGGGCCGTCTTTGCGCTGACACAGGCGGCCGTGAGGGCGCGTGCTAAAATGCGCGATTCGAATCCACCATTTGGGCTTAAGCCGCCGAGGTCCTTCCGATCCGGGTGCGGAGTGTAGAAACTGCAGCAGGCATTGCGGCAGGCGCTGCACGATCAGCTAAACCCACCCGCGCAGGAATCCCGGCCGAAGCCGCGACGCAGACACCGATCCGATGACCACCGGTTTCTTACAGAAAATCTTTGGCAGCCGCAATCAGCGCCTGATCAAGCAATATCAGAAGACGGTAGCGGCGATCAACGCGCTCGAACCGAAGATCGAGCAGTACACCGACGAGCAACTGCGCGCGAAAACGGTCGAGTTCCGCGAGCGGGTGGCCAACGGCACCTCGCTCGACGAGCTACTGCCCGAAGCGTTCGCGGTTTGCCGCGAGGCGAGCAAGCGCGTGCTGAAGATGCGCCACTTCGACGTGCAGCTGATCGGCGGCATGGTGCTGCATTACGGCAAGATCGCCGAAATGCGTACGGGCGAGGGCAAGACGCTCGTCGCCACGCTCGCCGCGTACCTGAACGCGTTGTCCGGCCGCGGCGTGCACGTCGTGACCGTGAACGACTATCTCGCGCAGCGTGACGCCGAGTGGATGGGCCGCCTGTACAACTTCCTCGGTCTGAGCGTCGGCATCAACCTGTCGCAGATGGACCACGCGATGAAGCAGCAGGCTTACGCGGCGGACATCACCTACGGCACGAACAACGAGTTCGGCTTCGACTACCTGCGCGACAACATGGTCTACGAGACCGAGGCGCGCGTGCAGCGCGCGCTGAACTTCGCCGTGGTCGACGAGGTGGACTCGATCCTGATCGACGAAGCGCGTACGCCGCTCATCATCTCGGGCCAGGCCGAAGACCATACCGAGCTCTACGTGCGTATGAACGCACTGCCGCCGCTGCTCGAGCAGCAGATCGGCGAAGAGAAGGCCGACGGCACGGGCGTGGAAAAGCCGGGCGACTACACGCTCGACGAAAAGGCGCGTCAGGTGTTCCTCACAGAATCGGGCCACGAAAAGGCCGAGCGCATGCTCGCCGAGTGGGGCCTGATCGGCGAGGGCGAGAGCCTCTACGCGCCGCAGAACATCACGCTGATGCACCACGTGTACGCCGCGCTGCGCGCCCACACACTGTTCCACAAGGACCAGCATTACGTGGTGCAGAACGGCGAAGTCATCATCGTCGACGAATTCACCGGCCGCCTGATGGCCGGCCGCCGCTGGTCTGACGGCCTGCATCAGGCCGTGGAAGCGAAGGAGCACGTGAAGATCCAGAGCGAGAACCAGACGCTCGCCTCGATCACGTTCCAGAACTACTTCCGCATGTACGCGAAGCTTTCGGGCATGACGGGTACGGCGGACACCGAAGCGTACGAATTCAACGAGATCTACGGCCTCGAAACGGTCGTGATCCCGACCAACCGCACGCCCAAGCGGATCGACAAGCAGGACCAGATTTACAAGACGGCGAAGGAGCGCTACGACGCAGTGATTCGCGACATTCGCGAATGCTACGAGCGGGGCCAGCCGGTGCTGGTCGGCACGACCTCGATCGAGAACTCCGAGCTGCTCTCGCACTTGCTGACCAAGGCGGCGTTGCCGCACGAGGTGCTCAACGCGAAGCAGCACGCGCGGGAAGCGGCGATCGTCGCCGAAGCGGGGCGTCCGCAGCGCATCACCATCGCCACCAACATGGCGGGTCGCGGTACCGACATCGTGCTGGGCGGCAACGTCGAGAAGCAGGCCTCGTTCATCGAAGCCGACGACGCGATCCCCGCCGACGAAAAGGCACGCCGCATTCAGAAGCTCAACGACGAATGGCAGACGCTGCACGATCAGGTGAAGGCCGCGGGCGGCCTGCACATCATCGGCACCGAGCGCCACGAGTCGCGCCGGATCGACAACCAGCTGCGCGGCCGTGCGGGCCGTCAGGGCGACCCGGGCTCGTCGCGCTTCTATCTGTCGCTTGAAGACCCGCTCTTGCGCATCTTCGCGGGCGACCGCGTGCGCGCGATCATGGACCGCCTGAAGATGCCGGAAGGCGAGGCGATCGAGGCGGGCATCGTCACGCGCTCGATCGAGTCGGCGCAGCGCAAGGTCGAAGCGCGCAACTTCGACATCCGCAAGCAACTGCTCGAATACGACGACGTCTCGAACGATCAGCGCAAGGTGATCTACCAGCAGCGCAACGAACTGCTCGAAGCGCATGACATCACCGAAACGATCGGCGCGATGCGTCACGGCGTCATCACGGACATCGTGCGTCAGTTCGTGCCGGCGAGCAGCATCGAAGAGCAGTGGGATGTGCCCGAACTCGAAGAAGTGCTGCGCAACGAATGGCAGCTCGACCTTGCGATTCAGGAGATGATCAACGAGTCGTCGTCGATCAACACCGACGAGATTCTCGAAGCCGTGATCGCCGCCGGCGACGAAGCCTACGAGCAGAAGGTGGCGCTCGTGGGCCGCGAATCGTTCAGCGCGTTCGAGCGCTCGGTCATGCTGCAGACGCTCGACCGCAGCTGGCGCGAGCACCTCGCGGCGCTCGACCATCTGCGTCAGGGCATCCATCTGCGCGGCTATGCGCAGAAGAACCCGAAGCAGGAATACAAGCGCGAAGCGTTCGAGCTGTTCGCCGCGATGCTCGAAGCCGTGAAGCTCGAGGTCACGCGTATCGTGATGAACGTGCAGATCCAGTCGCCGGAGCAGCTCGAGCAGGCAGCCGAGCAGATCGAAGAGCAAGGCCATCATCTCGAGAACGTCGAGTTCCGTCACGCGGAGTTCGCCGAGGCCGAAGCGGCGCCGGGTCCTGCAGTTGCCGCACCCGTGGCGGCCGATGCCGCCGCGGCCATGGTGGGCGCGGCCATGAGCCACACGGCGCCGGTGGGTCACGACCTGCCGAAGGTGGGCCGCAACGATCCGTGCCCGTGCGGCAGCGGCAAGAAGTACAAGCAGTGCCACGGCAAGATCTCGTGATGCGGCGTCGCGGCGGCACATGGTCTCGCTGCCATTTGCCTGTCGCAGGCCTGTCGCAGGCGCCGTGCAAACTTGAGCGTTGAATCCGGTGGCCCGCACTTCGTGGCGGGTCTTACGTTTTGAATCCCGATGCCGGCCAGGCCCTGAGCGCCTTGGCCGGCATTGCCTTTTCGACAGGTCGCCACGATGGCTGTCAATTTCCCCTCGATCGATCCCGCTCAACTTTATCCCGTCGCCGGCGTGACGCTCGGCTGGGCGGAAGCCAACATCCGCAAGCCCAATCGCAAGGATGTGCTGGTCATTTCCGTCGACGAAGGCGCGAGCGTCGCCGGCGTATTCACGCTGAACCGCTTCTGCGCTGCGCCGGTCACGGTATGCCGCGAGCATCTCGCGAAAGTGCGCGCAGGCGGCAAGGGCATTCGCGCGCTGGTGGTGAACACCGGCAATGCCAACGCCGGCACCGGCGAGCCGGGCCTCGCGCACGCCCGCGAAACCTGCGATGAGCTGGCGCGTCTCGCGGGCATCGAGCCTTCCCAGGTGCTGCCGTTTTCGACCGGCGTGATTCTCGAGCCGCTGCCCATCGACCGCCTGAAGGCCGGCTTGCCCGCCGCGCTCGAAAACCGCAAGGCCGCGAACTGGTACGACGCCGCGCAGGCCATCATGACGACCGACACGTTGCCGAAGGCCGTGTCGCGCCAGGTCACGATCGAAGGACACACGATCACGTTCACCGGCATCAGCAAGGGTGCGGGCATGATCAAGCCGAACATGGCCACCATGCTCGGCTTCCTCGCCTTCGACGCGAACGTCGCGCAACCGGTGCTCGACGAACTCGTGAAATACGTGGCCGACCGCTCGTTCAACTGCATCACCATCGACGGCGACACCTCGACCAACGACTCGTTCATGCTGATCGCCTCGGGCAAGTCGAGCCTGCCTGCGATCACCTCCACGCAAACGAGCGCGTATGCCGCGCTTCGCGACGCAGTAACGGCCGTCGCCCAGGATCTCTCGCAGCTGATCGTGCGCGACGGCGAAGGCGCGACCAAATTCATGACCGTTCAGGTGGAAGGCGGCAAGGACGTGGCCGAGTGCCGTCAGATCGCCTATGCGATTGGCCATTCGCCGCTCGTCAAAACGGCGTTCTACGCGTCGGACCCCAACCTCGGTCGCATCCTGGCCGCGATCGGCTATGCGGGCGTGACGGATCTCGACGTCGACAAGATCGACCTTTATCTCGACGACGTGCTCGTAGCGAAGGCGGGTGGCCGTAACCCGGCGTACCGCGAAGAAGATGGCCAGCGCGTCATGAAGAAGAGCGAGATCCTGATTCGCGTGCTGCTCGGCCGCGGCGACGCGCAGGCCACCATCTGGACCTGCGACCTGTCGCACGACTACGTGAGCATCAACGCCGACTATCGTTCCTGAACGCCGTTACCGATTGAAAACGTCTTGATCACATGGACAAGCTCGAACAGTTTCTGAATCGCGCCGAAGCATTGCTGGGCCGCCTCGAAGCGGTGCTGCCGCCGTCGGCGCCCGAGGTCGACTGGAACGCGGCCATCGCGTTTCGCTGGCGCAAGCGCCAGGGGCGTGGCTATCTGCAACCGGTGCCGGCGATTTCGCTGATCACGCTGGACGACCTGCAGAACATCGATCGCCAGAAAGATCTCATCGACCGCAACACGCGCCAATTCGTGCAGAAGAAGCCCGCGAACAACGTGCTGCTCACCGGCGCGCGCGGCACCGGCAAGTCGTCGCTGATCAAGGCCTGCCTGAACGCGTATGCGAAGGACGGCCTGCGCCTGATCGAAGTCGACAAGGACGATCTGCACGACCTCGGCGACATCGTCGACCTGATCTCGACGCGCCCCGAACGCTTCATCGTGTTCTGCGACGATCTCTCGTTCGAGGAAGGCGAGTCGGGCTACAAGGCGCTGAAGGTGGCGCTGGACGGCTCGGTGGCCGCGCAGTCGGACAACGTGCTGATCTATGCGACCTCGAACCGACGCCATCTGCTGCCCGAGTACATGAGCGACAACGAGACGTACAAGCACATGCCCGACGGCGAGATCCATCCGGGTGAAGTCGTGGAGGAGAAGATTTCGCTCTCCGAGCGCTTCGGCCTTTGGGTGAGCTTCTATCCGTTCAAGCAGGACGACTATCTGACGATCGTCGGCCACTGGCTGCGCCATTTCGGCTGCGATGACGCCGAAGTCGAGGCCGCACGCGGCGACGCGCTCGTCTGGGCGCTGGAGCGCGGCTCGCGCTCGGGCCGCGTAGCGTGGCAGTTCGCACGCGACTGGTCGGGCAAGAAGGCGCAAGAGGCATGAGCGGCGACGCTCCGAGGACCGCGAGCGCGCCCGCGCGCCCCGTGACGGAAGTCGCGGTTGGCGTGCTCGTGCAGCCCGACGGCCGCTATCTGCTCGCGCAGCGCCCCGAGGGCAAGCCCTATGCGGGTTACTGGGAGTTTCCGGGCGGCAAGCTGGAGAAGGGCGAGTCGGTCGAGGCTGCGCTCGCGCGCGAATTGCACGAGGAACTGGGCATCGACGTGAAGGCGTGTCACCTCTGGCACACGCTCGAACACGATTACCCGCACGCCTATGTGCGCCTCTACTTCTGCAAGGTGACCGACTGGACCGGTGAGCCGCATGGTCGCGAGGGCCAGGCGTTCGTCTGGCAATCGCTGCCGGCGAGCGTCGAGCCGCTGCTGCCCGCGACGATTCCCGTGCTGGAGTGGCTCGCCGCAGAGTGATGCTACGAATGGCTACC